>NZ_CP062976.1:0-330700 GCF_014898075.1 Neisseria yangbaofengii
TTGTGGATAAAAAATTGATGCGGTTGTGGATAAAATTCAGTATAATCGCTGAATCTGTATATGCTTACATAGATTTCAGGCCGTCTGAAAAACAGTGTGTCATCAAGCTGTTTCTTTTATTTTCAGACGGCCTTTGCTGTTTTCCTGCCTTTGTTTTCCCAAACGTTTTACGATTTGAGCCATTCCATGACCTTAGCTGAATTTTGGCCGCAGTGCCTTTTGAGTCTGAACCTGACCTTACCCGCGCAACAATTCCAGCAATGGATTGCACCGTTGACCGTGGGCGAGGAAGGCGGCGTGTGGGTGGTGTATGGCAAAAATCAGTTTGCCGTCAATATGTTGAAAAACCGGTTTGCCGCTAAGATTGATGCCGTTTGTGCGCAATTGGCGCCACAGCAGGGGGCGCTGGTGTTTAAAGTCGGTGCAGGGCAAAGCTATGACATGGCGGCACAACAGGATGCGCCTGCGGCAGAGAATCAGGAAGTACAGGCGGCAGAAGCGCCTTCGCAAGCAACGATTGCTGAAACCGCGCAAACCGATTTGGCTATGCCGTCTGAACACACGGCCAAGCCGATACCGAAAAAATCCGCTGCCGATATTTTGGCCGAACGTTTGAAAACCCTACCGGAAAGCAAAGCCGCACCGGAAGCGGCAGAAGACAAACCCGCGCCCGGTAAAATCAAGCAGGAAGTGCAGCGTGAGGCAGAAGAAGCGCGTTATCAGGCGACCAATTTATCGTCGGATTACACGTTTGACACCTTGGTCGAAGGTAAGGGCAACCGCATTGCCGCTGCCGCAGCGCAGTCAATTGCAGAAAATCCGGGACAAAGTTATAACCCGTTTTTCCTATACGGAAGCACAGGCTTGGGTAAAACCCACTTGGTGCAGGCTATTGGTAACGAATTGCTGAAAAACAAGCCCGATGCCAAAGTGCGTTATATGCATTCCGATGATTACATCCGCAGCTTTATGAGCGCCGTGCGTTCCAATGGTTATGATGTGTTCAAACAGCAATACAAACAATACGATTTGCTGATTATCGACGATATTCAGTTCATCAAAGGCAAAGACCGCACGATGGAAGAGTTCTTCTATCTGTATAACCATTTCCATAATGAAAAGAAACAGTTAATCTTAACTTGTGATGTATTGCCGGCCAAAATCGAAGATATGGACGACCGCCTGAAGTCACGCTTCTCATGGGGGTTGACACTGGAACTCGAGCCGCCCGAATTGGAAATGCGCGTGGCGATTTTGCAGAAAAAAGCCGAATCCGCAGGCGTAAACCTGACCGAAGAAGCGGCGTTTTTCATTGCCAACCTGATTCGCTCGAATGTGCGTGAATTGGAAGGCGCGTTCAACCGTGTCAGCGCCAGCAGCCGCTTTATGAATAAGCCGATTGACATCGATTTGGCACGAGATGCGCTGCAAGACATCATCGCCGTGCGTCATAAAGTAATTACCGCCGATTTGATTATCGATGCCACTGCCAAATATTACCGCATTAAAATCAGTGATATCCTGGGCAAAAAACGCACGCGCAATATTGCCCGCCCGCGCCAAGTGGCGATGAGTTTGACTAAAGAACTCACCAATTTAAGCCTGCCGTCCATCGGCGATGTTTTCGGCGGTCGCGACCATACCACTGTGATGCACGGCGTGAAGGCGGTCGCAAAACTGCGCGAAGAGGATCCCGAATTGGCGCAGGATTATGAAAAACTACTGATTATGATTCAGAACTGATGTTCAGACGGCCTGATAAATATAGTAAATCCACTTTAAAATAGTACGGCGTTGGTTCGCCTGGCCGTATTATTTATACTGTCTTCTGCTCGCCGCCTTGTCCTGTTTTAAAGTGAAGCCACTGTATCAGGCCGTCTGAAACCGAAAACCGACAAAACCAAACAAAATCCAAAGGACTTTCCCATGTTAATTTTGCAAGCCGACCGCGACAGCATTCTCAAGCCGCTGCAAGCCGTTACCGGTATTGTGGAACGCCGCCATACCTTGCCGATTCTGTCTAACGTGTTAATCGAAAGCAGCAACGGTCAAACCAATATCTTGGCGACCGACTTGGAAATCCAAATCAACACCCACGGCCCGGAAAGCCAAGCGGGGGATTTCCGCATCACCACCAACGCCAAAAAATTCCAAGACATTCTGCGCGCGCTGCCGGATAGCGCCATCGTGTCGCTGGATTGGGCGGATAACCGTCTGACCTTGAAAGCGGGTAAATCGCGTTTCGCGCTGCAAACCCTGCCTGCGGAGGACTTTCCGTTGATGAGCGTGGGAGAGGACGTGAGCGCGGCTTTTGCGCTGACGCAGGACACCTTTAAAAACATGTTGTCGCAAGTGCAATACAGCATGGCGGTGCAAGACATCCGCTATTACCTCAACGGCTTGCTGATGCAGGTGGAGGGCAATCAATTGCGTTTGGTGGCGACCGACGGCCACCGTTTGGCGTATTCCGCCACCGCCATTGAAGCAGAATTGCCGAAAGCCGAAGTGATTCTGCCGCGCAAAACCGTATTGGAATTGTTTAAGCTGCTGAACCATCCGGGTGAGGCCGTCAGCGTGGAACTGTTGAATAACCAAGTACGTTTCCGCTGCAACGATACCGTAATTGTGAGCAAGGTCATCGACGGCAAATTCCCCGATTTCAACCGCGTGATTCCGTTGGACAACGATAAAATCTTTTTGGTATCGCGCACCGAATTGCTGGGCGCGCTGGAGCGTGCTTCGATTTTGGCCAATGAAAAATTCCGTGGCGCACGTTTATTTTTACAACCGGGCCTGCTGAGCGTGGTGTGTTCCAACAACGAGCAGGAAGAAGCGCGTGAGGAACTGGAAATCGCTTATCAAGGCGGCGAATTGGAAGTGGGCTTCAACATCGGCTATTTGATGGACGTATTGCGCAACATCCATTCAGACGATATGCAGCTTGCTTTCGGCGATGCCAACCATTCGACCTTGTTTACCATGCCGAATAATCCGGACTTCAAATACATTGTGATGCCGATGCGCATTTGACGAAAATATATCGGCAAGGCCGTCTGAAAAGCGCCGGCCTTGCCGCAATGATTATGCCGTCTGAAACTGTTTTCAGACGGCATTTTTCATGAAAGATTTGCATACGTAAAGGCTGAAATATCCAACAAAATCAGGTATAATGACATGTTATTTGCCGTTGCGTTGCAGGTTTGGCCGACATCGTTTTCCTCCACTCCGGCACGCGTTTGAAAAAGCATTCAGACGGCCTGTTTTTCTATTTAGTTTCAAAAAGATAAAGATTATGACCGACCAAAAACACGAAGAATACGGCGCAGACAGTATTCAAGTCTTAGAAGGCTTGGAAGCGGTGCGCAAACGCCCGGGTATGTACATCGGCGATACGCAGGACGGCAGCGGCCTGCATCACATGGTATTTGAAGTGCTCGACAATGCGATCGACGAAGCCTTGGCCGGTCATTGCGACAAAATCACCGTCACTATCCACGCCGACAATTCCGTCAGCGTTTCCGACAACGGCCGCGGCATGCCGACCGGCATACACCCGAAAGAAGGCCGCTCGGCCGCCGAAGTCATCATGACCGTATTGCACGCGGGCGGTAAGTTTGACAACAACAGTTACAAAATTTCCGGCGGCCTGCATGGCGTGGGCGTGTCGGTGGTGAATGCCTTGTCCGATTGGGTGGCATTGACGATTTACCGTGACGGTAAAGAGCATTTTGTAAAATTCGTAAACGGCGCTGCGGAGAAACCGTTGGCCGAATTGGGCGGGTCGGATAAAAAAGGCACCACCGTGCGCTTCCGTGCCAGCGAAGAGACCTTCGGCAATGTCGAATACAGCTTCGATATTTTGGCCAAACGTATCCGCGAATTGTCGTTCCTGAATAACGGCGTCGACATTGAATTGACCGACGAGCGCGACGGCAAACACGAGAGCTTCGCTCTGAGCGGCGGCGTGGCCGGTTTCGTGCAATACATGAACCGCAAAAAAACACCGTTGCACGAAAAAATCTTCTATGCCGCCGGTGAAAAAGACGGCATGAGCGTGGAATGCGCCATGCAGTGGAACGACAGCTACCAAGAATCGGTGCAATGTTTCACCAACAATATCCCGCAACGCGACGGCGGCACCCATTTGGCGGCCTTGCGCGGCGTGATGACGCGCACTTTGAATGCCTACATTGAAGCCAACGAAGTGGCGAAAAAAGCCAAAGTCGAAACCGCCGGCGACGACATGCGCGAAGGCTTGACCTGCGTGTTGTCGGTAAAATTACCCGACCCGAAATTCTCATCGCAAACCAAAGACAAACTGGTGTCGAGCGAAATCGGTCCGGTGGTGAACGAAGTCATCAACCAAGCCTTGACCGAATTCTTGGAAGAAAACCCGAACGAAGCCAAAATCATCACCGGCAAAATCGTTGATGCCGCGCGCGCGCGCGAAGCCGCCCGCAAAGCCCGCGAAATCACCCGCCGCAAAGGCGTGATGGACGGTTTGGGCTTGCCGGGTAAATTGGCCGACTGTCAGGAAAAAGACCCGGCTTTGTCAGAACTGTATCTGGTCGAGGGCGATTCGGCGGGCGGTTCCGCCAAACAAGGCCGCGATCGCAAATTCCAAGCGATTTTGCCGCTGAAGGGTAAAATTCTCAACGTGGAAAAGGCACGTTTTGAAAAAATGCTGGCCAGTCAAGAAGTGGCGACGCTGATTACCGCTTTGGGTGCCGGTATCGGCAAGGAAGAATTCAATCCGGAAAAACTGCGCTATCACCGCATCATCATCATGACCGATGCCGACGTGGACGGCGCGCACATCCGCACGCTGTTGTTGACCTTCTTCTACCGCCAAATGCCTGAATTGGTGGAACGAGGTTATATTTATATCGCCCAGCCGCCTTTGTACAAAGCCAAATACGGCAAGCAAGAGCGTTATTTGAAAGATGAATTTGAAAAAGATCAATGGTTGCTGGGCTTGGCAGTCGATAAAGCCAAATTGGTTTCAGACGGCCATACCATAGAAGGTGAAGAATTAGCGCAAATCGCCAAGCAATTCTTGTTGGCTAAAGCCGTGATTGAACAAGAAAGCCGTGTGATTGACAGCTTGGTATTGAATGCCATGCTTCATGCCAAACCAGTGGATTTATCGACGGCAGAAAGCACCGACAAAGGCATTGCCGAGCTAAGCGGCCTGCTCAAAGATCAGGAAATCGCACTACAGCGCATCGAAGGTCATCAAGAAGGCAGCCATTTCATCAAGATTACCCGCCAATTACACGGCAACGTTGCCATCAGCTACATCGAGCCGAAATTTTTGAGCAGCAAGCCGTATCAAACCATCGTGCAAACCGCTGAAATGTTGGATGGTTTGATTGGTAAAGAAGCGGTTTTGGTGAAAGGCGATAACGAGCAGCCGGTTGCCGGCTTCGAGGAAGCCTTGAATATCTTGATGAGCGCCGCACAAAAAGGCATGAGCATTCAGCGATACAAAGGCTTGGGCGAGATGAATCCCGAGCAATTGTGGGAAACCACCATGGATCCGAACGTGCGCCGTTTGCTGAAAGTGCGCATTGAAGATGCCATTGCGGCGGATGAAGTGTTCGTGACCTTGATGGGAGATGAAGTCGAACCGCGTCGCGCGTTTATCGAAAACAATGCCCTGATTGCGCAAAATATTGACGCTTAATTAAATGAATGTATTCAAAGGCCGTCTGAAACTGTGTTTCAGACGGCCTTTTTGTATGATATTGATGACATCGAATCAAACCAGTCAAAATGTATAGTGGATTCACTATAATTATTACGTTAATTTTTTGGCGGTTGATAGGCCGCCTGAATCCGTTAATAGTGTGGGGCATGATAATCAGAACGAGATTAAATGATTGTATTTAAAATAGAATAAATAGTTTATTTGGCTGGTTATCTTCTTCATTTGATTTAATTTTTCGTAAAAATTCCACTGTTGGCCGCGCTTTATGTCAAACTGCATAAATCAGGACAGATGGCTGTTTCGGCAGAATGTTAATAGTTTAAAGATACTAAGATTAAGATTTAGATTTAAAATAGTAAACTATAATCGATTCCATAGTTTTAATAGCTAAAATCTTCATGTATAGTCTGTTTCGTCATAGCAAACAAACAGCATCTGGCGGCAGTCATCTCCGACCATGATAATAAAAATCATCGAAGCAGCTTAAACTAAGCCTGCTTTAAAGATTTCCATTTAACTAATACCAAGGAGCAACACCATGAATAAATGCCCTGTAAACCACTTGACCATGAGCAACGGTGCGCCGGTTGCCGATAACCAAAACAGCCTGACCGCCGGTCCGCGCGGTCCTTTACTGTCGCAAGATTTGTGGCTCAATGAAAAATTGGGTGATTTTGTGCGCGAAGTGATTCCTGAGCGTCGTATGCACGCGAAGGGCAGCGGTGCATTCGGTACTTTTACCGTTACTAACGACATCACTCGCTATACCCGTGCATCGATTTTTAGCGAAGTCGGCAAAAAAACCGAAATGTTTGCTCGCTTTTCTACCGTGGCCGGTGAGCGCGGTGCGGCCGATGCTGAGCGCGATATTCGTGGTTTTGCCTTGAAGTTTTACACTGACGAAGGCAACTGGGACATGGTCGGTAACAACACGCCGGTGTTCTTTGTACGCGACCCGCGTAAATTTCCGGATTTGAATAAGGTGGTAAAACGCGACCCGCGCACCAATCTGCGCAGCCCGAACAATAATTGGGACTGGTGGACATTGCTGCCGGAAGCCTTCCATCAAATAACCATCGTGATGTCGGATCGCGGTATTCCACGTTCTTACCGCCACATGCACGGTTTCGGTTCGCACACTTATAGCTTCTGGAACAAAGAAGGCGAACGTTTCTGGGTGAAATTCCACTTTTGCACTCAGCAAGGCATTGAAAATCTGACCGATGCCCAAGCCGAAGCGGTGATTGCGAAAGACCGTGAAAGCAACCAACGCGACCTGTATGAAGCGATTGAGCGCGGCGAGTTTCCGAAATGGAAAATGTACGTGCAAATCATGCCGGAAGCCGATGCCGAAAAAGTGCCTTACCATCCGTTTGATTTGACCAAAGTATGGCCGAAAGGTGATTATCCGCTGATTGAAGTGGGTGAGTTTGAATTAAACAAAAATCCGGAAAACTACTTTGCCGATGTCGAACAAGCTGCTTTTGCGCCGAGCAATCTGGTGCCGGGCATCAGCGCATCGCCGGATAAAATGCTGCAAGCGCGTTTGTTTAACTATGCCGATGCCGGGCGTTACCGCTTGGGTGTAAACCGCAATCAAATTCCGGTCAATGCGCCGCGTTGTCCGGTACACAGCAATGCCCGCGACGGTTTGAACCGCGTTGACGGCAACTATGGCAGCTTGAAAAACTACGAGCCAAACAGCTACGGCCTGTGGCAGGAGCAGCCTGAATTTTCCGAGCCGCCTTTGAAAATCAACGGTGATGCTGATTACTGGAATTTCCGTGAAGATGATGCGGATTACTTCAGCCAACCGCGCGCGTTGTTCAACCTGATGAACGATATGCAAAAACAAGCTTTGTTTGACAACACCGCTGCGGCCATGGGTGATGCGGCAGATTTCATCAAACACCGCCACATCCGCAACTGCTTCATGTGTGACCCTGCTTACGGCGAAGGCGTTGCCAAAGCCTTGGGCATGACCGTTGCCGATGCACAAGCCGCCCGCGAGACCGATCCTGCGCTGGGCCAACCGGGTTTGCTGTAATGTGGTTGGAGATTAACGAGCGGATTGATGCATAGTGAATCCACTTTAAAATAGTACGGCGTTGGCTCGCCCAGCCGTATTACCGATACTGTCTTCGGCTCGCCGCCTTGTCCTATTTTTAAAGTGAATCCACTATATTGATTCACCCGAATCAGGATTAAGGCTTGATATGAGTAAAGGCCGTCTGAATGTTCAGACGGCTTGAGACCTTCGCAAAATCTCCATCTTTGGCGTTATGCGCCCGAAAGTTTGCCTGTCTTTATATATCTCTTCGCTTTCCGTGCTGCTCTGGCTTGGAACTGCACTCAAATCCGGGGTTTTGTAAAAGTCCCGGCCTGGCTTTAAATATGAAAAAATTAAATATGAAAAAAGGTTTCAGACGGCCTCGACCAAATATTTCCATTCGCCGTAACCTTCTTCATCCATTTTGTCCAACGGAATAAAACGCAGGCTGGCGCCGTTGATACAAAAGCGCAGACCGCCGAGTGCTTGCGGGCCGTCGGGGAAAACGTGGCCCAAATGCGAATCGGCTGCTTTGCTGCGCACTTCGATTCGGCGCATGTCATGACTCAAGTCTTCCAGCGCGGTGATGTGTTCGCGTGCGATCGGTTTGGCAAAGCTCGGCCAGCCGCAGCCGGAATCGAATTTGTCGGCGGAGCTGAACAAAGGTTCGCCGCTGACAATGTCGACATAAATGCCCGGATCGAACAAATGGTCGTAAGCGTGGGAAAACGGGCGTTCGGTGCCGCTTTGTTGGGTGACGTAATATTCTTCCCCGCTCAATTTTGCCCGGATTTCGGTTTCAGACGGCCTGCCGAATACGCGCGGGGTGGCATGAGCGGCGGATAAGGGTTTGTGCGCCAAACGGATGTCGATGTGGCAATAACCGTTAGGATTTTTGCCCAAGTAATCTTGATGGTAGTCTTCGGCAGGATAGAAATGCTGCAAAGGCCCGCATTCCACCACAATCGGCGCGGTGTGTTTTTGCTGCTCGGCGGCCAAGGCGGCGCGGATGACTGCTTCATCGTCCGGCTTGGTATAATAAATGCCGGTGCGGTATTGCTCGCCGACATCGTTACCCTGGCGGTTGAGCAAGGTCGGGTCGATGATGCGGAAATAGTATTGCAACACATTGTCCAAGCTGATTTTTTCGTCGTCAAACACGACTTTCACCACTTCGGCATGGCCGGTGTTGCGGTGGCAAACGTCTTCGTAAGAAGGGTTGTCGGTACGGCCGTTGGCATAGCCCGATACGGCTTCCAAGACACCGTGGATGCGGCGGAAATAGGCTTCGACGCCCCAAAAGCAGCCTCCGGCCAGATAAATGGTGTGTGTCATTGTCATTCTCTGTTTAAAATTGAATTACTTACATATGGGCATTCCCTAAAATTTCTATTCGTTTTACAATTGCGAATTATTCTTAAATTTATGCCGAACTCATCAGGCCGTCTGAAAGCTCATGAAAGCTTATTATGTCCATCGCTGATCCCAAAAGAATTTTAATCATCAAATTGCGCCATCATGGCGACGTGTTGCTGACCACGCCGGTAGTGGCCGCCATCAAACAGCGTTTTCCCGATTGCGAAGTCGATATGCTGGTGTATCAGGAAACAGCCGACATTATCCGAGACAATCCCGAGATTACACATATTTTCAGTGTGGATCGCGCGTGGAAAAAGCAAGGGGTGACGGCGCAACTTAAGCATGAAACCGATTTATTCAAGCGGCTTAAAGCGCGCTGTTACGATTGGGCATTTAATTTGTCCGACCAATGGCGCACGGCGTTTATTGCCAAATTCTGCGCCGAATGCAGTGTGGCCTTGGCTTATGGAAAACGCGATAATGCGGCATGGCGTTTTTGTCATGATTTTATCAACCCTGATTTGGACGTAAACCATCATGTTATCGAGCGGCATTTGGCGGTGTTGCCGCCGTTGTTGGTGCGTGAAGATTGCGGCGAAGCGAAAGTACTGCTGACCGTCAGTGACGAAGTACGCCGCAGTTGGGAAAACAAATTGCGTGAACAAGGCTGGCGCGGCGAGAATTATGTGTTGGTGCATCCCGGCTCGCGCTGGTTGTTTAAATGTTGGGAAGACGGTAAAAATGCGGCGGTGGTACAGCTTTTGCTCAACCACGGCTGCCATGTGGTGCTTACCGCCGCGCCCAATGAAGCCGAGCGCAATATGCTGGATGAGATTTTAGGCCGTCTGAACATTCCGGCCGGCGTGAGGGTGTGGGACATGGGCGGCAAACTCAACCTGCGCGAACTTGCCGCCGCGATTGACGGCGCGCAACTGTTCTTCGGCGTCGATTCGGTTCCCATGCACATTGCGGCGGCCTTGGATAAACCGCAAGTCGCTCTGTTCGGCCCGACATGGGTTGGCCGTTGGCGGCCGTATTCGGAACAGGCTGAAGTAGTTTGGGCGGGTGATTTCGGCGAATTGCCGCATCCGGACAGTATCAATACCGATGATAAAACGCGTTTGCTTGGCGCAATTCCTTTAGAAGCGGTATGGGAAAAAATTGCAGCGAAGCTGGGCTTGCCGCGTTAGCAGTGTTTTATAGTCGTTTCAAATAAAAATAATACAGCGTTGCCAGCTTCCTTATGTACTAGATGTACACGGCGGTCGCTGTCGCCTTGTCTTATTTCTATTTGAAACGACTATATATCAACAGGCCGTCTGAAAAACTGGTTTCAGACGGCCTGTTCGATTTCAGCGCTCTTTCCCGAAACCGATATATGATTCGCCACGCTGTTTGCGTTCGCGCCATTCTTGGCGTAATGAGCCGTTGTTGCCGTTGTATTTATCGGAAGCGGTCGGTGTGTCTTGTTGCCATTGCCACGTCATTTGGTTGCCGTTGCTGCCAATCGGATACGAGCCGCGCAAGCCGATAAGGCTGCCTTGGTCGGCAATTTGGGTATGGGAAACGGATTTGCCGTTGATTTTGGTGCGCGAGCTTTCCACGCCGCTTTTGAGTTGGCCGTAGATTTTTACTTCGGCACACGCCAACACGGGCAGGAGCAGGGCAGTTAAGACAAAGGCGGCGGATTTCATGATTGCCTTTCGCATCAAAAGAAAATAAGATGGAATCAAGTATAACCGACTTGGCTGTAAAAGAATGACGGTTCAGGTAAAGGCCGTCTGAAAGGAAACGATATGGTTCGCACAATCCGCGCTGCCGCTGTGCAGATGATTTCCGCCACAGATCCCGATACCAACATCCAAACCATGCGCCGCTTGGTCAAAGAAGCCGCCGAAAAGGGCGCCGATTGGGTATTGCTGCCGGAATACTGGCCGATTATGGGTCGGCAGGATACCGATAAAATCGCCTGCGCCGAAACCTTGGGCGAAGGCAAATTTCAGACGGCCTTAAGCGATGCGGCGCGTGAAAACCGGGTGATTTTGTTCGGCGGTACCATACCGTTAACCAGCGGTGAAGACGGTAAAGTGATGAACACCATGCTGGCTTATGACCGCGGTGGCCGGCTTTTGATGCATTACCACAAAATGCACTTGTTCGGCTTTTCCGGTTTGGGCGAACGCTATGCCGAAGCCGACACCATCACCGCGGGCAAGGAAGTGCCCGATTGGCAGGCGGACGGGCTGAACGTGGCGGCCGGCGTATGCTACGATTTGCGTTTCCCTGAATTTTTCCGCATGCAGGCACCGTTTGACGTATTGCTGCTGCCGGCGGCCTTTACCTACACCACCGGCGAAGCGCATTGGGAATTGCTGTTGCGCACGCGGGCGGTGGAAAACCAATGTTACGTCGTGGCATCGGCGCAGGGTGGTAAACACGAAAGCGGACGGCGCACCTTCGGCCACAGCATGATTATCGACCCGTGGGGGGAAGTGCTGGCGGTATTGCCGGAAGGCGAAGGCGTGGTGGCGGCGGATTTGGACGCGAGCCGTCTGAACAGCGTGCGCACGCGTTTACCGGCCTTGCAGCACCGTTTGCTTTAAATATAAGGCCGTCTGAAACCGATTCAGACAGTCTGAGACCTTTTCAAAATCCCCATCTTTGGCACATTTCTTCGTTATACGCTGCTTGAAAGCTTGTCTATCTTCATGATATGCCTGCGCTTTCTGTGCTGCTATGGCTTCAAACTGTGCTCAAATCCGAGGTTTTGCAAAGGTCTCAGCCCATTTTCCCAAGCTTTGATGAAATGAATAAGAAACCCATCCGCATTTTAGGCATTGACCCCGGCAGCCGCATAACCGGTTTCGGCGTGATTGACGTATATGGCCGCGAACACAGCTACGTTGCTTCCGGCTGCATCAAAACCATTCCCGGTGACGAACTGGCCGGCCGCATCGGCGTGATTTGCGAACACATCAACGAAATCATTGATGTGTACCAACCCAACCAAACCGCCATCGAACAGGTATTCGTCAACGTTAATCCGGCGGCAACGCTGATGCTGGGGCAGGCGCGTGGTGCAGCGATTGCAACCATGGTGTTGCGTGGTTTGCCGGTGTATGAATACACCGCGTTGCAGGTCAAGCAGGCGGTGGTCGGGCAGGGCAAGGCGGCGAAAGAACAGGTGCAGCATATGGTGGTGCAGATGCTGGGGTTGTCGGGTACGCCGCAAGCCGATGCAGCGGACGGGTTGGCCGTGGCGCTCACCCATGCGCTGCGCAATCATGGTTTGGCCAATCAAATCAACCGCAATGGCTTGCAGATTAAGGGCGGGCGGTTTCATGGTTGAGGCCGTCCGAAAAGATTGGATAAGCATACGGGCGAGTGAAACATACGGTCGGCGAAGTGAAAAAGTCATACAGGCGGCGCGCCCGACGGGTAGGGTGGGCATTTATGCCCGCCGGATACCGTTTAAAACCAGCGGTAATCTTAAACCGGAAGATTGCGTGGGCAGCGAGTGCTTTACCGCTACTCAAACGGTTTGAAAGCGTCTGGAAATCGCAAATTAAGGCTTTGATAAATTGATGAATTAAAACAATAATTATTAATATCAATAAATTATAGTGAATCCGCTATAACAGCCGTCGGCTGTCGGTGGGTAAGGCCGGATTCTCTGAAAAATTACTATTCACTAAAAAATCAGGCCGTCTGAAAGCAGCAAAATTTCAGACGGTCTTTGCTGTTATAATAACCACACTTAACATACAGGCCGTCCGAATAATGAAATTTGCTTTTTTTATTTTGTATCTGGTGCAGCTTTTGCCTTTCAAGCTGATCCACAAAATCGCCGATGCGGTGGGTTGGCTGGCGTATTACGCCGTGAAACCGCGCCGTAAAGTCGGGCTGGTGAACCTGAAAAAATGTTTTCCCGAGTGGAACGATGAAAAGCGTGAAGCGGTATTGAAACGCCATTTCCAACACATGGCCAAACTGATGTTTGAATACGGCCTGTATTGGTACGCCCCTGCCGAACGGTTGCGCAGCTTGGTGCGCTATGAGAACAAACATTATCTTGATGATGCTTTGGCTGCGGGCGAAAAAGTGATTTTGCTTTATCCGCACTTTACCGCGTTTGAAATGGCGGTGTACACGCTCAATCAAGATGTGCCGCTGACCAGCATGTATTCGCATCAGAAAAACAAAGCGGTAGACGAGCAGATTTTAAAAGGCCGCCACCGCTACGATAATGTGTTTCTGATTGGCCGTACGGAAGGCCTTCGCGCGATTATCAAGCATTTGCGCAAAAGCGATGCGCCGTTTCTGTATCTGCCCGATCAGGATTTCGGCCGCAATGACTCGATTTTTGTCGATTTCTTTGGTGTTCCCACTGCCACCATTACCGGGTTGGGCCGCATTGCCGGTATGGCCAAAGCCAAAGTGATTCCGGCGGTACCGTTTCGAGAGGCCGATAATACCGTGACATTGCGTTTTTACGAGCCGTGGGAACATTTTCCCGGCGAGGATGTGGCCGCCGACACCCAACGCATGAACGACTTCATTGAAGCGCGTGCGCGTGAAATTCCCGAGCAGTATTTTTGGTTGCACAAGCGGTTTAAAACCCGTCCGGAAGGCGAAGCAGGGTTTTATTGATTACATACAGTTACAAAAAATCAAGGTTTGGTGGCTGCCGAACCTTTTTTGTTTCTGTTTAATCGAGCAGGGTTGATATTTATTCATACAAGGCCGTATGTAAGAAAAGCGCGGTATGCCTTATTCCAAAGGAAATCAAGCAGCCTGAAAATTTGGATAATGACGGTAAAATCATCTGTGTCATTTAAGTTTCATATAAGCCGAATATTTAATTAATATATTAAATTTAATATTTTTTAAAAACAATAAGTTATAAAAAATTAGTTTAAATTTAAATATATTATTTTTTTTAGATAAGATTTTAAATTTTAAATTTTTAGAAAAATCGGTATTTTATTTTTCTAAAATCAAATTTTAGAAATTATTTTAAGATTCTTTGGTTCTTAGGGAAATATACTATTTTTAGAAGGGAAAGGGAATTTTTCAAAAAAAGACTTGGCAAGCACATTAAAAACGCGTACATTTCGCTACATTGAGTTACAAGATGTTCAGCCAGCAAGTCTGAATATCGCCCCGTTCCCTTAACGGGCGTTTTGCCGGTGCGGTTTCTGCCGATGAAACGACTGTTTATTAATGCAGAGTTGAGCTGCATTAATAAAGCCGCAGGCGAGAGCCTGTATTGTTTGTGAAGCGTAAATCTCTGATTTGAGGTATTGAGGCAATCCTGTGGGGGGTTGCCTCTTTTTTTATCCGCGGCTTCGTGTCACAATGTCCGTATCCTGACTCGAGGAACATGCCATGACCCCGATACTCGCTTTTGATATTGAAACCATTCCCGATGTCAACGGCATCCGTCTGCTTTACGATTTGCCGCAAAGCGTGACGGATGACGAAGTGGTGTTGTTTGCCCGGCAAAAACGACGCGCGCAAAACGGCAGCGATTTTATGCAGCATCATCTGCATCAAGTGGTGGCGATTTCGTGCTGTATGCGTTGGGGCAGCGAGAAGATCCATGTCGGTACCATCGGCGAAATCGATGACAGAGAAGAAACGGTGATTGCCAAGTTTTTCGAGTTGATTGAAAACCACACGCCGCAGCTGGTGAGCTGGAACGGCGGCGGTTTCGATCTGCCGGTATTGCATTATCGCGCCATGATACACGGCATAGCCGCCGCACGTTATTGGGACATGGGCGAGGGCGATTTCGGCGACAGCCGCGATTTCAAATGGAACAACTACATCAGCCGCTACCACAACCGCCATTGCGATTTGATGGATTTGCTCGCGCTGTATCAACCGCGTGCCAACGTGCCGCTGGACGACATGGCCAAGCTGTGCGGTTTCCCCGGTAAATTGGGCATGGACGGCAGCAAAGTGTGGGAAGCGTATTATCAAGGCCGTCTGAAAGACATCCGCGATTATTGCGAAACCGATGCCGCCAATACCTATTTGATGTATCTTCGCTTCCGCCTGATGAGCGGTGCCTTGGACAGCGACGAATATGAAGTCGAAGTGAAACGTTTGAAAAACTATCTTAAAGAACAAGCCGAGGATAAACTGCATTGGCAGGAATTTGTCGGTCAATGGCGATGAATGTTGGCAACAGGCCGTCTGAAACTTAATCATGTTTCAGGCGGCCTTTTACTATCAACGCTTAATCAGGTAAACTCGTTTTTTTGTTCACGTTACCGTCCGTCATGTCTGCCATCCCCCCCCTCAAACAAATCACCCTTATCGGCGTCGGGCTGATAGGCGGCTCGTTTGTGTTGGATTTGAAACGCTTGGGAATGGTGGAAACCGTAGTAGGCATCGATTTAAACCGTGAAAACCTTGACCGCGCGCTGGAGCGGCGCGTGATAGATGCCGCGTTTACCGAAATCAATGCCGAGAGCGTTGGCGGGGCGGATTTGGTGTTGATTGCCACGCCGGTATCGACCCTGCCGGCAATTTGTCAGGCCGTCAAACGGTTTTTGCGGGCGGATGCGCTGGTATCGGATGTAGGCAGCACCAAGCAAATCGCCGTCGAAGCCTTCCGCACTTATCTGCCCGAGCATTTGCCGCGCTGTATTGCCGCGCACCCGATTGCCGGTTCCGACCGTCACGGCGCGTTGGCGGCGCAATTCGGTCTTTATCAAGATAAAAAGCTGATTATTACGCCGCACGGCGACGAGCATTCAGACGGCCTTGAGCGGCTTGAATCGCTGTGGCAGGCAGTGGGGGCGAAAACGTTTCGTTTAAGCGCGGCTGAACACGATGCCATTTTTGCCGCCGTGTCGCATATGCCGCATTTGTTGGCTTTTGCTTTTGTACACGAAATTTTCGATCATCCCGACGGGCGAGCTTACCTGAGCTTTGCCGCCTCCGGCTTCCGTGATTTTACCCGCATCGCGTCCAGCCATCCGGCGATTTGGACGGACATTTGTTTAGCCAATAAAAACAGCCTGCAGGATTTAATCGGCGGTATCCGTCGGCAATTGGATACGTTGGAGCATCTGTTGGCAGCCGGGAACAAAGCGGCGCTGTACACTTATTTTGAGGAAGCCAAAAACACACGCGATGAGTGGTTGAAAGGGCAGTAGTTGTAAGAAATAACAAGGCCGTCTGAAAGCAAATACTTTCAGACGGCCTTTAGTTTAGATCGCTTAACCCGGTCTGCCGTCGGCGCGCGGACGAATCAGCCAGGGAATGTATTTCCACGCGTAAAGCAGCAGCGCGGCGGCAAACAGCGCAGCCGACAAGCGGATGCTGTGGGTATAAGCCGTGCCGTGAACGAAAGTCGCCAAAATGCGCACCAAGGTGGAGGCAATCATTAACCAAAATGCCACCGGCACCGATTTGGGCGGCGGATAGATCGCGTTGCCGGTGTGGCCGAGCGCGGTGCGCGCCATCATGCCCAAGGTCAACACGCCAATGCCGCCCACGCCGATTAAGTGCACGCCCAAATTCAGGAACGATGGTGCGAAGTAGGAAATGCCGACCGCCATCAAGCCTAATCCGGTGAAGAAATAGCCGGCGAACAAAATCCACAGCATCGGTTCTTTCAACACATCGTTATGCCACCAACGATATACCTGTACCAAGCTGATGATACCCGCGGTGAAAGAAAACAGGGCAGCCAGCGGCAACAGCATTTGGTGCGCCATCAGCATGGCGGCCGACATCGGCAGCCACAAAGAAGCATGGCCGACCCATTGCGGGCTGGAGATTTGCGGGATATTCAAGCGTTTCGATGTGAAAAACGAGATAATGCGCATGCCGATTAAGCCGATAAAACCGGCTACCATAATCAGGCCGGATTGCAGGCCGGTCAATAAGGCAGCGGGGTCAAACGGGCTGAGTTGGCGGTGAAAAGCAACATGAGTGCCGCCCAACACGAAAATGGCGAATACGGCCACATAGTTGCGTTTGTTTTTGGTGCGGAACACCGGCAATGCCATGCACAACGCACCATACCAAAAGAAAATGGTGCCGAAAATGCCGCTGGCCGCCGCACCCCAGCCGGGAATAAACACGCAAATGCGTGCCGAAAGCCAAAACGCGGTTAGGCCGGCCAACACTGCGCCGCGGGTCGGCGACCGGCCGGTCCAAGTAGCGACGGCGGTGAGCAGGAACGCAATCACCACCAAGCCGGCATAGCCCCAAATCATTTCATGTGCGTGCCAGTAAAAGCCGGGCAGCTCGGGCGTGCCTTGATAGCCGAAGCCCCACAGTAAAATCGATAGCGCACCGTAAAGGGCGGCCAGTGAATAAAACGGGCGGAAAGCCATAGCCCAAACGGGGTGTTTGAACAATGCGTTCATGGTGGTTCCTTGATTGATTATGGTGAATGGTGTAGATAGGCCGTCTGAAAGTTTCAGACGGCCTTGTCCGTATGTTTAGGCAGTTGCACCGTCCAAGTAAGGCTCAACGGCAGGGAAAAGCTCGCGCTCTTCGAAGCGGGCATGGTCGCGCAGGGTGGTGGCGAATTCTTGGTTCCATGCTTCGCTGGTGTAATCGGGTTGCGCCATCATTTGGCGTAATTTAGTGTGGTCGTTTTCAAAACGCGTGCGCAGTTCAGGCGCAATATTCGGCCAATGCGGGGCAAGCTGGTTTTCTTCTTCCTGAAAATGTTGCGCCAATTCAACAAAATGCGGCTCGAGTTCGGCTTGATGGCTTTCAGACGGCGTGCGCAGGATACGCACGCACAAAGAAAGGGAATGATGGTGTTCGCGCGAGAGTTCAATCAGTGCAGGATGGCGTTTTAATGGTTTCATAATCGGCGGTTCGTGTCGGATTTTACTGGATTAATTTATAAGTTTCATATATTATGAAACTTAATTCTATATAAAGTCAAACACATACCGCCCCAATTGTATGATGACTCATTAGAGCGGCTGATTTTAAATAACAAATACAACCCGATTCAGAACAGAGATCGTTATGTATCTAACCCAGCATACAGATTACGGATTGCGCGTTTTAATCTATACCGCCATCAACGATGACTCGTTGGTCAACATTAGCACTATTGCCGATACTTACGGCATTTCTAAAAGCCATTTGATGAAAGTGGTGACTGCCTTGGTAAAAGGCGGCTTTCTTACCAGCGTCCGCGGTAAAGGTGGCGGATTAAAGCTGGCTATGACTGCAGACAAAATCAACATCGGCGCCGTCATAAGGCATTTGGAACCTATGCAGCTGGTTGAATGCATGGGCAATAACAATGATTGCCTGATTACCCCGTCTTGCCGCTTGGCCGGTATTCTTGGCGGTGCGATTAAATCGTTTTTCAACTACCTTGATGGTTTTACACTGGAAGATTTGTTGAACAAGCCGACCTACGATTTGCTGTATTTCCCTAAAATCGACATCATGCCCGAGCAAGATTCTGTAGAGGTTATGCCGACGGCTCTGCCTGAAAACCTGGAACATGTACCGGAGAAAGTGGCACAGCCGGGTACTATTCGCATTGATGCGGCGAACTGAGTTTAGACATCATTGCTTAAGCACAGTGGTTCGGCATAAAAATTTGGCGCTATGCCAGTAACTTTATATTTCTTCCAACGGCTTTATTTCCGATACATTGCCGAAATAAAGCCGTTTGTTTTAGCTTGACAAGAGAATGAATATCATATTCAGTCTGTTTTAATTTAATGATTTTTAAAGTAATTATTTGAATGGTAATAAACCTGCTATCGGACTGAATTGTGTAAAAATAAGTTGCAAACAGGAATAATTGCTATTACCATGCGCATACTATGAAAAAAGATCGAATGATAAACCCCACGGTGGTTGCCGTGGTCGCTCTTTTGCACATTGGATTGATGTCTTTATTATGGAAAGCCCATAAGCCCGACATTGTTGATGTTGAGCATATCGAGTTTGTTGAATTAGGAGATTTCGGTGGCGGCGATGGCGCACCGGAAGGTGCCGGTGCGCCATCGCCGGTGCAAGCGCCGCCACCTCCGCCGCCGCCGAAACCTAAACCGCGCCCTGAGCGGAAACCCAAACCGAAACCGGTAGAAGAGGCGAGGCCGGAGATTAATCCGGTTATCATCAAAAAGGCAGAGGCGGATATTCAGCAACCTAAAGAAAAACCGAAACCGGTTGAAAAAAACAAGCCGAAACGCGAGCCTAAGCCGGAACCCAAACCAGAACCTAAACCAGAACCTAAACCTGAGCCGGCACCGGCGCCAGAAACTAAAGCAGAAAAACCTGCTGAGAAACAGGCCGAAAAAGCCGGCGGTAACGCGGCTGAAAAAGCAGGCGGCGAAGGCGGTAAAGGCGGATCATCTGCCAAAGGCGAAGGCAATGGCCGCGGAGAAGGCAGCGGCAGCGGTTCAGGCGGTAAAAAAGGTGAAAACGGCACCGGTGAGGGCAGCGGCACAGGCGGCGGCAGCGGCCCGGGCAGCAGCCGCGACAATCCGGTAAAAGCCACCGGCTCGATTCCGACTCCGCCGTATCCTGCTTTATCGCAAGAAAATGGTGAAGAGGGTACCGTCGTGCTGAATGTATTGGTAGCACCGGGCGGCAAAGTCGCTTCGGTATCGGTTGCCAAGAGCAGCGGTTCGTCACGCTTAGACCGTGCCGCACGCAATGCCGCCAAATCCGGCCACTTCAGCACCAATGTATGGACGAGCTACCGCGTGCCGGTACGCTTCAGCTTAGATGGATAGGCCGTCTGAAAGCAGTAATGCTGTGGCCTGAATCCCAACAGGCTGCCGCCGAATGTTTCATTTATTTATTTTGATTTTGGAAAAACCATGAATTTAGGATTAGTGTTTCAATCGGGCGATTACGTCTTAATCAGCGTATTTTTATTGATGGTCATTATGAGTATTGTCACGTGGAGCGTTTTGATCGTGCGCGTGATTAAGCTGCGCAAAGCCAAAGCAGGCAATGCCGCCGCCAAAAAAGCGGTTATGGATTCGTTTACGCTGAATGATGCTGTGCAGAAAGTCAGAAATATCGATGCACCAATCAGCACGCTGACCACTGATGCCGTACGTGCGTACGACAATTATCGCCAAAGCACCACCAAAACCTTGGCCAACGCATTGCCGCTGAATGAATTCTTAGTCGGCCAAATCCGCACCAGCATGAATCAGGCCATGCGCCAATTTGACGGCGGCATGACGGCCTTGGCGTCGATTGGTGCGACCGCGCCTTTTATCGGTTTGTTCGGTACCGTTTGGGGTATTTACCACGCTTTGATTAACATCAGCGAAAGCGGCCAAATGAGCATCGCTGCCGTAGCAGGTCCGATTGGCGAAGCCTTGGTGGCAACAGCGGCCGGTTTGTTTGTGGCGATTCCGGCGGTGTTGGCTTACAATTTCTTAAACCGCGGCAAAAAAACCGTTTCTCAAGACTTAGACGCTTACGCGCATGATTTGCACGTTCGTCTGTTGAATCAGAAGGATTAACATATGGCATTCGGTTCAATGAATTCCGGTGACGAAGATGCGCCGATGTCTGACATCAACGTGACTCCTTTGGTCGATGTGATGCTGGTGTTGCTGATTGTATTTATGATTACCATGCCGGTGCTGACGCATTCGATTCCGTTGGAGTTGCCGACCGCTTCCGAACAGGCGGCGAAAAAAGATGCGCAGCCTAAAGAGCCTTTGCGCGTGACGATTGGTGCCGACGGCGCATATTATATCGGTGGCGATTCCGACAAGAAAATCACCATTGAAGAAGTTGCCGCGCGTTTGAAGGAGGCTAAAACGGCGAATGAAGATGCCATCGTAGCCATTGCAGCAGATAAAGCCGTGGAATATGATTATGTGAACAAAGCTTTGGGTGCGGTACGCGAAGCCGGTATCAGCAAAATCGGTTTTGTCACGGAAACCAAAGCAGAATAACAGTTGAAAACGTTGCAAAGATTTCTGCTTATCTGTTTAACAGGCTGCCTGAAAGAATAGTTGAACTAAAATTTTGAGTGTTTAGTCTAAGGTTTCAGACGGCCTGTTTGTATGAAAGCCAAAATTCTGCAATATTAGCCGATTAAAATAAGCTTGCCTGATGGAGAAGGAGTACAACAGACATGACCTTATTGGATGTGAGTTTGTGGTTGATGGCTGCGGTTTTGTTGTTGATGCTGCTTTCCATCGTATTCGGTTTGGTCCATATGGCCGTGATGATGGCTAAGCAGCAAGAATTTTGATTTATAGTGAATTCACTTTAAACTAGTACGGCGTTGGTTCACCTGGCCGTATTATCTATACTGTCTTCGGCTCACCGCCTTGTCCTATTTTAAAGTGAATCCACTATAAAAGATAATGAAAAGGCCGTCTGAAATGTTTCAGACGGCCTTTTATGTGTTTGATTTAAGAAAATTTTTGTTCGGCTGCAGTTTGTAAACGCGCTTCAAAATTGCTCAAGTCAACACCGGCTTCGGCAGCGGCGGCTTTAGCCTCGGCAACGCGCATACCGTTTTGCACTTGATGATAAGCCCACAATAAAGAACTGCGCGTGCCGGTGCGGCAATAGGCTAATACGGGCTGGTCGGCGTGCTGCAATAGATCTTGAAATGCAGCAACATCGGCGGCGGAAATATTAGGCGCGGCAACAGGCTGGTGTTTGAAAGACGTAATGCCTTCTGCCGACAGCCATTGTTGCACTTGCGCCATTGATGGCTGATTGTCTTCTTCGCCGTCGGGGCGGTTGCAGATAACGGTTTGGATGCCCAATTGTGCGGCATCTTTTGCATCTTGTTCGGTCAGTTGCGGCGACACGTATAATTGTCCGCTCAATTTCAAAATAGCCATGATTTCCCTTCCTTTTGTCAATTGTTCAGACGGCCTGATGAAAGGCCGTCTGAAAGTTTAGCGGTTAAACAACCATTTATCCAACAAATCTTGATGGGTGATTTTCAACAAAGCCGTATTCGCTTCCACGGCTTGCACGGTAATGTGCGTTTGGTGCAGCACGCCGCTGCGGAAAAAGTGCAGCGTGGCACGCTCGCCGACAGCCAATTGTGCCCATTGTGCGGCCAAGTCGGTGCAGGCATAGCCGTTGAGTGCGATGATTTTGTCTTGCGGGCACAAAGCTGCGTTTTCCGCACTGCCGCCGTTGAATACGTGCGTCAGCGTGGCGCCGTCGCCGCTTTGTTTGAAGCGTGCGCCGAAATCGCCGGCCGGTTTTACGCAAACCGTTTCGCCCGCCAAGCCGCCGTGACTGTACGGCATGGGCTGCCAATCCAATGCCACGCCGACGTGTGCCAAGCATTCTTGCAAGGGCAGGTCATCGGTGCTGTATAAGGCCGTCTGAAAAAATGCTTGCAAATCCAAACCGGTGATTTGTTGGCAACGCACTTGCCAGTGTTTTTCCGGAATGCCTTGCCCTGTATTGACCCAATCGCGGTAGTGCTGTTGCATCACACTGTCTAATGAATGCCTGCCGTTGCTTTTTTGACGAATCAGCAAATCCAAACACAATGCCGCCAACGCCCCTTTCTGATAATAGCTGACGATGGCATTGCTGCTGTTTTCGTCTTGTTTGTAAAACTTGTTCCATGCGGTGAAGCTGGATTCAGCCAATGTTTGTTTCAGACGGCCTTTGGTGTGCTGCACGCGGGTAATCGCTTGGCCGAGCAGATTTAAATAAGCATTGCCGCCAATCACGCCGCTGCGTGCTAGGAACAAATCATCATAATAAGACGTAATGCCCTCAAATGCCCACAGCTGCTCGGTGTAACTTTCTTGGTCGAGGTCGTAAGGCACAAATGCTTCGGGCTTAACCGACTTTACATTCCAAGCATGAAAGTATTCGTGGCTGAACAGGCCGAGCAGTTGGGTATAGGCTTCGTCGGCTTCGCCTATATTGTGCAGCGGCAGGCTGTTGCGGTCGGCTAAAAGAGCGGTGCTGCTGATGTGTTCGAGGCCGCCGTAGATGTTGTCACCGATATGCAGCATAAACAGATATTCTTGAAACGGTGTAGGCTCGGGGAACATTGCCAATTCGGTTTCGCAGATTTTGCGAATGTCGTTGATAAAACGTTGGCGGTCAAAATCGCGGTAAAAGCCGCTTAAGGCAATGCGGTGTGGAATACCGGCGGCGGTAAAGTCTAGAAATTCAATCTTACCCATTTCAACCGGATGGTCGATTAAATCGGCATAAGAGGCCGTCTGAAATTGAAGTGCGGCGTTTTGGGGCAGGGTAGTGGCAATTTGCCATTGGCCGGGAAAATCTTGCAAAGTAACACCATGCGGTAGAGATTCGGAGCCATGGATTTTTAAAAACAGGCAGGCACCATCAAAGAAGCCGCGTTCTGTGCTTAAAAACGCGCCGCGCACGGATAAGTCAAACGCATAAACGGTGTAGCAAATTTGCCACTTGCCTTTCCGGCCGTTTGCCTGCCATTTATTCTTGGTCAATTGCGTCAATGCAACAGTATGACCATTGCAAGAAGCACTTAATTGCGTGATATGTCTGGAGAAGTCACGAATCAGATAGCTGCCCGGTACCCAATTGGGCAGGCTGAATTCAATAGGTAAATCATTGTCTTGATTTAAGCTCAATGTAATTTGGTATTCATGGCTCAAGGGGCGGAACGAGATTGTGTAATTAATCATATCTATTGCTTGGTTTGTTAAAATTAATGAATAGCGTCGGCATACAGTGTCTGATATTTAATTTACATCAAAAAGCCTTTAAAAAAACGGGTCTTGAAAAAAATGTATGTTGTTTATCGAGTTGGGTTTTATTTAAATATTTGATTATTAAAATTTTTTATTTTTTAAGCTGCGTATTGGTTTGAGCGGAAGAAATATAATATTGCTTGGCTCAATCTTGTATATATGTTAAATTTAGAAAAATTTATACTTTGCCTTAATGTTTTTTGTGGAAACGCAGAAAACATTCGGGCGGGTAAAACAAAAATTTTTAATTCCCATAATTTATGGAGACTCCCATGGACACACAAACTTATAACTACAAAGTGGTGCGCCAGTTCGCCATCATGACAGTAGTTTGGGGCATCGTGGGTATGTTGGTCGGTGTGATTGTCGCCGCCCAATTATACTTGCCGGCTCTTAATTTATCTGAAATCGGACCTTGGTTCCACTTTGGTCGTCTGCGTCCATTGCACACTAATGCAGTGATTTTCGCATTCGGTGGCTGCGGTCTGTTTGCCACTTCTTATTATGTCGTACAGCGCACCTGTAATACCCGCCTGTTTGGCGGTTGGTTGGCATCATTTACCTTTTGGGGCTGGCAAGCGGTCATTGTAGCGGCAGTCATCACCTTGCCGATGGGCTTTACTCAAGGTAAAGAATATGCGGAGTTGGAATGGCCGATCGATATCCTGATTACTCTGGTATGGGTGGCTTACGCAATCGTATTCTTCGGTACCATCGCCAAACGTAAAGTAAAACACATTTATGTGGCTAACTGGTTCTACGGCGGCTTCATCTTAGCCGTTGCCTTACTGCATATTGTGAACAACATCAGCATCCCTGCCGGCTTCATGAAATCTTATCCGGTATATGCCGGTGCCATCGATGCCATGGTTCAATGGTGGTATGGCCATAATGCGGTAGGTTTCTTCCTGACCGCGGGCTTCTTGGGCATGATGTACTACTTCGTTCCAAAACAAGCAGGCCGCCCGGTTTACTCTTACCGTTTGTCTGTGGTTCACTTCTGGGCATTGATTTTTACTTATATGTGGGCAGGCCCTCACCACTTGCACTACACCGCATTGCCTGACTGGACACAATCTTTGGGTATGGTCTTGTCGCTGATTCTGTTCGCACCATCTTGGGGCGGTATGATCAACGGTATTATGACCTTGTCTGGCGCGTGGGACAAACTACGTACCGATCCGATTTTGAAATTCTTGATCGTTTCCCTGTCTTTCTACGGTATGTCGACCTTTGAAGGTCCGATGATGTCGATCAAAACCGTTAACTCCTTGAGCCACTACACCGACTGGACAGTTGCACACGTACACGCCGGCGCCTTGGGTTGGGTAGGTTTTGTGACCATCGGTTCGATTTACTACCTGATTCCGCGTCTGTTTGGTAAAACCCAAATGCACAGCGTGAAATTGATTGAAACACACTTCTGGATCGCAACCATCGGCGTGGTGTTGTACATTGCTGCGATGTGGATTGCCGGTGTGATGCAAGGTTTGATGTGGGGATCGTTGAATGACGACGGTACTTTGACCTACTCATTTGTTGAGTCTGTAAAACGCACTATGCCTTATTATGCAATCCGTGTGGTAGGTGGTCTGATGTATTTGACCGGTATGTGTATCATGGCGTACAACGTTTACCGTACTGCAATCAGTGGCAAACCTGTTGAAGCTGAGATCCCTGCGGTTTCTCAACACCACCACTAAATAACAAGAAAGTAGGCTACCAAATGAAATTACAACAATTAGCTGAAGAAAAAGTCGGCTTTCTGATTATTTTCACTGTGATTGTAATCAGTTTCGGCTTGTTGATTGAAGTTGTGCCTTTGTTTGGCACGAAAGCAGTTATCGAGCCTGCTCCGGGTGTGAAACCTTATAATGCATTGCAAGTGGCAGGTCGTGATATTTATGTGCGTGAAGGTTGTTACAACTGCCATTCACAAATGATTCGTCCTTTCCGTGCAGAAACCGAGCGTTACGGCCATTACTCTGTTGCCGGCGAGTCTGTTTACGACCGCCCGTTCCAATGGGGTTCGAAACGTACCGGTCCTGATTTGGCACGTGTCGGCGGCCGTTATTCTGATGAATGGCACCGCATTCACTTGCAGAATCCGCGTGACGTGGTTCCTGAATCGAATATGCCGGCATTCCCATGGTTGGCACGCAACAAGGTAGACGCTGAAGCAACTGTGGCGCGCATGAAAGCATTGCGTGCCGTAGGTACCCCTTACAGTGATGAAGAATTGCAAAAAGCACCGGAAATGCTGACCAACAAATCTGAGCTGGATGCAGTGATTGCCTACTTGCAAAGTTTGGGCTTGGCATTGAAAAACGTAAGGTAACATCATGGATATTAACTGGGTCCGCTCACTTTTTACGCTGCTGATTTTTGTCAGCTTCATACTGGTCATCTATATTGTGTTCAACCGGCACAATAAGAAAAATTACGATGAAGCCGCCAGTAGTATTTTTGACAATAATGACGATACGCCTGATAAAAACGAGCGATAACCGGTTAATCCGTGGTCACGGAGCAAAAGAATGAACACAACATCCCAATTTACCAGTAATTTCTGGAATATATACATTGCCGCCATTGTCCTGCTCAGCTTTATCGGTTTGGCTTGGCTGCTTTTCTCGCAAAATGTGGTGAAACAGCCGAAAAAAGGCGAAGAAGTACAAACCACAGGTCATGAATGGGACGGTATTGAAGAATATAACAATCCGTTACCGCGTTGGTGGTTTTGGTTGTATGTCCTCACTTGGGTTTTCGGTGCTGTTTACTTGGTGCTGTATCCGGGGGTAGGTGACTGGAAAGGTATCTTGAATTGGACCAGTCACAACCAATACGAAAAAGAAGTGGCCAAAGCAAACGAGCAATACCAACCGCTGTATGCTAAGTTTGCCAAAATGCCGATTGAGAAAGTGGCGAAAGATCCGCAAGCACAACAAATCGGTAAAAACATGTTTGATACTTACTGTATCCAATGTCACGGTTCGGATGCCAAAGGTTCTAAAGGTTTCCCTAACCTGACCGACCACGACTGGTTGTGGGGCGGCGAACCGGAGCAAATCTCCGAAACCATCGAAAAAGGCCGTACCAACGTGATGGCTGCATGGGGGCCGCAATTGGGTGAAGAGCGTGTGAAAGACGTTGCGCATTATGTGATGTCTTTGTCTAAAGGTAAAGACCAATACGATGAGGAACGTGCTGCTCGCGGTCAGGCTTTGTTTAGCGGTCCGCCTGCTAACTGCTTCACTTGTCACGGCGACAAAGGTCAAGGTATCCAAGGCTTAGGTCCTAACCTGACCGACGACACCTGGTTGTGGGGCGGTACGCAAAAAGCCATTATCGAAACCATTACCAACGGTCGTCATAACCAAATGCCGGCATGGGGTAACTTCTTGGATAAAGATAAATTACACATCATGACCGCTTATGTTTGGGGCTTGTCTAATAAAGACGGCAAAGCACCGGTGAAAAAAGCAGAGCCTGCTGCGGCTTCTCCGGCTGCTAGCGAAGCTTCCGCTCCCGCAACTGAGGCTGCTTCTGCTGCCAGTACGTCTGCTGCAACTGAAAAAGCCGTACCGGCTGCGGACACTGCTGAAGTCACTTACAATGCAAACGATGGCGCAGTATTCTTCTTTGCAACCGGTAAAAGTGATGTAGCTGCTAATGCAGAAACTGTAGTGGCGGATTTGGTTAAAGCTGCTAAAGACGGTAAACGTCTGATTGTAAGCGGTTATACCGACAGCACTGGTGACACTACAGCAAATGCCGAATTGTCTAAAAAACGTGCCCAAGCGGTTCGGGCATTTTTTGAAGCTCAAGGTGTAAAAGCAGAAAATATCGAATTGCGTAAACCTGAAAACACTACTGCTGCACAAGGCAATGATGTTCAAGGTCGTCGCGTAGAAGTTAAATTGGAAGGTTAATATCCTGATGAAAAAGCCACTCGAAAGGGTGGCTTTTTTGTATTAAATTATTTAGTTTTCAGACGGCCTTAATTAGAACAAGGTGTAAAACACTCAAGGCCGTCTGAAAAATCGGTTATAATGAATTTATTTCAAAGGCCGTCTGAAAAGACGGTTTTCTTATTATTTTCACGCGGTTCGTAACCCTCCCGCGATACCAAAACTAGGAATCAATATGCATAATCAAAAAGCCTTGATCATCTTTTCCGGTGGCCAAGATTCTACCACTTGCCTGTTTCAAGCAATTCAAACGTATGGCCGAGACAATGTCCAAACTATCACTTTTCGCTACGGCCAACGCCATTCAATCGAATTGGAACGCGCACAATGGATTGCTCAAGATTTAGGCATTGCGCAAACCGTATTAGATTTAAGCTTAATGCGGCAGATTACCCATAATGCTTTAATGGAAGAGGGAGCGGCCATTCAGACGGCTGCCAACGGTATGCCGAATACTTTTGTCGATGGGCGTAATGCTTTGTTTTTAATGTATGCCGCTATTTACGCCAAAGGGCAAAACATTAAGCACATCATTGTCGGTGTGTGTGAAACCGATTTTTCCGGTTATCCGGATTGCCGTGACGTGTTTGTTAAGTCTATGAATGTAACCCTCAATTTGGCGATGGATTATGATTTCCAGATTCACACGCCTTTGATGTATCTGACCAAAGCACAAACATGGGCGCTGGCTGATGAATTGGGCTACTTGGATTATGTGCGCGAGCAAACGCATACCTGTTACAACGGTGTGGCCGGCGGTTGCGGCGAATGCCCGAGCTGCGTGTTGCGCGAACGTGGTTTGCAGGAGTATCTGGCGAGCAAACAGGCCATCTGAACACATACACTTATTGTCTCTATAACAAAGGCCGTCCGAATGTTTCAGACGGCCTCAAAGAATACATCATGAAAATCACCAAAATCTTTTCCTTCGATTCATCCCATATGCTTGATGGCCATGACGGCAAGTGCCAAAACTTACATGGCCATACCTATAAGCTCGAAATCACCGTTTCAGACAGCTTGATTCAAGGCGGTGCCAAAGACGGCATGGTGATGGATTTCACCGATTTAAAAGCCGTTATCAAACAAGAAATCATCAACCCGTTTGATCATGCCTTTATCTACGATGGCAGCAACGAGCGCGAAAGCCAAATCGCTGCTCTATTAGAAGGCTGGAACATGAAAACCCTGCGCTTGGATTACCGCACTACTGCGGAAAACATGAGTATGGAAATGTTCTCCCGGCTAAAGAAAGCTGGTTTGAAGGTGTGCAGCGTCAAGCTCTGGGAAACACCGGCTTCCTGCGCCGAATATGAGGGTGCATGATGGTGTCGATTGAGTCTGTTAACCCGCAATACCGCATTGTCGAAATATTCGAAAGCCTGCAAGGTGAGGGCTGCAACACCGGTATGCCCGCTGTTTTCATCCGTTTGGGCAAATGCAACTTGGCTTGTTCGTGGTGCGACACCGATTACCTGCGTTTTGAAATGATGGGTCTGCAAGAGATTTTAGGCCGTCTGAAAAGCTACCGTGCGCGCAATATCATCATTACCGGCGGTGAACCAACCATTCAGCCGCATTTGGATACCTTGCTCGATGCACTCAAAGCAGCGGGCTATTATTTGTGTATGGAAACCAATGGCCTCAATCCTACACCGCCGCAAATTGATTTCGTTGCCGCCAGCCCGAAGGCATGTTATGCGGATAAGTATGCCAAAAGCTGCATTGAGAAAGCTGATGAAGTGCGCATTGTTGCCGATGGTGATGTGCTGGCCTTTTGCGAACAAATCGAGCGCAAGATTCAAGCCAAACATTTTTATTTATCGCCTTGCGAGCAGAGCGGCGTAATGAATATTTACGACACCATCCGCCAAATTGGTCTGCTCAACAGCCGCACCAATACGCCTGTACATTGGCAATTAAGTGTGCAAACGCATAAATTGGCGGGAATCGAGTAAGCGTTAAAATTTATGACCAAGGCCGTCTGAATCGTATTTCAGACGGCCTGAAATGTAGGAAATTGTCGGGTTGTTTACACTTTTTATGCAAAACAGCTTTTGTTTTTTGCCCGAATGATTGTTTTAGGATTTTTGAGCATTATCGAGAACCATGCGGCTTTGCCGTGCCTTTCGGCATTCTTGGCAACACTCGAAAATCCCAACATGGGTCTTCAAGCAAAAAAGCAAAAGTGTAAACAACACTAGGATTTTCTATACCTGAGACCTTTGCAAAATTTCCTTTCCCAAACAATAAAGGTTACTTGAATTATCAAGTAACCTTTATTTCCCTCCAAATACATATATTCCCCCTAAATTCCCCCGAACCCAGCCACCCAAGCGCCTGCTTTCCCGGGTGCTCCCTTTTCGGCAGCAGGCGCAACGAGGCTGAGTTTGTTTGCCGCTTCGGGCAAATTCAAACACCGCTTTCAAATGACTTTGTGCATTCGCTTTTCGTAAGCCGAAATATGTTGCCCTATGGCAGCGGAACTTGCGGTGCAATGTACCGAAACCCTGTTCCGCCGCATAACGGGTTTCCGATAAGTATCGGTTGCGTTGTTTGCCTTCGTCTGTTAAGGGGCGGCCACGGCGGGCTTTACGTATGATGCCGTCCGAAAGTTTTTTGTTGTTTAAGCATTCCCGATTGGCTTTGCTGCCGCAGCCTTTGCCGGCATATACGGCGGTGTATTCGGCTGTGCCGTCGAAGTGGCGGCACTCGTGTTCGTTGGCGGGGCTGACAGGCAGTTGGCCGGTACAGCCTTCTTGGCCGGTACGGGTATGTTGTTTACAGCTGGTTTGAATTTGCCGTCTTTTTTATCCGACGGGCGTCTTTGTCTTTGCCGGGAGCGATTTCGCCGGCGATACCCTCCACAGATGACAATGATGGTTTGAGCGGTTTGTTGGGAGAAGCTGCTTATGGGAAATCCTCTAAATTCGGTTTAGGGGAATTTAGAGGGTTTTTTTGGGGGGCAAAGGTCTCGGCCTTTATGCATATTAAGTGTTGAGTAAGGTGTATTGAGATGTAGTTCTTTTGTAGTATTTTCTCAACAATTCTTATATTTTTATGAATGTATATTTAATAATGAGAAAATATATATATGAATATTTTTAATTTTTTATTAAATGTAACCCAAGATTTATGTTCAAGAAAACAGACAGGGTTTTAAAATCATTTGGTATTTTGCCTAATACTTTTGAAGTATTTATAGTAACATATTAATTTTAAAAAATAATTCTTTGCATTTTAATGGGTTTGCCTAACGGTAATCAGAAAAAACTTGACCGCTTACATAGGATTACGTAAAGTAATCGGCATGATAAGTAAATTGGTATGACCAATTTTAAATACGGCTTCTTTAATCGCTGCAGGTTTAGGGTGGATTAAGGCAAGCGTTTTTTATTTGGTTTTCTTGATTGAATGCTTTACACGTAATACAAGGATTTTCCGTATGGCACTTTTTCTCAGTATTTTTCCCATTGTTTTCCTGATTTGGTTGATGGTGAAGAAAAACAGCATGCCTTCTTATATTGCCCTGCCGATTGTGGCGGTATTGATTTATGTGATTAAAATCACTTATTTCGGTGATGATTTTATGCTGTTAAACGCCACCGCCGCATCCGGCTTGGTATCGACTTTGACGCCGATTACCGTGATTTTCGGTGCGATTATGTTCAACCGTATGATGGAAACTACCGGCTGTATCGACATCATCCGCAAATGGTTGGCGAATATTAACCCGAATCCGATTGCGCAATTGATGATTATCGGTTGGGCGTTTGCCTTTATGATTGAGGGCGCATCCGGTTTCGGTACGCCTGCTGCCATTGCCGCCCCGATTTTGATGAGCTTGGGTTTTAACCCTTTGCGTGTAGCTATCTTTACACTGGTGATGAACTCCGTACCGGTATCGTTCGGTGCGGTGGGTACGCCGACTTGGTTCGGCTTCGCACCGTTGAACCTGACGCCTGCCGATATTTTGAGCATCGGTAAGCAAACCGGTATCATCCACTTCTTTGCCGCTTTTGTGATTCCGGTGATTGGTTTGAGCTTCATCGTTTCTAAAGAAGAAATCCGTAAAAATCTGGGCTTTATCGGTATCAGTGTGTTCTCATGTGCACTGCCTTACGTTGCCTTGGCGATGGTCAACGAAGAATTCCCATCTTTGGTGGCGGGTGCCATCGGTTTGATGGTTTCCGTGTTTGCCGCCAACAAAGGCTGGGGCTTGAGCAAAGATTATCCAAAAGATACCAACATGGAAAAAGTGCCTTTGGCACAAGTGGCCAAAGCATTGGCGCCATTGGGTATGCTGATCGGCATGCTGGTGATTACCCGTATCAAACAACTCGGTATTAAAGGTATGTTGACCAGCGCTGAACCATGGTTTGGCTTTTCGCTGCCGGGTTTGAGCGATATTACTGTGACCCAATCCTTAACGATCGTATTTGGTAATATTTTTGGTGAAGCAGTATCCGAAAAATACCAAACCCTGTATGTGCCGGCTTGGATTCCGTTTGTCATTACCGTGTTGATTTGTATTGTTTTATATAAAACCAAGGCTCAAGATGCTTGGGGCTTTTATAAAACTACCTTTAACCAGACCAAAAAACCATTGCTTGCCTTGATGGGTGCGCTGATTATGGTGAAATTGATGATGGTCGGCGGTGATGATTCAATGGTGAAAATCATCGGTAAAGAGTTTGCCGCTATGGCCGGTGACAACTGGATTTACTTCTCACCTTACTTGGGTGCCATCGGTGCATTCTTCTCCGGATCGAATACCGTATCCAACCTGACTTTCGGCCCGATTCAACAGCAAATCGCTTTGGATACCGGATTGTCGGTTACCCTGATTCTGGCGCTGCAGTCGGTCGGTGGTGCGATGGGTAACATGGTATGTATTAACAACATCATCGCGGTATCCAGCGTGTTGGGCATCGACAAATGCGAAGGTGAGATTATTAAGAAAACCGTGATTCCGATGATGATTTATGGTGTGATTGCCGTCTTGGTTGCGTTGATTTTCTTCATGTAAACGAGTTTTTGTGAACAGTCAACATGCCGTCTGAAAAGTTTCAGACGGCATTTTTTCTTATAGATATGATTGACTAATAGGACTTACTAATGGAATTTAACTGTTTGATTTATAATGCTTGTATAATTTATTTATCGGCAAGGCCGTCTGAAAGATTTGAACTGCACCCCAAAAGTTGGACACCCCTCCAACTTTAAAAGGTGCAGTTTTCTTATGTCCAAATATAACCTACACTTCAAATACCGAGCCGTACTCCATTATCACCAAGTGCACAGCCAACAGCGCACCGCAGAGCACTTCAACGTCTCGCGCACCCACCTGCGCCGTTGGATAGCCGCCTATCGCCAAGGCGGTATCGCCGCACTTCAACACCCGCAGGCTACGTTTATGAAGACCAAACGCAAAAACCCGTTTATCGCCGACAAACCCGACCACGAAAAAACCCAGGCGGAACTGATTGAAGAGTTACGTTACATGAGGGCGGAGAACGACTACCTAAAGCACATGAAAGCCCTCAACGAAAAGAACGCCGCCAAAGCTGCGAAACCGTTCAAACGTTGAGAGCGAAGCACCCGCTGAAATATCTGCTGCACAGTGCCGGCGTTCCCAAAAGCAGCTTTCATTACCATATCGGCAAAGCCGATCCCGATGCGGCGGCCAAAACCGCAGTAAGTGAAGTCTATCGCCCGCTACGGTCATCGGCGGATTGCCGCCGTATTGTCGTGGAACAAAAAGAAAGTGCAGCGCATTATGGGTTTGTTGGGACTGAAAGCCAAAGTCCGCAGCAAAAAAGCCTGCCGTCCGCAGGTAATAGGAGAGGCTTCGGATAATATTCTTAATCGTGAATTTACTGCTGGCAAACCGGCAGACAAATGGCTGACCGATGTGACGGAGTTCAAATGCACAGACGGGAAGCTGTACTTATCGCCGATATTGGATGTGTTTAATCGGGAGATTGTGGCCTATTCTTTAAGCCGCAGAGCAAACAGTAAACTGGCGGCGCAAATGTTGGATAAAGCATTTGGCCGTCTGAAAGGCCAAACGCCGCTGCTGCATTCCGACCGGGGTGTGCTTTACCGCACCGGGGCTTATCGGGCGAAACTGGCTGGGAAAGGAATAGTGCAAAGCATGTCGCGCAAAGGAAATTGCCGGGACAATGCGCCGATGGAGCGTTTCTTCGGTACATTAAAAGAAGAGAGCTTCTATCAGGAAGGTGCGTTGTCGGTGGCAGAGCTGACAGAGGTAATATAGTCAATCTCATGAATTTAAATAACATTCCTAAACAACTCATCCACAGACACCACCCCAAGTTTTCTCCGTCTCGCCTTTAACCAAGCCCATTTCTTTTCGATGGGATTCAGGTCGGGGCTGTAAGGCGGCATCCATAGGACGGTATGCCCCTTTTTCTTCAGCAAGGCTTCTGCCTTACCCTTATGAAACGCCGCATTGTCCATCACCACAACACTCTCGGGCGGCAGTTGCGGGATCAGTAACCGTTCTACCCAAGTGTCGAATATCTTGCTGTTGATGGAACAGTCAAACAAACTGACCGCAAACAGTTGATTATCATACAGCGCACCGATGGCATTAGTCTGATTACGTCCCTGCCAGTCATGGGTATCAATACACCGTCTGCCTTTTGGGGCATAACCGTAAGGATGGTGGACGGAAGCTCTGAATCCGCTTTCGTCCAACCAAACAATCGGACGTTCCTTCAGTTGGAAACGGTGTCTGAGTCTGATAAAGCGTTTTCTGAGCCGAACATCTGCTTTGGGGTGTTTATTGGTCTTTTTTTCGGCTGATTCCGTATCTTTTCAATGCCTGGTGAATGCCGTTGGTCGAACAGTTGAGCCGTTGTGCCCGTTCGTAGCAATAGGCATCGGGGTATTGTTCGACATCTCTAAGCAGTGCTTCTTTGGTAATTTTGAGGGGTTTTCTGTCTTTGGGATAGCCTTTGGGAATGGGATTCTTTTTCCATTTGAACACGGTATCGCTGCCGATGCCGAGCTCTTTGGCTACTTGACGGATGGAGAGGCCTTGGGCGAGTTTGGCTAAGGCGAGTTGGCGAAAGTCTGTTGAATAGGTCATGGGGGCGATTGTAATTTATATTAGGGGGATTGACTATAGATGATTACATACGTTACTACAATCATGAGCGGATTAGTTTAAACTTAAAAAAGCTGAGTCCTGTCGGCTACAGAACCCAGCTTGAAAAGGCTGTTTGAGAAAGATTCTTAACTTGTCCAAGTATTGGGGGGCAGTTCACATTTCAGACGGCCTTGTCGTTAGATTAGAAATCTATTTCAAACACAAATCGGTTTATTTCCACACCAATAAAGCATGGTTACGTTTGCCGCGGCGCAGAATCGTATATTTACCAAAACGCTTGTGTTCATCGGTCAACAGATAAGCATCGTCAGGTTTTTCCGCAGCATGATTCGAATTATTCGGATCGGTTACGGCAGTACCATTAATTACGACTGCTTTGCTGTTTACAAAACCGCGCGCTTCTTTATTTGATTGCGCCAAGCCGCTGCTTACCAAGGCTTCGACCACATTCAGACGGCCTGAAACTTCAAAAGCAGGCAGACCGTCGAGGGCGAGTTGCTCGAAGTCGGCTTCGGTCAGGTTGCTTTGGTCTTCGGCAAACAGGCTGGCGGAAATGCGTTGCGCTGCTTCCAAAGCCGCTTCGCCGTGAATCAGGCGGGTCATTTCTTCGGCAAGAATGCGTTGCGCTTCGGGTTTGGTGCCGCTGGCTTGGTCTTTGGCTTCGATGGCGTCGATTTCTTCCACGGATAGGAATGTGAAATATTTCAGGAATTTATACACATCGGCATCCGCTACTTTCAGCCAGAATTGGTAGAATTGGTAAGGCGAGGTTTTTTTGGCGTTCAGCCATACTGCGCCGCCTTCGGTTTTGCCGAATTTGGTACCGTCTGACTTGGTTACCAGCGGCAGGGTCAGGCCGTACACGGTTTTGCGGTGCAGGCGGCGGGTCAGGTCGATGCCGGCGGTGATGTTGCCCCATTGGTCGGAACCGCCGATTTCCAACACCGCCTGATGGCGGCGGTTGAGTTCGGCAAAGTCGTAGCCTTGCAGCAGAGCGTAGGCGAATTCGGTAAACGAAATGCCCACATCGTCCCGTTCCAAACGCTGTTTGACCGATTCACGGGCCAACATGGAATTAACCGAAAAATGTTTGCCGATGTCGCGCAGGAAATCCAAACAGTTCATTTCGCCGAACCAGTCGGCATTGTTGGCCATTACGGCGGCGTTGTCGCCCTCGAAACTCAAAAACGGTTTGAGTTGGTTACGGATACTTTCCACCCAGCCGGCGACGGTTTCGGCGGAATTGAGGCTGCGTTCCGCCGCTTTAAAACTGGGGTCGCCGATCATGCCGGTTGCGCCGCCCACCAAGGCAATCGGCGTATGCCCCGCCTGTTGGAAACGGCGTAATGCCAAAACGGGTAGCAGGTGGCCGATATGCAGGCTGTCGGCGGTCGGGTCAAAACCGCAGTAAAGGGCGATTTTCTGTTCGTTCAATAAAGTTTCTAAGGCCGAAAAATCGGTGGTTTGGGCGATTAAGCCACGGGCTTGGAGGTCTTGCAGAACATTCATTGCGTTTGGATCCAGTGGGAAACTGCTGTTTTCAGACGGCATCATGATGATTTGAGGCCGTCTGAAAATCGGGTTTATACATTAAACAAAAAGTGCATCACATCACCGTCTTGTACGACATATTCTTTGCCTTCGACACGCATTTTGCCGGCTTCTTTGGCTTTGGCTTCGCCGCCCAGAGCGACAAAGTCTTCATAAGCAATCACTTGGGCACGGATAAAGCCCCGTTCGAAGTCGGTATGAATCACGCCTGCGGCTTGCGGGGCGGTATCGCCTTTGTGAATAGTCCATGCACGCACTTCTTTGACGCCGGCGGTGAAGTAGGTTTGCAGTCCCAAAAGGTCGTAACCGGCACGGATTAAGCGGTTCAAGCCCGGCTCTTCCAAGCCCATTTCGGCGAGGAACTCGGCTTTTTCGTCTTCTTCCAACTCGGCGATTTCGCTTTCCATAGCGGCGCAAACGGCAACCACAGGGGCGTTTTCTTTGGCGGCGAGTTCTTTCAGTCGGTCGAGATGGGGATTGTTTTCAAAACCGTCTTCGGCAACGTTGCCGACATACATGGCGGGTTTGGCGGTGAGCAGGAACAGTGGCTTGAGCATGGCGAGTTCTTCGGTGTCCAAGCCCAGCGAGCGGACCGGTTTGCCTTCGTCCAAATGCGGCAGGAGTTTTTTGCACAATTCAACCAGTTTTTGCGCATCTTTGTCGCCGCTGCGGGCGCGTTTTTCTTCACGGACGATGGCTTTTTCGACGCTGGCAAGGTCGGCAAGTGCCAATTCGGTGCCGATGGTTTCGATGTCGGCAATCGGATCGACTTTGCCGGCGACGTGGACGATGTTGTCGTTGTCGAAGCAGCGCACCACGTTCACAATCGCATCGGTTTCACGGATATTGGCGAGGAACTGGTTGCCCAAGCCTTCGCCTTTGCTTGCGCCTGCGACCAAGCCTGCAATATCGACAAATTCTACAATGGCGGGCTGCATTTTTTGCGGATTGACGATTTTCGCCAGTTCCGCCATGCGGGGATCGGGTACTTCGACAATGCCGACATTGGGTTCGATGGTGCAGAAGGGATAGTTCGCCGCTTCGATACCGGATTGGGTCAGGGCGTTAAAGAGGGTGGATTTGCCGACGTTGGGCAAACCGACAATGCCGCATTTCAAGCTCATGTTTTTTCCTGATATTTGCTAAAATTTTTAAATGGGCAATTATAGCATAATTCGTTTGTGCGGTCGGATGACAAGGCCGTCTGAAAACGGTGTGTTAATTTTCAGACGGCCTAGAATGGTATGTATAGCGTGAATGAAATCTTGGCTAAATCATTCAGGCCGTCTGAAAACGGATGATTTCAGACGGCTTATGCTTATTTAAAAATCAAAATCAGCAGCAGGGTAATGGCAATCAAGCCAAGCCACAGGCTTTGCCGTTGCTGCACTTTAATCAAATGCAGATAAGCATCGCGCATTTCTTGCTGGCGGTTTTCATCAACCAGTGCATTGAGTTTGCGCGGCAGGCAGGGCAGGATTTGCGCCCAGTCGGGGGCTTCGTTTTTCAGATTGTTAAAAAAGGCTTTAGGGCCGATTTGTTCATTCATCCATTTGGTGAGGAAAGGCTTGGCGGTAGCCCACAAATCCAAATCAGGGTCGAGTTGGCGGCCTAAGCCTTCGATGTTGAGCAGTGTTTTTTGCAGTAAAACCAGTTGCGGCTGGATCTCGACATTAAAGCGGCGGCTTACTTCAAATAAGCGCATCAGCACCAAGCCGAAGGAAATCTGTGAAATCGGTTTGTTGAAAATCGGTTCGCACACACTGCGCACGGCGGCTTCGAGTTCTTCCGCCCGTGTGTCGGCAGGCACCCAGCCCGATTCGATGTGAGCGGTGGCAACGCGGTGGTAATCGCGGTTGAAAAAGGCGAGAAAGTTAATCGCCAAGTAGCGTTTGTCGTAATCGGTGAGGCTACCGACAATGCCGAAATCGAGTGCGATATAGCGGTTGTCGTCGGCAACCAGAATATTGCCCGGGTGCATATCGGCATGGAAAAAACCGTCGCGGAATACTTGGGTGAAGAAAATTTCTACGCCGTAATCTGCCAGTTTTTTCAGGTCGATGCCTTTGGCTCTGAGCGCAGCGATGTCGGAAACCGGCGTGCCTTCCATCCATTCGATGGTCAATACGTCACGGCTGCAATAATCGTAAAATACCTTGGGAATAATCAGCATGTCGCTGCCGGCGAAATTGCGGCCAAGCTGGCTGGCATTGGCCGCTTCGCGCATTAAATCCAATTCGTCATGCAGGTATTTGTCGAATTCAGCCACGACTTCGCGCGGTTTCAGGCGTTTGCCGTCGGTAAATAAGTGTTCCAACCAACCGGCTCCCAAACGCATCAACGCCAAATCCTGTTCGATAACCGGCAGAATATTCGGGCGCAATACTTTAACTGCTACTGTTTCGCCACTGTGCAAGCGTGCTTTGTGGACTTGGGCTATCGAGGCGCTGGCGACCGGCTCGGTTTCAAACTCGGCATACAGGGTTTCAATCGATCGGCCTAGGGCTTTTTCAATTTGGCGGCGTGATAATTGCGCGTCAAACGGTGCTACGCGGTCTTGCAGTTTCGCCAGTTCGATAGCGTATTCGTAAGGAATCAAATCGGGGCGGGTGGATAAAATTTGGCCGAATTTGATGAAAATCGGGCCGAGATTTTCCAAAGCCAAGCGTAAACGCACGGGCAGGGCTTGGTCTTGGTATTCGGCAGCTTGCGGCAGCTTGCCGATTAAGTTGCGCAACCAATTTTGCCGGATGTGATTGATAAATAAATCGGACAGTCCGTAAAGATAAAGAGTGCTAAAGATGGTTTTAATGCGTTTGAGCCATTTCATGATGGGCATTCGGTTGCGCTGGAGATGGTACGAATTATAAATCATTGCAAGGCGTTGCGCCAAAGCTTCTATTGGGCGTGAATAGGAAAATGTAATAAAAAGGCCGTCTGAAACGGGTATGTTCAGACGGCCTTTTTATTGGAAATTTACAGGAATTTAGCAGCAATATAACCAACCGCTACCAATACGATCATGAGGATAAAAGCGGCCACAGCGATTAAGATGTTTTTGCGTTTGGCTGCGATGGTAACCAGGTCGGGATTTTTGCCCAATTCTTCACGCAGTTTTTCTTCCAATTCCGCACGGATTTGCTTACGCAGGATTTTTTCTTCGCGTTCGCGCTCTTGTTGGAGCCTGTGGACAATTTCGGTTTGCTTTTTGTGCTCAAAGGCCAGCTTTTCTTGCCATTCAATGCGTTTTCGGTCAACGATTTGAGGTGTGGCGCTGGAAAACTGAAAATTGCAGACCAAACAATGAGACTGGCTTGGTTCTTCAATAATAGTCATACACACCGGACATTGGCTGATTCCCGCCGGCGTCTCTTCTTCCGAATCAGGATTAACGGAATTAGGCATCAGCTCTAAGGAATGGCGAACAATGACATCTAAGCCCAAGTAATTGAAATAATGTTGGGCATTTTCGCGTTCTTCTTGCGTGCAGTTTTCAGCAATAATGGCTTGTGGGCGCTCTGCCAGTGCCTGTACCAAGTCTTCTGCTTCGTTTTCCGGCAGATTGTCATACAGACAAGCATTAATCCGCTCGCGATCGACATTGGGCGGATAAGAAACATATACGTCGTAAAGCTTTGCTTTTTGGTTCATCGGTATCCCATTTATACAATTGATAAAACGGTTTATGTCGTTTTTAGGCGCTTTATCAGGAGATTTTCTATTGTTATATATATTATAGAAGTATAAGCGTTATAGGGTTGTATGTCTTCTGCAACAGATAAAGGGTAGTTTCTAGGGTTAAAACAGCCTGGTGTAATAAAACTAAAAAATCAGGTTTGCGAGTAGTTGATGTCAATTGGTGTTATTGTTCAATAATAGATAATATACCAGTTAATTGTTTTATGTGTATCATAAATTACACAAAACGGATACTTACTTGAACAAAATATTATGAAAAGGCCGACTGAATCATTCAGACGGCCTTTTGCCGGAAAAAATTTCAAGCGGTAGTCAGTGCCAATCTTTGCGATTGGTTGAAATATTGGGCTTGGATATGCACACTCAATCTTTCTTAAGAGAGCAACCATTAAACCGAGAATGATGAACCGCAGCCGCAGGTGGTTTCGGCATTCGGATTGCGAATCACGAATTGTGAGCCCTGCAGACTTTCGGTGTAGTCGATTTCGGCACCAACCAAGTATTGGTAGCTCATTGGGTCAACCAAGAAAGTCAGGCCGTTTTTTTCGATTTCGAAATCATCGTCGTTTTTGATTTCATCGAAAGTAAAGCCGTATTGGAAGCCGGAGCAACCGCCGCCGTTCACGAAAACACGCAATTTGAGTTCGGGATTGTTTTCTTCCGCGATAAGGTCTGCCACTTTGGTGCAGCAGCTATCGGTAAAGAGAATAGGGCTTTCAGATGACATGATGTGATTCCTTTTATATGACTGTTATGTGTATTGTCGCGCAATCCGCTAAGTAAGGCAAGTTGAGATAATGACTTAAAATTCAATAGCCCATATAAAAATTAGATATTGCGCCCAAACCATTCCACGCGGCCGATGATGGCAATATCGTCACCCAGATGGTTCAAATCGATTTCAAAGGTTGGGTAGGCTTCGTTAGCGGAAATGACATTTACGATGCCGCCGGGCATTAACTGCAAACGTTTGACCAACAGATTTTCATTCAGGCGTAAAACATACAGCCCGTCGCGCGGAGTGATTTCGCTGTGGTTAATCAAAATCGAATCACCATCATTGAGCACACCTTCCATTGAGTCGCCTTTAACCGAAATCACGGATAAATTTTTGGTGTCGCGGGTGACGTAGTTTTCAATCCAATAGCGGCGGAAAGCCATGGTAAAGACGGGTTTTTCATCACCCACCAATTGGCCGTGACCCGCAGCGGCTTGAATGTTGTAACGCGGCACAAAGACAAATTCTTCGACATCAACCGGATTGCCCAGCGTGTCGTAAGCAGTGGTGTTGGGAGCGGCTTGGTCGGGAAAAGGCTCGCCTTCGCCGGTCAGCAGCCAATCAATGCTGCAACCTTTTAATTGTTTGATTTTTTTTAAGGTTTCTGATTTTGGCAAGCCGCCTTCATTCCAAATGCGGCTAAAGCCGGCAATGGTCATATCGATATCGGCTGCAATTTTTGCTTGCTTGGCATCGCCTTTCCATAAAAAGGCCAGTCTGTCTTTAAAGGTATCCATGTTATTCCTTAGGTGAAAGTGTGATTTTGGATACACACTGGTTAATTGCTTTATATTTTACTTCATTTTTAAGAATGGCGTAAGAAAAAAATTAGTTTAACTAAGAAAAAGTATTGCATTATTTATTTTTTCTGAGTATTATGTCGGAAATTGAAGATTAACTAAAGTTCCCTGCCATATTTTTGAGTTTATCTCTATATTCATTTTGTCATATACCTTGCGTATATTGTATGAAGAGGGCTTACAAGATTAATCTGATTGATTTCAAAAGAATGGGATTATTTTTAATTTTTAATTAAAGGAATCAAAATGACAGGCTATCGTAAAAATACTTGGTTGGCAGTAATGGCTTTGGCTTTAGGCCTGGTAGCGTTTCCTGTCAGCTATTCAGAAGCGCAATCTTCTAATGTGTCGATCTCTGCATTAGAGTGCGAGCAATTAAGCCATTTGATTTTGGAAAACATGAATGTCAAGCAGCGCAAATTCGCGCTCGAGTGTGACATCGTTGAAGCATCGCATGATTGGGAACAGCAATATGGCGGTCTCAACGAGCAAGAATTCGTAGCAAGTGTGGTTTACGAATAAATCGATTAATATCGAAAACAATACGGTAGAAACACGCAGTAAAATTTGAGGCCGTCTGAAATAGTAGCATTCAGACGGCCTCAGGTTTATTTTCAAATCATTACTTAATTGAAAATTAAGGTAATAATGGCGCAGCTTGCAGGCCTAAGCGCTCGTCAAAACCAAACATAATGTTCATATTTTGAACAGCTTGTCCGGCAGCTCCTTTAACCAAGTTATCAATGACCGACAACACTACCCAAAGTTGGCTCTGCGGCGCTTGCTGTACGCTGATGCGACAGATGTTGGCACCGCGTACGCTGCGGGTTTCTGGTGTGCTGCCCGGTTTCATCACATCCACAAAAGGGCTGTCTTGATAAAATTCGTTCAAGATGTCGTATGGATTGATGTTGTTTGCCAAGTGCAGGTAAACGGTGGCATGCATGCCGCGAATCATCGGGGTTAAGTGCGGAACAAACACAAAACCCTCTGCTACATCAGCTTGCAAGCTGCTGATGGTTTGCTTGATTTCCGGTAGGTGGCGGTGGCCGCCGATGCCGTAGGCTTTAAAATTGTCGCCTGCTTCACACAATAATGAACCAACATTACTTTTGCGGCCTGCACCTGAAACGCCGGATTTACAGTCGGCAATCAACGGCATATTGGCTTTCAGATGGCCTTGTTGCAATAATGGCAGCAGGGGTAGAGATACGCAGGTAGGGTAGCAGCCAGGATTAGCCACGATTTGTGCCTTAGCAATAGCGTCGCGGTTCATTTCGCATAAGCCGTAAACGGCTTGCGGCACAATATCGGGACAAGCGTGCGCCATGCCGTACCATTGCTCCCATGTCGGAATGTCCTGAATGCGGAAGTCGGCAGATAAATCGACAATACGCGCGCCTTTGGCCAATAATTCCGGTGCCTCTTTCATGGCTATGCCGTTGGGAGTGGCAAAAAAGACCACATCGCATTGATTAAGGTTGGCTTCGTCCGGTGTTTGGAAAATCAAATCATAAATGCCACGTAAGCTGGAGAAGTAATCGGCAATTGCCGTGCCGGCCTCACTACGGCTGGTGACGGCGGTTATTTCAACATTGGGGTGTGTGGTCAGCAGGCGTAATAATTCAACGCCGGTATAACCTGTTGCGCCGACGATACCGACTTTGATTTTAGCGTTCATCTGTATCTCCAATAAGGGTAAATTCGATAGTGAGGGTAGTTTAAGGCTTGGCAGTCCGTCTGAAAAGGGTAGGAAATCATAAATTATTGGGCGAAGTGACTTATCAGCATAATAAATAAGAAAGGCCGTCTGAAAAAGATAAACCAAAGTTTCTTTTTCAGGCGGCCTGAGATGTAGAAAATTGTCGGGTTGTTTACACTTTTATGCAAAACAGTTTTTGTTTTTTGCCCGAATGATTGTTTTAGGATTTTTGAGCATTATCGAGAGCCATGCGGCTTTGCCGTGCCTTTCGGCATTCTTGGCAACACTCGAAAATCCCCAAATGGGTCTTCAAGCAAAAAAGCAAAAGTGTAAACAACGCTAGGATTTTCTACACCTGAGACCTTTGCAAAATTTCCTTTCCCAAACAATAAAGATTACTTGAGTTATCAAGTAACCTTTATTTCTCCTCCAAACACACAGATTTCCCTAAGTTTCCCTAAATTCTTCCAAATCCTGCCATCCAAGCACCCGATTTCCCAGGTACTCCCTTTTCGGCAGCAGGCGCAGCGAGGTTGAATTTGTTTGTCGTTTTGGGCAAATTCAAACACACCGCTTTCAAATGACTTTGCGTATTCGCTTTCCGTAAGCCGAAATATGTTGCCCTATGGCAGCGGAACTTGCGGTGCAATGTACCGAAACTCTGTTCCGTCGCATATAGTGGATTCACTTTAAAAATAGGACAAGGCGGCGAGCCGAAGACAGTATCGATAATACGGCCGGGCGGGCCAACGCCGTACTATTTTAAAGTGGATTCACTATAACGGGTATTTGATAAGTATCGGTTGCGTTGTTTGTCTTCGTCTGTTAAGGGGCGGCCACGGCGGGCTTTACGCATAATGCCGTCTGAAAGTTTTTTGTTGTTTAATCATTCCCGATTGGCTTTGCTGCCGCAGCCTTTGCCGGCATATACGGCGGTGTATTCGGTTATGCCGTCGAAGTGGCGGCACGCGTGTTCGTTGGCGGGGCCGACATGCAGTTGGCCGGTATAGCCTTCTTGTTCGGTACGGGTGTTGTTTGCAGCCGGCGGTTTGGATGATGGCGGAGGCAATAACAGCGGCGGCTTTTTCTACTTTTAAGCCTTTGCCGGTTAATCGGTTCCGACGGATAAGGCAAAGTTTGGTCTTGCGCCAATCGGTTGCGGCAGCGGTGGTCGCGAATTCAGCGGTTTTTTGTTGCTCAAGACAGGTATGGATGGGTTGCCAATCAATGATTTGGTTGATTTTGAGCAGTGGGAACCGGTCGATGCCGTTGATGGCAATGATGGTTTGGGCGGTTTGTTGGAAAAAGCTGCTTATGGAAAATCCTCTAAATTCGGTTTAGGGGAATTTAGAGGATTTTTGGGGGGTGCAAAGGTCTTGGCTTGAATGTTTATTTAGCCATTAAAACAGCAATTCGGTCGGCTCAGTCTCGGCCGGAATTTCCTGCGTCGGATAAGCAGGAGCAGGGGCATAGCTTGAGGCCGGGGGAGGCGTATTTTCTGCAGAAGCCGCTGCATTGCTTGGCGTAACCGATTGAGCAGGTTGCGGTGTAGCCGGCGTTGGGGCAGTGATTGGTTTCACAGTATCATCACCGGCATCGATTTCGATTTCGGAACCTGAAGGCAATACATCGTTTTTAACTGGAGCCGGTTTTGGCATAGCTTTCGGTTTGCTGTAAGCAGATGAGCCGGTGGTCCAAGCCAGAGACTTCAATGGGCCTTTGAGCTTCACGCCTTTGGCACAAGTTAAGCAGTTAGCTTGGCCGGTGCGGTTTTTCAAAATCGCTTCAACGCGCTTAGTGTTGGTGTTTTTGCCGTGTGCTTTTGCCCATGCAGCAATGCTCTTTTTCAATGCTGCAGTATCGAGATTCTCTTTATTGTATGGGTCGCGGTAAGCGGCAAGCCATAAATTTTTATTAGCATCTTCATTTAAAGCCGCCATTTGGTAAATCACGTGAGCCGGTGAGCCGGTGGAAATAGTTTTGGCAAATTCCAGGGCATCAGGCGATTTCATGCGCACACAGCCGTGGCTGCGCACGCCCGGTACACTAGATGGTGCATTGGTGCCGTGGATACCCAAGCCCAATTTCGGGTCACCAAGACGAACGAATACCGGCCCTAAAGGGTTTTTCGGTCCCGGCGGAATGGTTTTCACATTGTCGCCACGCTCTTTTTGAATCGATTTTGGAATGTGCCATGTAGGATTAAAGGCTTTAACACCGATTTTGTGTTCGCCTAAGTTGGTTTGGGTCATGGCTTTCCCGACTGCAACAGGGTAGGCTTTGGTCAGCTTGCCGTCGGTGTATAAAAACAGGCGCTGTTGCGGGATATTGATGAAAACGTGTTGGCCTTCGGTTGCCGGTGCGACATCAGGCAGTGGCGTGTTGGCAAATGCGGTGGTGGTCAGTGTCAGTGCAAATAAACTTAAGCTGATTTTTTTCATGTATTTGTCTGTATTTTAACAAAGGGTTAAAAGATAATTTTGCGAAATCATACCTTAATATAGTGGTAACTGTGCGAAAATATGCTTTTCCGGTAAGTAATAACCGGCAAACGGTTATTTAAGATGAATATTTCAGTGAAGATAAATAGATGGCCAAAGGTGAGTATGTGAAGAATGTGGCGGACGTTTTTTCTTTGGATTATGAAGGGCGCGGGGTAGCGCGATCGGACGGAAAAACGGTTTTTATCAAAGGTGCCATGCCGTCTGAAACCGTTGGCTACCGTGTGACCGGATCTAAAAAACAATTTGATGAAGCGGAAGTAGAATCTGTCTTAAAGCCATCAGGTGAACGGGTTAAGCCAAAGTGTCGCTATTTCGATACATGTGGCAGTTGCGTACTGCAGCATATCGAGCCGAATGCGCAGGTGGCATTTAAGCAGCGAATTTTAGAAGAACAATTGGCGCGTATCGGCAAAGTGCTTCCGGAGCAAATCCTGCCGCCGATTTATGCGGCGCCGTGGCATTACCGTGATAGAGCCAGATTGAGTGTCGCTATTGATGCTTCAGGTAAAGCCAAATTCGGTTTTCAGGCAAAGCGCAGTCATGATGTGGTGGATATTGCGTCTTGTGAAGTGTTGCCGCAACACATTTCGGTGCAGATTCCTTCGGTAACAATGTTGCTGCAAACATTAGTGGATTCGGGAGCAGGAATCAAATTTGTCGAGTTTTACCGCAGTAAAAAATTAACCGTATTGAATCTGTGTTTTTATCAAAGGCCGTCTGAAAAAACAGAGTGCCAATTGAGAAAATGGTTTGATGCATCTTTAAAAGAAAAAAACGAAACTTGGCAGCTGTGGATACAATACGGCAAAGAATCGGCACAGGCTTTTTATCCAATACATCATGTTGATTTATCTTATGATTTGCCTGAGTATGATTTGACTATGCCTTATCGGCCGGGTGACTTTACTCAAATTAATGCCGACTTAAATGCACTGATGATTAGTCGGGCCATCCGGCTGCTGGATATCCGTTCAGGCGAAAGAATTGCCGATTTGTTCTGCGGGTTGGGCAACTTCAGTTTGCCTATGGCAAAATGTGGCGCAAGTGTAGTCGGTATTGAAGGCGCAGATTATTTGGTCGATCGTGCGCAGCAAAATGCCATGGCAAACGGCTGTGCAGATCAGGTTGAATTTCAAGTGGCTGATTTATTTGATACAGATGAAGCAACGGTAGCATCGTGGGGACAATTCGATAAAATGTTGCTCGATCCGCCGCGAAGAGGTGCTTATGCTGTCGTCAAATCGCTACATTTACCTTATTTACCCAAACGCATTGTTTATGTGTCGTGCAATCCTGCCACACTCGCGCGTGATGCTGCTGTTTTAATTGAGAAAGGCTATGTTTTCAAGTCTGCCGGTGTGATGAACATGTTTCCTCAAACCGCCCATGTCGAATCCATCGGCGTGTTTGAGTGGTAGAAAATCTCGGTGTTGTTTACACTTTTCTTTTTTTACTTGAACACTCAAAAATCCTAAAATAATCATTTATGCAAAAAACAAAAGCTGTTTTGCATAAAAAGTGTAAACAATCTGGCGATTTCCTACAATATCAGGCCGTCTGTCAAATGGTTTTTTAATGTAATTATCCGGGGAATCATGCTATCATAATCAATCTAGGGGATAACATGATTCGATAGCATAAATAAATGAGTGTCGAACATATTAATACATTGGCAGTGTGATGCGCATTTGTGCATCATCGGGAGGTGTTCTTGAATTATTCGCTTTTAATCATCTTGCTGGCGCTTTTGTTGCTGGTCTTGTTGTTCGTACGCTATAAGCAAGGCGGTGAGACGGCAAAAAAACCGAGCAAAGCAGCTAAAGCATCCAGACAAAATAATCATCAAAATCAGGCTGATGAGGCTTCTGATGGTGCAGATTGGATGGATAAAGTCAATCAGTCTGTTTCCAATGCCGACAACCAAGATTGGGAATGGGACACAGAAGGTGGCAGCGGCACATCTACAGCTTCCGTATCCGCTCAGGAAGTCGACCCATTAACCGAATATCAAGTCTATAAGCAATTCGGCTACGAAAGCAAAGCAGCCGAATCCCTCGCCAGCTATCTCAATGGCCTGCCTGATGGCGCGCCTGAAAAATTAGTTCATGAATTGGTCGGCTTAAATCTGCGTGTCGGTAACATCGATAAATTAGCCGAAACCTTAGAAAATCATGGTTCCGCTTTGCCGGAAGACAGCTTGGCTGAATATGTGAAGCTGGGTCTGATGGCCGAGTCTACTCATTTGCGCCTGCGCGTATTGGCAGAGAGCAAATTAGGCTGGAATATGCAGGAGGTTGCCCGTCAAATCGGTGAAAATAATGGCATTGAGGAAAATATTGTCACTAACCCTGTTCTTACCATCGATTCTGCCAATCCACAAGCAGCTAATGGGTTCTCTAAACGCGCTCCAATTGTTTTGGGTAAAAAAGAATTCAGCGATATCACGCCTGAAGAGATGAGTGCGGTAATCGGTTTTGTGAAGCCGGAGCAAAGTGCCAAGATTCTGAAAGATAAAGTGAATTATGAGACAGCGGTAGAACAATACAACCGTGCGATTCATCATTCTGCCAAACCGGCAAGCCTCATTATTGATGCCTTGAAGTTGGACTATCAAAACGAAGAAGTCGGTCAATTTGCCAAGCATTTATGGAAATTATATTACTCTTTGGGCCAATATGGCCGCCAAGTTAAAGAACGTATGTTAGGCTGGGGCTACAGCCTAGGTTACCATGAGCTTTTCGATGATTTGGAACGCAGCCCGAGTGAGCAGCAAGTGCGAGAAATCGGCTTGTCACGTGGTTATTTGCAACCAACTGCCTTACAAATGAAATCCAAATACCGCGACTTGGTGCAAAAAGATTCATCCATCATCAGCGCAAATAATTCACCTGCCGACGAGGCATTGAAAGAAGTGGAATCTTTGCTGATGTATGGTCAGCTTGATCAAGCAATTGGTACTTTGGAACAGGCAGTATTGCAATATCCGAAAGAATCTCAGCTGTATGTGATGCTGTTTGACCTTTATGAGCGTGCTGAGGATTGGGCACGTTTGGAACAATTCTTACGTTTATTGCGAGAACGCGTCGTCAACTTGCCGGAGGAGGTGGTTTTGGCCATGAGCCGCTTGTTGCAACGTGTCAACCAACATTCTAAAAAATAAAATAACTCAAGAGAGTATCAATAATGGACAATCTGTTGCCTAAGATTAAAACCATACGGATCATGTTGCAAAAAGTGGGTGATCAGCAAGAGGCCGTATTCCGTATGGCTTTTAAAATGCACAATACGACGAATTACGAAATTGTAACGCCGGAATCAGCCGATAAACCGGATTTGATTTTGGTCGACACTGACTCACAACAAGGGATGGAAGCGTGGAAAGCAGCAACAGCAGCCTATCCTGAAACACCGGTAGCGATGTTTTCTTCATCTGAACCGACCGTTACCACACCTTATCTGCCGAAACCAATCAAATTTGATACCTTATTTCCTATCTTGCGCAGTTTGGCACAAGGCGGACAGATTTTTACCGTTTCAGACGGCGTGACTTCCAGTCAAGAAGCAGGTCAAACTCAAGCTGATGGTACGCGCAAAGCAACCATCCGCCGCTTCAATCCACAAAAAGGGTTGCTGGGCGCGTTGAAATTTGCCAGTCAAGGTCATCAAGATATTGCCGTTTTGCATCAAGGCAAACCGGTATTGATCGTGTTTCCAAACATTCAGCGTGTCTTATTGACCGTTAATGCCACTGAATTAGAAAAACTATGTAAAGATGATAATCTTGCCGTAGTGTGTAAGGCTGTGCCTGATAACCCGCAATGGAAAGAAAAGGCTAAAGTCACGATTATGTCGTGCTTGTGGCAAATGGCGATTTGGACTGCCCAAGGCCGGCTGATTTATCCGATGACACCGCAAACCGTTTTCACGTTGAAACGCTGGCCGAATTTGACCCGTTTGGCTCATGTGCCTGAATCGATGCGCTTATCGGCCTTTCTAACCAAAACATCGGTTAACCTGAATATTCTGTATAAAGTCATGCCTTTAGAAATGCCGGATATTTTGAATTATCTGGCAGCGACGTCCGTAACGGGTTTCTTGGCAACCGATGCCGAATACGCTCAAGCAGTGCCGGCCAATCTGACCGAACGCGTTAATGTCAGCAGCGATGTGCCGGACAGCGAAATGGCTAAAGATGCCGAAAAAGTGGCTGGTCCGTCAGAAGAGCAGCCGCGTGGTTTGTTACAACGCCTGATGCGTAAATTGCTTGGTAAACGATAATAAAAAGGACAAGGCAATGAAAGAAAATAAAATTATCTTTACCGGTCCGGTAGGCGTAGGTAAAACAACAGCTATTTCAGCATTATCCGATGAGCCGCCAATTCAAACGGATGCTTCCGCTTCCGATATGACTTTGGTCCGCAAAGGCTACACCACCGTTGCTATGGATTATGGTGTGATTCATTTGGATGAAGAAACCAAAGTGCATTTATATGGCACACCGGGTCAAGAACGCTTTAATTTCATGTGGGAAATTCTTAGTCAAGGCAGTATGGGTTTGGTGTTGCTGCTGGATAATACCCGTACTAATCCATTGAAAGATTTGCAATTCTTTTTGGAAGCTTTCCGTGAGTTGCTGAAAACCGCTCCTTTGGTAGTTGGTGTGACCAAAATGGATATCCGTTCTTTGCCGGGTGTGGATGTATATCAAAAATACTTGGCTCAAAATAATTTTAATGTACCGGTTTTTGAGATTGATGCCCGTCGTGAAGACGATGTGAAGCAGTTGGTGACTGCGATGTTATTCTCAATTGATCCGGGTTTAGAGGTATAAGATGGAATCTACACTCTCTTTACAGTCAAATTTGTACCCCAAAATTACACCGGCAGGCGCCTATTATGCCGTTTCTAACGAAACCCCAAGTGCCAGCCGTACATTACTTTACGGTTTATTGCGGGCAGATCCTACTGAAACTATCAGCAGCCAAAGAGTGTTGGCTTGGGCCGATACCAGCGACATCAACACGGCATTGAATCTGCTGTATCGTTTGCAACGCTTGGAATTTTTATACGGCGACGAGCAAATGAGCACAGACGATGTGAACCTGACTGATGAACAACTGCCGCAATTATTGGAGCAATTGTCCAATTCAGGCAAAGCATTATTAGCTGATGAAAACGGGCTTTATTTTGCCAATGCAGGCTTTCATCATGAAGCTGCGGAAGAATTAGGCTTATTGGCGAGCGAAGTGGCGAAAGTTGAAGATAATCACCGCTTATTGATTCGCAACAACCTGTACATTAACAACAGCGCATGGGGTATTTGCGATCCATCAGGCCAAAGCGAACTGACTTTCTTCCCGCTTTACGTCGGACAAACCAAACTGATTTTGGTTATCGGCGGTATGCCTGATTTAAATAAAGAAGCCTTTGTTACCATGGTTAAAGTGTTATATCACCGATACGGCAGTCGCTAACCCGACTTGATATAACCCACTACATTTTGAATGGAATAAAAATATGCAACAATTATTAATCTCCGTATTAAGCGACTTGAATAATACCTCTACGGATATCGTCGCTTCTGCCGTGATTTCTCCTGATGGCTTGCCGATTGCAACGCTGCTGCCAAACCATTTAAATGCCGACCGTGTAGGTGCCATGTCGGCCACCTTGTTGGCTTTGGGCAACCGTTCCGTACAAGAGTTGGCTTGCGGCGAGCTTGATCAAGTGATGGTAAAAGGTAAAAACGGCTATATTTTATTGAGCCAAGCAGGTGATAATGCCGTATTGGCTTTAATGGCCAAAGAAAGTGGCAAATTGGGCTTAATCCTGCTGGATGCCAAACGCGCTGCCAAACATATTGCGGAAATTTTGTAATGTAGAAACATTGGATTATCAAAAAATAAAATAATCTATTGACAGGTTTATTATTCTTAACTAAAATCCAACTCTTATTCCCTGATAGCTCAGTCGGTAGAGCGACGGACTGTTAATCCGCAGGTCCCTGGTTCGAGCCCAGGTCGGGGAGCCAAATTTAAAAAAGGCCACCTTATAGGTGGTCTTTTTTTATAGATATTTTATAGATAAATGTTTAGGTCGATTTTATTCATTTTGTGTGATGTCAGCCATTGATGTAGCAGTTGGAAATAAGTAGTGAAATATATAGTGGATCCACTTTAAAATAGTACGGCGTTGGTTCGCCTAGCCGTATTATCTATACTGTCTCCGGCTCACTGCCTTGTCCTATTTTAAGTGGTGACTTGCGCGTCTTCGGTAAACAAGGGCATTTGCTCGGCAACGCGTTTTTCATCGGCTAAATTTGAGAATGTATCCACCAAATCTTTTAAGGCTTGGCGTTCCTGAAAATTTAGCTACAGTTTTCAGGCAGCCTGAATTTTGGACGAGAACACGCGTCTTGCCGCGCACCACGCTTTTGGGTGGGTGGTGCGGAACGGTGCGTTCTCCGTAGTGTCAGTACTGGCTCAAAATTCATTCTCAAAAATTTAACTATTTTTGCGATTAAAATTTTTATAGATTGAGTAGATGAATTTTTAAAATAACTCGCCTATTGAATTTTTAAAATAACTCGCCTATTGAATTTTTAAACTAACTCATCTATAATGCGTTTAAATTTTTAAACTCTTAAACATTTAAACGTATCTAAACATAGGAATTCAAATATATGAAAAAATTATCTGCTTTATTATTGAGTGCTGCTTTGAGCATGACAGCGTGTAGCACAACCAACCCCACAACCACATCAACTGAAATCGTTAATCCCAATGCGGTTTACACCCAATATGCTACCGTTCCCACGCAATACATTACGGCTGAAAATGGCGTTCGCTATGCCTATCGCCGTATGGGCAAACCACAAGCTGTGCCGATTATTTATTTCAATCATTTAGCATCTAATATGGATAACTGCGACCCTAGAATTATGGACGCATTGGCGCAAGATTTTGAAATTATCTGTTTTGATTACAAAGGAGTAGGCAGTACTTCTGGCAAACAAGCGCAATCTATTCAAGAAATGGCACACGATAGCTTGGCGTTTATCAAAGCATTGGGCTATGAAAAAATTGATATTTTGTCGTTTTCTATGGGCGGATTTATTTCACAGGAAATCATGGAGTTGAAACCTGATTTAATTCGCAAAATTATTTTGGCTGGCACAGGTGGACGCGGTGGTCAAGGTGTAAGCGATGTGGTTGGTTTGACTTACAAAGAGATTGCCAGAGGGCGTTTGCATGGTGTTGACTCTAAATATTTCTTATTTTTTAATTCATCGCCAAGCGGTCAAGTCGCCGCCCAAGATTTTTTAAGCCGTTTGGAAGAAAGGAAAGTCAATCGTGATATACCTGCAAAATGGAGCAATTTACGTATACAATTAGAAGCCATTAGCAAATGGGGAAAAGAGCAACCTGCTGATTTGTCTAAATTTACTATGCCTGTATTGGTCATCAATGGCGACCACGACCGCATGGTACCAACGGTTAATTCCTACGATTTGGCAAAACGTTTCCCTAATGCCCAATTGCATATTTATGAAAATTCGGGACACGGGGCGATTTTCCAATATCATGAAGATTTTGTGAAACGTGCCAAAGCATTTTTTGCCAATAAGAACGCAAAATAATGTTGTATGGGCTTGAGTGAATACACTATATAATATGCCGTCTGAAAATCATTTTCCAATTTTGATAAAACAACACTCACTTAAAACACATTATATTCAATGATTACCGACACAACTTTCCCAGCATCTTGATTTAAATTTGTGTTTAAAAATGCAGGTTGGCACTTATTAATCGGTCTTTTTGTAGCAGGTATAGCGGCACTATTGGTCTTTAAAATATAGTATCCACATCCTTATGAAGTGCTAACTGGTGGTTTGGCGTTATATAAATTGGTTGTTATCGTTGACGTGATATGCGGCCCTTGATATTGGCCAACCCGAAGAAATCCACTAAAGAGCGCATAATCGATTTTAGCTTAATCGGTGTTATTCAATTGGTTGCATCATTGTATGGGCTTTACAGCGTTTCTCAAGCATGTCCGGCGGTGGCAGGCATTTGAGCAAGATAGAATCATGTAGTCACTGCTGCTGAAATGATCATAAACAGCTGCCTAGTGCACCGGAAGGTTTGCAGCAATTATCATGGTTTGGTGTAAAGCGTGTGGGTTTGCGTGAGGCTGTGAATGTGAAAGAGGTTAACCAAAGTTTATCCATGTCTTTGCAGGGGGTTGAGCCAAGTATACGACCGAATTGGCGGCTTGAAGATGGTAAGAAAGAACGTGCAAAAATTCGCACCAAGATGAGACCTTTATCTGTATTGGCACAAGCAAAGGGCTTAAGTGAAGCGGAAATTCTTTCGAGTGCTTCAGTAAAATCCGATGAGCAACTTTATTACTTACCTTTTACCAGCAGTTTGAATCAAAACTGGGTTGTTTTGCTTATCCAACATGCAGATTTTGTGGCTTATGCCCCTATAGACGGTTTATCGTGAACTACTAGCATTATGCTTATATGTTATACAATAAGCATATAAATATTCGTTCAAAATTTAACTAGATAAATTTCCTATTAAGTCAAAATTAGAGTAAATGCCTAATTTTAGCTTAATCATTTTTGATAGAGAAATAAACTGATTATAAACAATGGTATATTATTTAATATTTATTGCCGGTTTCCGTTTGTTTTAACTAATAACCGCTTATCCTTCATTTTAATATATTATCAATTTCAGCTTGAAAAAGTGACAAGAAACGGCACATGACAAAAATGGCTAAGGCGTATATGACGAATACCAACTAAAACTGACAAAAAATGTCATATTAAAATCTTGAAATTAGCTTTAAGAGATAAAACTTTAGGCTGTTTGAAATGTAATATATAAAATTTATGTTTTAAAACAATGGCTTTTAATAAAATATTTGAAAATTTTAAGATTACTTAAAAACTGGCACGTTCATTGCTTGATAGATTATGTCCGGCGAAGTTGAAGCGCAACGGATACTGAGTCGGAAGCTGTATATTCCTTCCTCTTCATGGTTTTACTCATATGAAGTAAACGAAAATGCCAAGCGCATTACGGATTTTAAAATATAATACACAACCAATTATTCACAAATTTTTAACCGGAGTTAATGAAATGAAAAACATGCAAAAAGGTTTTACCTTGATTGAATTGATGATCGTAGTTGCAATTATTGGTATTCTGGCAGCCATTGCGTTGCCTATGTATCAAAACTACATCGCTCGCTCACAAGTTTCACGCGTAATGGGTGAATCAGGCAATTTAAAAACGGTTGCTGAAACTTGTGTTTTGGATGGTAAATTGACTGTTGGCAAGGACAACGGTAACTGTAAAATTGGTGCAACTGGATCTAATTTGTTAACTGGTGCCGCACAAAGTGGTGAAACTCTAGAAACTGGTACGGGTGTGCCTCAAGTAACGTTGCAAAATACAGGTGCTGCAACTATTGTAGCTACGTTTGGTAATAATGCTGCAGCTGATTTGAAGACTAAAACTTTGACTTGGACGCGTTCAGTAGATGGTACTTGGACTTGTGGTACAACTGCTCCTGAAAAATATGTACCATCAGGTTGTGCTGTGACTACTACTACTCCTTAATTTTAATCATTTTGTAATCTTGAAAAGCGTATCATGAAATGTGGTACGCTTTTATATTTATAATTTGTAAAATAGGTTTAAAAGATGCATAAAAGCCATATGCTAGGTGGGTTTACATTAGTTGAATTGATGGTTGTGTTGGTTATCATAGGGGTGTTATCAGCATTTGCGCTACCAATTTATCAAAATTATGTTGGAAAAGCTCAATTGGCGCGTATTGTGTATGAATTGTCAAGTACTAAAGCATCTATTGAGACCATTTTATCTAATGGTGGTTTTCCTACTGTAGATGCTGCGCAAAATGGCACTCCATACTCTGATCATGGAGGTATTTATGAGTACATAGGAATTCAAGGTAATAATCCTGTGTCTAACATTATTAGTTTAGCTACTATTAAATCTGCTGATGGCAGTTTTGGCGGAATTGAGGCAGTTGTTGGTGGGGATGTTAGCGCGATATTAACAGGTACAACAATTGAATTATTGCGCAATCCTTCAGGCCTTTGGAGCTGTGAAATTAGAATCTTAAATAAAGTTGATAAAAGTGATTTTAGTATTAGTGGCTGCAAAATTGTTGATTAAGTAACAAATTGGTTAAAATGTTATTTAAATATATCTATGGATGGATTCATATCATTTTGTTTATTTTAAATGAGGCTGTCTTAGATAACTGGGAAAATCACCCTTAGGGTAGAATCCTTCCTATGAGAAAAAGCTGCTTAAGCTGGTTAACCATAGTCGAATAAAATCTCAAATTTCCATTTTAAAACAACTGGTAAAACAGGGGTGTTCTAGTTATCTAGGATCGTCCCTTTTAAATTAATTAGAATCAAATCTAAAGTAGATTAGATAATCATGAAATTACATTAAAGGCCGTCTGAAAATTTTCAGACGGCCTTTATTATTATCTACTGCTCAGCTATTTAATTTCTTAACCGGTCAACTGCTTAGTAATCAGCTTCTTAATCGGCGGGAAATTATTGCTGGCGCGCAACACCAGGCCGCGTAGAATTTTGGCCGGAGCGGTTTCATTGGTGAAAAGTTTCAACAACATATTGGTGCCATGGTAAATCGGATGGGCATGCAGCATGTGTTTGCTGTTGTATTTTTCCAGCAGAGTGTTTGAGCCGATGTCTTGGCCGCGTTGCTCGGCTTCCAAAATCAGTTTGGCTAAAATATCGGCACTGGATAAGCCTAAGTTGAAGCCGTGTGCGGTAACGGGATGCATACCAACGGCGGCATCGCCGATCAAGGCGCTGCGTTTGCCGTAGAAACGTTGGGCAATCATGCCGACTAAAGGATAATTATGGAAAGTGCTGACCACTTCCATATCGCCCAATCGGCCTTTTAATTGGGCTTTGACCATAGCGGCCAATTCTTCATTGCTCAAGGCTTTGACGGAATCGGTTTTATCGGCATCAACGGTGATGACGGTATTGGTGATATGTTCTTCCAGCGGCAACAGGGCGATGGTGCGGCCATAGTGGAAGCATTCATAGGCCGTGTGGTCGTTGGAAAGGGTATGTTTCATGCGGCCGACAAACATGGTGCGGCTGTAATCGTGCATATCGGATGAAATGCCCAATTGGCGGCGGGTCTGTGAGAAACGGCTGTCGGCGGCCAAAAGCAGGCGTGCGGTCAGGATGTTACCGTTTTCGATAATAACTTGCGCTTCTTGATCGGATATTTTCACATCTTTGACATTAGAGTCGGTCAGAATGGTCACGTTGTCGAGTGTGGCCACTACTTCATACGCAGCTTTGCGGATGTTGTGGTTGGAAACCAAGTAGCCTAAGCAGTCGGCCGGTTCGCCGCGTGCTTGGGCGGGTTGCGGGAAGTGCAGTTGGTAATCGGATTGGCCGTTTAATACTTTGGCATCGCGTAACGGATAAATTTCGTCTGCGGGAATGCGTTGCCACATGCCTAAGCGTTGCATGATTTCGCGGGAAAGGTGGGTAAGCGCGATCTCTCGGCCGTCGTATGGCGGATTTTGCAACACAGCGAGCGGGTTGCGTTCGATAAGGGTCACTTTTAAACCGCTGCCTGCCAGTTCTGCGGCAAAGCTGAGGCCGGCCGGGCCTGCGCCGACGACGAGAATATCGCTGTGTAAGTTCATGGAGGTATCCTTTATTGTAATGGCGTAATGGCTGTGGATTATTTTCAGACGGCCTTAAGTGTACTGTTTTTTGGCGGTTGATGGGTAATCCGGAATAATTGGCAAATTATAGCAAAATTGCTTATAGAATAAAGCAAAGATTCATTCGGTATGCAAGTTTTTACGTGGGCTTTAATGTATATCAAGTGCCCGTATTTAAGATAGGGGAGAAAGGCCGGAATACCTGATCGAATAGGGAGAGGGTTAATATAAATTAACGCGGTGAGAGGTAGTAAGAAAATGAGGGTAAGAAAAAAACCGCTTCTTAAAACAAGAAGCGGTTTAATTTGAGCGGATTACTCTTCAGAACCGGTGTAAGGGCGAACGCTTACGGTTTTACGGTTTAACGCGCCTTTGGTTTTGAATTCTACGTAACCGTCAACTTTAGCGAACAAAGTGTGGTCTTTGCCCATGCCTACGTTGTCGCCGGCGTGAAATTTAGTGCCGCGTTGACGAACGATGATAGAGCCTGCCGGAATCAGTTCGCTGCCGAAGGCTTTTACGCCCAATCGTTTGGCTTCTGAATCGCGACCGTTGCGGGTGCTGCCGCCTGCTTTTTTACTTGCCATGTTAAATACTCCTTAGCTTGTGTTAAATCAGGCGATTGCCACGATTTCGATTTGGGTGAAATTTTGACGGTGGCCTTGGCGCTTTTGGTAGTGTTTGCGGCGGCGCATTTTGAAAATGCGGACTTTTTCGCCGCGGCCGTGGGCCACTACTTTGGCGGTTACTTTTGCGCCCTCGATAAAAGGTGCGCCTACTTTTACAGATTCGCCGTCAGCAATCATCAAAACTTCGTTCAGTTCGATTTGGCTGTCGAGTTCGGCTGGTATCTGTTCTACTTTCAATTTTTCGCCAACGGTAACTTTGTATTGTTTACCGCCGGTTTTTACGACCGCGTACATACTCAACTCCATGAGAATTTTGGTTAAATCATTCGCACCCCATGTGCGAAACATTGAATTCTATGCATATTTTGCTGTTTTGTCAAAGTTTATTTCTGTTGTGATGAAAATGCCGTCTGAAAGGTGTGTCAAACGGTCTTTACTGCTATAATCGCGCGCTGGATTATGATATTTTTATGCAATACTCTCTTTTAATAATAATTTTCTAGAAATTCCGGTCATGCTCGAAAATCTGCCTTATTTCCAACGTCATCTGCCTGACGATTTAGCTAAAGTCAATGTTGTGATTAATCAAGCCGTTCAGTCGGATGTGGCGCTGATTTCCCAAATCGGCAACTATATCATCAGTGCCGGCGGCAAGCGGTTGCGTCCGATTATCACCATTTTGGCGGGCAAGGCCGTGGGTTATGATGATGAGAAACTTTATTCGCTGGCGGCGATGGTGGAATTTATTCACACATCGACGCTGCTGCATGACGATGTGGTGGACGAGAGTGGTTTGCGCCGTGGCCGAAAAACCGCGAATAATTTGTTTGGCAATGCGGCAGCGGTGTTGGTGGGCGATTTTTTATATACCCGCGCATTTCAGTTGATGGTCGGCTCGGGCAGCATGAAGATTTTGGAAGTAATGGCAGACGCGACTAACATCATTGCCGAAGGCGAAGTGATGCAGCTGATGAATATCGGCAACACCGATATTACCGAAGCCGAATATGTGCAGGTCATTCAATACAAAACCGCCAAGCTGTTTGAAGCTGCCGCGCAAGTCGGTGCGATTTTGGGTAAAGCCACTCTGGAACAAGAGCAAGCGTTGAAAGATTACGGCATGTATGTCGGTACTGCTTTCCAAATCATTGATGATGTGCTGGATTATTCGGGTGAAACCGAAGAAATCGGTAAAAACGTCGGTGATGATTTGGCCGAAGGTAAACCGACCTTGCCGCTGATTTATCTGATGCGTAATGGTTCGGAACAAGCGGTGAATGATGTTCGCCATGCTTTGGAAAATGCCGATCGCAGCTATTTTGAGAAGATTCATCATCATGTGGTCAATTCAGAGGCTTTGTCTTATTCGGTAAGCGAGGCGCGTAAGGCAGTTGGAAAAGCGATTGCGTGTTTGGGTGCTTTGCCGCAAAGTGAAATTACCGAAGCCATGCGCCAGCTTGCCGAAGAATCGTTGGCGCGCTTGTCTTAAAAGAGCGTGACATGAATTTCAGTTTTATTCCGCTTTTCTTGGTGGCGCTGATTTTACTGGGTGTCTTGAGCAACAATAATTCGATTACGATTTCCGCGATTGCCTTGTTATTGATGCAGCAAACAGCCTTGGCAAAATACATTCCTTTAGCGGAAAAATACGGCTTGGGCGTCGGTATTGTTTTTCTGACTATCGGCGTATTAAGCCCCTTGGTTTCGGGTAAAGTGCAGCTGCCTAACCTTGCGGCATTTGTGAATTTCAAAATGTTGGCTGCGGTAGCTGTCGGTATTTTTGTGGCGTGGATTGCCGGACACGGTGTGCCTTTGATGAGCAGCCAGCCTATCTTGGTGACCGGCTTGTTAATCGGTACGATTGCCGGTGTCGCTTTTTTCGGCGGTATTCCCGTTGGACCGCTGATTGCTGCAGGGATATTGTCGTTTATCGTCGGAAAAGTTTAGTGCACTCGCCATAGTTCAACGGATAGAACGTATGCCTCCTAAGCATAAAATACAGGTTCGATTCCTGTTGGCGAGGCCAATAATATCAATGCCGTCTGAAAAGCTTCAGACGGCATTGTTGTTTTTAAAGATGAAAGAGGCCGCCTGAAAGTTTCAGACGGCCCAACTTTATTCTGGTGTCACCGGCGTAGCGGAGCTATCGGCATGGTTTGGTTGTAAGGCGGTCAGTTTCTTGGTGAGGAAATTCAGAATCACACCGTAAGCAGGTAGGAAAAACAGGGTACAGATGGCGAGTTTGAATAAATAATCAACAAAGGCAATGCCCGGCCAATGCTGTGCCATAAAGGCATCGTTGCTGGCATAGAAAGCGACGCTGAAGAAAATCAATGTATCTAATGCATTGCCGAGAATGGTCGATGCGGTTGGGGCGGCCCACCATGATTTCAGACGGCGTAAGCGGTTGAATACAAAAATGTCCATCATTTGGCCAAACGCATAGGCGGCAAAACTGGCTAGAGCGATTCGGCCGACAAAGGTGTTGAATGTGGCCAACGATGCCCAGTCTGTCCAACTTCCTTCGCTGAACAAAACGGAGAATACATAAGAGAGTAATAAAGCGGGGAACATCACCCGAAAAATAATCCGGCGCGCTAGATGTGAGCCGAAAATACGCACGGTCAAGTCGGTGGCTAAGAAGATAAACGGAAAGCTGAGTGCCCCCCAAGTGGAATGCACACCAAAAATTTCAAAGGGAAATTGCACCAGATAATTGCTGGAAGCGATAATGAGAATATGGAATAAAACGAGCCAAAACAGGGCTTTTTTCTGTTGGGCTTGGGTAAATTGATACATGAATGGCTTTCGGAAACGGCTTTCAGACGGCCCGGGATGTAGGAAATCACCGGATTCTTCACACTTTTTATGCACAACAGTTTTTATTTTTTGTCTGAATGATTGTTTCGGGATTTTTGAGCGTTATCAAGAACCATACGGCTTTGCCTTGTTTTTCGGCATTCTTGACAACACTCGAAAATCCTCAAATGGGTCTTCGGGCAAAAAAGAAAAAGTGTAAACAACGCTAGGGTTTCCTACATCCCAGGCCGTCTGAAAAAACGATTTGATTTTAAAAATGGATTTAGTGCATGTCGTGTTCGAAGAGACGTTTTCGTGCCAGGCTTTCGAACTCGGTACCGGCTTTGCCGTAGTTGGCAAAAGGATGAATGGCAATGCCGCCGCGCGGGGTGAAATCGCCATAGACTTCGATATATTTCGGATCCATCAGCGCAATCAGGTCTTTCATGATGGTATTGACGCAGTCTTCATGAAAATCACCGTGATTACGGAAGCTAAATAAATAGAGTTTCAGCGATTTGCTTTCCACCATTTTAATATGTGGAATATAGCGGATATAGATGGTGGCGAAATCCGGCTGGCCGGTCATCGGGCACAGGCTGGTGAATTCCGGACAGATAAATTTGACGAAATAATCGTTTCCGGGGTGTTTGTTGTCGAATGCTTCTAAGATATTGGGAGCGTATTCGGTGGGGTATTGGGTGCGTTGGTTGCCCAATAGAGAAATACCGTTTAGCTCTTCGGTGTTACGGGACATTTTTGATTTCCTTAGTTTTTTAATGTGGGAGGTTTTCGAACCACGTAACCGTTTATTTTAATATAAAAATTTGTTTCTGTGGGGATTTAACTTCAAGTTGGCAGGGGAAAATGATGAAATAGTGGCACGTTCAATGAACTAAATATACTGATTGTGCTTCTAAACCAGAGCGTTTATATGGCAATTATGTTTCTTGAGGGATAGTGTTTTGTGTCATAGTCATGAATTTAAAATAAGATTATCGGTTATTATCGCAGCTAATCAGATGCAATATGCATAATGTGACCCGTTTGTAATTTGGGTAAACCGATTATCAGATTTTCATCGGAAAAATAATCAGCTGAATTAATATAGTGTTGGAAAGTAAGTATCTGCATATTGGGTAAATGAATATGTCATTATTCATTCTGCTTTATTCAAAACAAATTAGCCATCTGAATAAGAGAACATACAATGGGTTTTTCACAAGTTGAATTAGTTAATGCGTTGTGCTTGTTGTCAGGCCGACTGCCTGAATTTTCCGAGCATCAAACCCAAGCCGGAAGATTGCTGCGTGTTGTGACCGAGCGTTTAAGCAGCCATTTGAACGAGAGCTTGAAAGTTTTCGGTATTAATGAAAATTTATGGTTTGCCATGATGGCGATTTATGTCAGCCCGAATAGCGAAATTTTGCCGTCGCGTTTGAGCGATTTGATGGATTTGACCCGTACCAGCGCAACCCGTTTGTCGGATGAAATGGTGGAGCGCGGTTGGGTGGAGCGCCACATCAATCAGCAAGACCGTCGTCAGATTGTGTTAAAATTGACCGCTGAAGGCGAATTGTTTATCCAGAAAGTTTGGCCGCAAATTTCAAGCAAAAGCGGAGAAGCTTGGCAGGATTACACTAATGATGATTATGTGCAGCTGCAATATCTGCTGACCAAGCTGTTAAACCGTTTGGATGGTTGATGTGTCACGCTGACGGCTGCGAGACATGATAATGGAGTCGTTCATGAAATTCCGAATTGCCAAAACAGGCATGTGCATCATCGCAGCGGCAACGCTGGCCGCATGTGCTCAATTTGGCAAACAAGCACCGTTGGAGAACCCAACGGTGCATTCTTTATCGCAGGGCAACTCAGTGCTCGGCCAAAATGCTTGGTGGTTGCAATTACAGGATAAGAAACTCAACACACTGATTGCGCGTGCTATTCAGACATCGCCCGATTTGCGCATGGCAAAAGCCCGTTTTGAGCAGGCTCAAGCTCAGTTGGGTATAACCGGTGCTGCCGATAAGACCCAATTGGGTTTGGTGGGTAATGGCCTTGTCATGTATACGGCACCTAAACCGTCTTCGATGCAGGGTGAAACAGACAATCAATTGTTGTTGGCCAATGTGGCGGTGCAAGGCAGTTGGGCGTTTGATTTCTGGGGTAAAAACCGCGAACAATTGGCCTCGATTTTAGGCCGGCGTCAGGCTGTATTATATGAAGCACATCAAGCGCGTATTGCCTTAGCGCATGCAGTGGCGGCGCAATATTTTGCCTGGCAGGCGTTGGTTGGACAGCAGGCGCTGATTGAGCAGCGTATGACTTTGTCCAATAAAATGCTGCAATTGGTCAAACGTCGGATTGATGCTAAGCTAATGCCGTCTGAATCGGTTTATCCGATTGAAATTGCGCAACAAAAATTGGAATTGGAAAAGCTGACGCTGGTGCAGCAGCAGCTTAAAGTGCGCCATAGCTTGGCTGCGCTAACCGGTACAACGCCGATGGGTTTGGCTGTTTCTGCGCCGGAAAAACTGGCAAATGCGCCTGTGTTGCCGGTGGGTAAATTGCATGCCGATTTATTGGCGGCGCGTCCGGATGTGGCGGCGCAAAAAGCCTTGTTAAGCGCGCGCTTGCATAAAGTAAAATCGACTGAAGCTGAGTTTTATCCGAATATTGAATTGAAAGTGTTGGCCGGTTTGGGCCATATTGATGCGTTCAATGTGGTGCGGAATAAAGCTTCGGGTATACTGGGCGTAGTGCCGGCGCTGAACCTGCCTATTTTCACTTCCGGTGCCTTGCAGTCCCGTTTGGCCGGCGAACGCGCACAATACAATGAGCAGGTGGCTGTGTATGATCAAGCAGTGTTAAACGCCATGCGCGCCGCGGCCGATGCCATTGCTGATTACCAAAATTTGCAAGCGCAAAAACCGGTATGGGAGAGAATGCTGAAAACTTCCGATAAATCAGTACGTGCCGCGCAAGGCCGTGTCAAAGCAGGCTTGGAAAATGGTTTGTCGGTGTTGAAACAGCAGGATGAGGCTGTTCAATTAAGAATGAATCAGGCGCAGCAACAGGCACAATTGTTGACGGCCTGGAGTAATGTGCATATGCAATTGGGCGGCGGCTTTAAAATAGGTAAATAAATTTAGCAGTTTTCAATTATTCAGACGGCCTTATTAGGCCGTCTGAATTTTTATTATGGAAAACAATCGGGTAGTATTATTTTTCTTTCTAATTCAGATCAATATTTGAAAGATAACAAATATGAAAAGTAACTTGATTGAGTATGGAGGCAGTTATAGAATGTCGAATCTATTTGGCTTAATTCATCATCATTCAGATGAGGTATTGGTTAGGTTGTAAGTCATTTACTATTTAAAATAAATATAGATAAATCGCGTTTTAAAATCGGGATTAAGTACACTCATGGATTATCAGCAAGACAAAACGCCAAACCTGCCCATAGTGGATAAAGGTTCAGAGGCCGCTAGCCATCGCACACGCAATATGACGATTATTATATTGTTTTTTATCGTGCTGGCGTTGGGTGCGGCCTTGGTTTATTTCTTGATATTGCAAAAGGAAGAGGCTACAGACGAGGCTTATGTCGCCGGCCATTTGGTACAGATTACGCCGCAAGTAAATGGTACTGTGCGTAAAGTGATGGTTGATGATACCGATGTGGTCAAGAAAGGCGATGTGCTGGTTTCCTTGGATGACACCGATTTTCAATTAGCTTATGACCGTGCGCAAAATGAATTGATTCAAGCGATTCGTCAAAATAAGCAGCAAGCAGCAAGTAATTCACAAGTGCGGGCGGAAGTTTTGTTGCGTAAGGCCGAGTTGGCTAAAGCCCAATCGGATTTAGGTCGACGTGAGGCACTGGCGGGAACAGATGCAATTTCCGGAGAAGAATTGAGCCATGCGCGCGCGGCTGTGGTTCAGGCGCAGGCAGCCTTGAAAGCGGTTGAAGCGCAAGAAGCGGCCGCACAAGCGGCGCTGGGCAATAATATTCCATTACGCCAGCAGCCGGCCGTTCAGACGGCCGTCAGCCATATTAAAGACGCGTGGTTAAATCTGCAGCGTACACAAATCCGTTCGCCTATGGCCGGACAAATTGCCAAACGTAGCATTCAAGTGGGGCAGCGTATTCAGCAAGGTGCGGCATTGATGGCGGTGGTGCCTTTGCACAATTTGTGGGTCGATGCTAATTTTAAAGAATCACAACTGCGTAAAATGAAAATCGGCCAGCCGGTGCAGATGGTGACCGGTTTGTATGGTGGTAAAGTTGTCTATCACGGCCACGTAATGGGTCTGTCGGCCGGTACAGGCAACGCATTTGCATTGCAACCTAGTCAAAATTCAGCCGATAGTTGGATTAAAGTAGTGCAGCGTGTGCCGGTTCGAATCAGTTTGGATGAGAAAGAATTGGCAGCCAATCCGTTGCGTGTCGGCTTGTCGATGACGGTGACGGTAGATATTTCTTCGCCGGGGACGGGTAAAAATATGGCGGCGACTGCGGAGGGAAATACTACCTTGCCGGAAGCGGATACTGTAGATTGGGCGGCTGCGGATGCGTTGATTGAACAGATTTTTGAAAAATATGCGAAGTAGCATTTCAGACGGCTTTCACATGAAGGCTGTCTGAATTTTATGATAGATTATGTATAGATTATGTTTACAGGATATCTCTCTTCAAAATAACTATAAAAAGGCCGTCTGAATATTCAGACGGCCTTTTGAATCATGTATTTAGATTCAACAATAAATCGCGGAAAGCATTTGGGTCTTTAATGAAAGTCATTTCACCGGATTGTGGGAAATGGAAATCCAATAATCGGGATACCCAGAAGCGGATGCAACCTGCACGTTGTGCAATCGGGAAATAAGCACGTTCTTCGTCAGATAATGGTCGGATACTTTCGTAACCTTTAATGAATGCATCGCGCAAACACTTATCCAAATGATTGTCGGCTGTTCGCGCCCAATCGTTTACTGCAATTGCTAAGTCATACATAAAATTACCGTTGCAGGCGTAATAAAAATCGATGAATCCGGCAACATGTTCTCCATCCAGCAAAACATTGTCTTTAAATAAATCTGCATGAATAATGCCGGAAGGCAGGTGATAGCCTAAGTTATCATCTAAAAAAGCAATTTGCTGTTGCAATAAGTGTGCATCTTCATCACTTAGAGCCGATAAAAGAGAGGAGCAAGCATTATGCCACCAACGATCGTAACGCGGATTCTCCATTGTCAATGGAAAATCTTGACCGGCTAAATGCATTTTCGCCAACATCACGCCAGTATTAAAGCATTGTGCTTCTGTGGCCCAGCTGGTATCAGACCCTTTTAAACAAGTCACTAAGCAGGCCGGTTTGCCAACTAAAGTAGAGTCTAATTTGCCGTCTTTACGAATAATTGGCGCCGGACAGGCAACGCCATTGTTACTCAAATGTAAATTCAATTGCAGGAAAAAAGGCAATTCTTCTTGTTTCAGCACTTCAAACACGGTTAATACATATCGTCCGGTTGTAGTGTTTAAAAAGTAATTACTATTAGTAATCCCTTGTGCGATACCTTGTAAAGAAACAAAGTCGCCTAAATCATATTGAGTGAGAAACGCACGCATCTCATCATCTGAAACACTCGTATAGACCGACATAATCAAAAGCCTGATAGATAAAAAAGATAAAAGTAGCGTGAATCATACCAAAAAATTCCCTATATATAAAAGTATCAAGGCCGTCTGAAACCTGTGGCTTCTGATATAAATATGTCGCAAAAAGACCAGACAAAGGTCTCGGCCTTTGTTGCAAGGACGAGGTTGGGGATTGGGATTTAAGGTTTTGAAGGTTTATGTCATTTGTTTGGAACTAAATCCGGTTGTAAAACAGGTGGTTGGCGGTTTGGGTTAAAATTTATTGAGGGTATGGGTTGACGGGTATCGGGGCGAGGAGTATAGTTCGGTTCTTCGCTGCTTCGGCGGTGAAGAACCGAACTGACAATTATAGCACGGTTGATTTGGATTTTCGATAGATTTTGAAAAAAAAGAGTTGACAAGCAGTTTAGGTGTTATATAATTCGGTTTTTGCTCTTTAACAAACAGATTACCGATAAGTGTGAGTGCGACAAGCCTCACACTGTTGAAAAAGACAGACAAGACAAATGTTTAAAACATTGACTTGTCAGTTTCTTTGAAGCAGACCAGAAGTTAAAAAGTTAGAGATTAAACATAAGAGTTTGATCCTGGCTCAGATTGAACGCTGGCGGCATGCTTTACACATGCAAGTCGGACGGCAGCACAGAGAAGCTTGCTTCTTGGGTGGCGAGTGGCGAACGGGTGAGTAACATATTGGAACGTACCGAGTAATGGGGGATAACTAATCGAAAGATTAGCTAATACCGCATACGCTCTGAGGAGGAAAGCAGGGGACCTTCGGGCCTTGCGTTATTCGAGCGGCCAATATCTGATTAGCTAGTTGGTGGGGTAAAGGCCTACCAAGGCGACGATCAGTAGCGGGTCTGAGAGGATGATCCGCCACACTGGGACTGAGACACGGCCCAGACTCCTACGGGAGGCAGCAGTGGGGAATTTTGGACAATGGGCGCAAGCCTGATCCAGCCATGCCGCGTGTCTGAAGAAGGCCTTCGGGTTGTAAAGGACTTTTGTCAGGGAAGAAAAGGTTTGTGTTAATACCATAAACTTATGACGGTACCTGAAGAATAAGCACCGGCTAACTACGTGCCAGCAGCCGCGGTAATACGTAGGGTGCGAGCGTTAATCGGAATTACTGGGCGTAAAGCGAGCGCAGACGGTTAGTTAAGCAAGATGTGAAATCCCCGGGCTCAACCTGGGAACTGCGTTTTGAACTGGCTGACTAGAGTGTGTCAGAGGGGGGTAGAATTCCACGTGTAGCAGTGAAATGCGTAGAGATGTGGAGGAATACCGATGGCGAAGGCAGCCCCCTGGGATAACACTGACGTTCATGCTCGAAAGCGTGGGTAGCAAACAGGATTAGATACCCTGGTAGTCCACGCCCTAAACGATGTCAATTAGCTGTTGGGCAACTTGATTGCTTAGTAGCGTAGCTAACGCGTGAAATTGACCGCCTGGGGAGTACGGTCGCAAGATTAAAACTCAAAGGAATTGACGGGGACCCGCACAAGCGGTGGATGATGTGGATTAATTCGATGCAACGCGAAGAACCTTACCTGGTCTTGACATGTACGGAATCCTTCAGAGACGGAGGAGTGCCTTCGGGAACCGTAACACAGGTGCTGCATGGCTGTCGTCAGCTCGTGTCGTGAGATGTTGGGTTAAGTCCCGCAACGAGCGCAACCCTTGTCATTAGTTGCCATCATTAAGTTGGGCACTCTAATGAGACTGCCGGTGACAAGCCGGAGGAAGGTGGGGATGACGTCAAGTCCTCATGGCCCTTATGACCAGGGCTTCACACGTCATACAATGGTCGGTACAGAGGGTAGCCAAGCCGCGAGGCGGAGCCAATCTCACAAAACCGATCGTAGTCCGGATTGCACTCTGCAACTCGAGTGCATGAAGTCGGAATCGCTAGTAATCGCAGGTCAGCATACTGCGGTGAATACGTTCCCGGGTCTTGTACACACCGCCCGTCACACCATGGGAGTGGGGGATACCAGAAGTAGGTAGGCTAACCGCAAGGAGGCCGCTTACCACGGTATGCTTCATGACTGGGGTGAAGTCGTAACAAGGTAGCCGTAGGGGAACCTGCGGCTGGATCACCTCCTTTCTAGAGAAGAAGAGGCTTCTCGCATTCACACTTATCGGTAAACTGTAGAAGATGCAGAAGATATTGAGAAAACAAAGTAACGGATCGGCAATAAGGCCTGGTTTGGTGAAACGGTTTCAAAATAACGACCTTGGGTTTGTAGCTCAGCTGGTTAGAGCACACGCTTGATAAGCGTGGGGTCGGAGGTTCAAGTCCTCCCAGACCCACCACAACTCATACTGGGGGCATAGCTCAGTTGGTAGAGCACCTGCTTTGCAAGCAGGGGGTCATCGGTTCGATCCCGTTTGCCTCCACCAAATACTTTCCAAATCAAAGTCAGTTGGCAGAATTTAAATAAAAAAGCGCATAGCGCTGATTTTTTGTTTAATGACTGAAAAAGCTTGACTGCAAGAAGAAGGCTGATATAATGGCCAGCTCATTTTGATTTGCGAAGTCAATAGCAATATTGAAAAGCATCGATCTTTAACAAATTGGAAAGCCGAAATCAACAAACAAAGACAATGTCGGTTTACTTTAACGATTGGCCAGTTGCAAACGGCTAATCGTTACCAAGAAGTAAACCGCAGTATTTGGGTGATGATTGTATCGAGTTGCTCCTGAAACACAAAAGGCAGGAGCGACACACAACAAAGCAGTAAGCTTTATCAAAGTAAACACCTTAAGCCAAGTTACCTAGTCAACGGGAACAAAGCGAAGTCAAAGAGGTTCTTGAAATGATAGAGTCAAGTGAATAAGTGCATCAGGTGGATGCCTTGGCGATGATAGGCGACGAAGGACGTGTAAGCCTGCGAAAAGCGTGGGGGAGCTGGCAATAAAGCTTTGATCCCGCGATATCCGAATGGGGAAACCCACTGCATTCAGTGCAGTATCCTAAGTTGAATACATAGACTTAGAGAAGCGAACCCGGAGAACTGAACCATCTAAGTACCCGGAGGAAAAGAAATCAACCGAGATTCCGCAAGTAGTGGCGAGCGAACGCGGAGGAGCCTGTACGTAATAATTGTTGAGATAGAAGAACAAGCTGGGAAGCTTGACCATAGTGGGTGATAGTCCCGTATTCGAAATTTCATCAATGGTACTAAGCGTACGACAAGTAGGGCGGGACACGAGAAATCCTGTCTGAATATGGGGGGACCATCCTCCAAGGCTAAATACTCATCATCGACCGATAGTGAACCAGTACCGTGAGGGAAAGGCGAAAAGAACCCCGGGAGGGGAGTGAAACAGAACCTGAAACCTGATGCATACAAACAGTGGGAGCGGACTTGTTCCGTGACTGCGTACCTTTTGTATAATGGGTCAACGACTTACATTCAGTAGCGAGCTTAACCGGATAGGGGAGGCGTAGGGAAACCGAGTCTTAATAGGGCGACTAGTTGCTGGGTGTAGACCCGAAACCGAGTGATCTATCCATGGCCAGGATGAAGGTGCGGTAACACGCACTGGAGGTCCGAACCCACGCATGTTGCAAAATGCGGGGATGAGCTGTGGATAGGGGTGAAAGGCTAAACAAACTCGGAGATAGCTGGTTCTCCCCGAAAACTATTTAGGTAGTGCCTCGAGTATGAGACTGATGGGGGTAAAGCACTGTTATGGCTAGGGGGTTATTGCAACTTACCAACCCATGGCAAACTAAGAATACCATCAAGTTGCTCCTCGGGAGACAGACAGCGGGTGCTAACGTCCGTTGTCAAGAGGGAAACAACCCAGACCGCCAGCTAAGGTCCCAAATGATAGATTAAGTGGTAAACGAAGTGGGAAGGCCCAGACAGCCAGGATGTTGGCTTAGAAGCAGCCATCATTTAAAGAAAGCGTAATAGCTCACTGGTCGAGTCGTCCTGCGCGGAAGATGTAACGGGGCTCAAATCTATAACCGAAGCTGCGGATACCGTAAGGTATGGTAGGGGAGCGTTCTGTAGGCCGAAGAAGGTGCATTGTAAAGTGTGCTGGAGGTATCAGAAGTGCGAATGTTGACATGAGTAGCGATAAAGCGGGTGAAAAGCCCGCTCGCCGAAAGCCCAAGGTTTCCTACGCAACGTTCATCGGCGTAGGGTGAGTCGGCCCCTAAGGCGAGGCAGAAATGCGTAGTCGATGGGAAACAGGTTAATATTCCTGTACTTTGATTCAATGCGATGTGGGGACGGAGAAGGTTAGGTTAGCAAACTGTTGGAATAGTTTGTTTAAGCCGGTAGGTGGAAGACTTAGGCAAATCCGGGTCTTCATAACACCGAGAAGTGATGACGAGTGTCTACGGACACGAAGTAACCGATACCACGCTTCCAGGAAAAGCCACTAAGCTTCAGTTGAATCGGAACCGTACCGCAAACCGACACAGGTGGGCAGGATGAGAATTCTAAGGCGCTTGAGAGAACTCGGGAGAAGGAACTCGGCAAATTGATACCGTAACTTCGGGAGAAGGTATGCCCTTCGATGTGAAAGACTTGCTCTGTAAGCATTGGAGGGTCGCAGAGAATAGGTGGCTGCGACTGTTTATTAAAAACACAGCACTCTGCTAACACGAAAGTGGACGTATAGGGTGTGACGCCTGCCCGGTGCTGGAAGGTTAATTGAAGATGTGAGAGCATCGGATCGAAGCCCCAGTAAACGGCGGCCGTAACTATAACGGTCCTAAGGTAGCGAAATTCCTTGTCGGGTAAGTTCCGACCCGCACGAATGGCGTAACGATGGCCACACTGTCTCCTCCCGAGACTCAGCGAAGTTGAAGTGGTTGTGAAGATGCAATCTACCCGCTGCTAGACGGAAAGACCCCGTGAACCTTTACTGTAGCTTTGCATTGGACTTTGAAGTCACTTGTGTAGGATAGGTGGGAGGCTTAGAAGCAGAGACGCCAGTCTCTGTGGAGCCGTCCTTGAAATACCACCCTGGTGTCTTTGAGGTTCTAACCCAGGTCCGTCATCCGGATCGGGGACCGTGCATGGTAGGCAGTTTGACTGGGGCGGTCTCCTCCCAAAGAGTAACGGAGGAGTTCGAAGGTTACCTAGGTCCGGTCGGAAATCGGACTGATAGTGCAATGGCAAAAGGTAGCTTAACTGCGAGACCGACAAGTCGAGCAGGTGCGAAAGCAGGACATAGTGATCCGGTGGTTCTGTATGGAAGGGCCATCGCTCAACGGATAAAAGGTACTCCGGGGATAACAGGCTGATTCCGCCCAAGAGTTCATATCGACGGCGGAGTTTGGCACCTCGATGTCGGCTCATCACATCCTGGGGCTGTAGTCGGTCCCAAGGGTATGGCTGTTCGCCATTTAAAGTGGTACGTGAGCTGGGTTTAAAACGTCGTGAGACAGTTTGGTCCCTATCTGCAGTGGGCGTTGGAAGTTTGACGGGGGCTGCTCCTAGTACGAGAGGACCGGAGTGGACGAACCTCTGGTGTACCGGTTGTGACGCCAGTCGCATCGCCGGGTAGCTAAGTTCGGAAGAGATAAGCGCTGAAAGCATCTAAGCGCGAAACTCGCCTGAAGATGAGACTTCCCTGAGGATTTAATCCTCCTAAAGAGTCGTTCGAGACCAGGACGTTGATAGGTGGGGTGTGGAAGTGCGGTAACGCATGAAGCTAACCCATACTAATTGCTCGTGAGGCTTGACTCTATCATTTGAAGGACTTCAAAGATAAAAGCTTACTGATGATTCAGTCATCACCAAAAGTTGGTTAAACAATAAATAACTGCAGGAAACTGCATAACGGCTTAACAATTTGTACAGTTTAAGTTTGGCGGCCATAGCGAGTTGGTCCCACGCCTTCCCATCCCGAACAGGACCGTGAAACGACTCAGCGCCGATGATAGTGTGGTTCTTCCATGTGAAAGTAGGTCACTGCCAAACACCCATTCCGAAGCCTCCGACTCCTGTCGGAGGCTTCTTTACGTCATACGTTAAAAGCAGCGGTAATTGAATAAAAGCGTGGTCATGATGAAACAGTCATGAAATAATCGGCAGAGAAAATTTGCATTATTAATATTGGGTAAATATAATCTACGGTATTATCAACACGTTCAGGAGAAAACGTATGAATCCGATGAAAAAAATCATCTTCTGCGCACTGACCACTTTGGTCGCTTCCGTCTCTGCAGCAGCAGTCAACATCAACACCGCTTCCGAAAGCGAACTGACGGCACTGCCGGGTGTAGGCCCGGCCAAAGCCAAAGCCATTGTGGAATACCGCAAACAGCATGGCAGCTTTAAGACTTTGGACGAACTGAAAAACGTCAAAGGCATTGGGGAAGGGATTTTTGCGAAATTGAAGAATGAAGCGTCGGTTGCCGCCCCTGCCAAGAAGGCTGCCCAGCCTGTGGTTAAAAAGTAGTAGGGGCAGTGCAGCAGGTAACATAGCATGTAAGAGGTAGGCCGTCTGATTGTTAGGGATTCGGGCGGCCTTCTGTTTGGGGGTTCGGCAAGTTAATTTTTAGTTAAAGAATAAGATAAGTCGTGCACAATGAATTATCTTAATGATCTTTTTTGGCTTAATGGACATCTATAGCAAACACACATATTTCCCTAAATTCCCCCCGAATCCTGCCACCCAAGCACCCGATTTCCCGGGTGCTCCCCTTTTCAGGCGGTAGGCGCAATGGGCTGAGTTTGTTTGCCGCTTTGGGCAAATTCAAACATACCGCTTTCAAATGACTTTGCGCATTCGCTTTCCGTAAGCCGAAATATGTTGCCCTATGGCAGCGGAACTTGCGGTGCAATGTACCGAAACCCTGTTCCGCCGCATAACAGGTATTTAAGTATCGGTTGCGTTGTTTGTCTTCGTTTGTTAAGAGGCGGCCACGGCGGGCTTTACGCATGATGCCGTCCGAAAGCTTTTTGTGTTTAAGCATTCCCGATTGGCTTTGCTGTCGCAGCCTTTGCCGGCATATACGGCGGTGTATTCAGCTGTGCCGTCGAAGTGGCGGCACTCGTGTTCGTTGGCGGGGCTAACAGGCAGTTGGCCGGTACAGCCTTTTTGGCCGGTACGGGTATGTTGTTTACAGCTGGTTTGAATTTGCCGTCTTTTTTATCCGACGGGCGTCTTTGTCTTTGCCGGGGGGGGGATGATGGCGGCGTCGATAACGGCGGCTTTTCTACTTTTAAGCCTTTGTCGGTGAACTGCCGGTTAATCGGTTCAGACGGATAAGGCAAAGTTTGGTCTTGCATTAACCGGTTGCGGCAGCGGCAGAGTGTGCTGTGGTCGGGAATACCCGGTTCGTCGAAGCTGCAAAGAGGTTGGAGTCGATACGGGTAATCAAGTTGTGTTCGAGTTTGGAGTCGGAGAGGCTGTGCCATTGGCCGATCAGGACTGTTTTGAACATGTAGGGCAGGAATAGGCAGGACGGCCGCGGTGGTTGGGAATGCGGCGGTTTTTTTGTTGTCGGAGACAGGTATGGATGGGTTGCCAATCGATGGCCTGGTTGATTTTGGGCAGCGGGAAACGGTTGACGCCCTTGATGGCAATGATGGTTTGGGCGGTTTGTTGGAAAAAGCTGCTTAGGGGAATTTAGACGGTTTTTAGGGGTTGTAAAGGTTTCAACATGTAAGAGGTAGGCCGTCTGATTGTTAGAGATTCAGACGGCCTTCTGTTTGAGAGCTGAAAGGTTTATTTAAACAAAAATAGTTGAATCACTCATATTAAAATAGGTTTCCAGGTAAAGGATATATTGATAGATAACTTTATCGTCATTGCTATCGCACAATTTTAACAATACAAAAAGACAATGATTATTTTTATGAACAAGTATTATTTATACTGATTTTTTAGGCTTTTGTGTTTCATGGTGGGTTTGAAGGGCAGGTAAAACTTTGTGTAAGCGATACCAACCAAATAAGCGATATAAACAAAGCAAAGCAATAGCTGGTAAACATAATGCACTGATTAAATAGCGAATATTGTTAAAATTGAATACATTATTGCCGGATAAAAGCGATGTGATTGCCCACATCCATTCCCATAGCGATGGTAGGCTAAATGCCAATACGGCAATTAGGCCTAATGTTCTGAAAATGCCGATAGGCAAAATTTTTTTTTGCAATACGGTCCGGTTAAGTTGCAGTAGAACGATCAAACCAAAGCCGGTGATGAGAATCATCCCGCCGTTGGAGACAACCTGCAGGCTGCTGAAGGCAATATCGGGTGTTACAGTATCGGTTTGCGCTTGGCTGGATTGGCGATTCATGCTTTGGGAAATGTTTAAACCGAGGCCGTAAATCATATCTGCCAAACTGATCCAAATCGGAAGAGAGGTAAGTAAGCGGTTCATTATTGATGAAAAATGAATGTATAAATGACAAAAATATAATACATTATTCAGTATAAATTTGGCTATTTGTCCATGTAAAAAATATGTATTAAGCGACAAACTATAATGGTTTATGTGCTATTTAACAAAAGTATGCTGTGCAACAGCCTGCAAATTTTACTTTATCATGGCAAGACAGAAAAAAGATTGCTAAAAGTTTGGTTTGAATCACAAATTCTGTAATTTTATACCAAAATAAAAGAATTTCAGGGTACAATTTGTTTATTAATAACAGTATGCTTACCAGAAAGGATGTCAATGGATACCGTAAAACGTGATTTAACCCGTATCAGCCACAATACCAAAATTGTGGCTACATTGGGCCCCGGTAGTAATGATGTTCAATTGCTTGAAGACATGATTCGTGTGGGTGGCTTGAATGTCGTTCGTTTTAATTTCAGCCACGGCACTGCGGAATTTCATCGGGAAAATGCGCGCATTGTGCGTGAGGCAGCCAAGCGTTCCGGACAAGAAATTGCAATTTTGGCCGATTTGCAAGGCCCTAAAATCCGTGTAGGTAAAATTGCCGGCGGCAGTATTCAGTTGAATCAGGGTGAAAAACTGGTTTTGGATGCAGCGCTGGAAGAAGAAGGCACTCGTGAAGCGGTAGGCTTGGATTACCGTGATTTACCGAATGATGTGAAGCCGGGTGATGTATTGTGGTTGGACGATGGCTTGTTGACGTTGACTGTCGATTCGGTTGAAGGAAGTAAAATTATTACAACAGTAGTCAATAGTCATGTTTTGAAAAGCAACAAAGGCATCAATAAACCAGGAGGCGGCTTGTCGGCCGGTGCGTTAACCGAAAAAGATTTCCGTGATTTGAAAACCGCCATTGCCATCGGTTGCGATTATTTAGCCATCAGTTTTGTCAAATCGGCTGAAGATTTACATCTTGCCCGTGCCAAAGTGGAAGAAGAAATGCAGGGCAGTAATGCCGTGCGCCCGGGGTTGGTATCGAAAATCGAGCGCGTAGAAGCAATTGAAAACTTGGATGAAATTATCCTTGCGTCAGACGGCATTATGGTGGCGCGTGGTGATTTGGCCGTAGAAGTCGGTCATGCGGCTGTGCCTGCGCTGCAAAAACGCATGATTCGCCGTGCGCGTGAGCTGCGCCGTTTCAGCATTACCGCGACCCAAATGATGGAAAGCATGATCACCAATCCGGTACCAACTCGCGCCGAAGTGAGCGATGTGGCCAATGCCGTATTGGATGGCACTGATGCTGTAATGTGCTCTGCGGAAACAGCAGTGGGTGCGTATCCGTTTGAAACCGTTACCCAAATGGCGATCATCTGTGCCGCTGCTGAAAAAGAGCAAGATTCGTTGAACGGCGTTTCTGAAGCGATTGAAGAAAAAGAAGCGGTTAGCACCAACTTGGCGATTGCCGCCGGCGCGGTCAGTGTGGCACGTGCCGTGCATGCCAAAGCGATTGTGGCCTTGACCGAAAGCGGTTCGACTGCTTTTGAAATCAGCCGCCACAATATCCAATTGCCGATTTTCGCTTTGACTCCAAGCATTTCGGCGCAACGCCGCATGGCTATGTACCGTGGTGTGCGCCCGATGATTTTGGCAACCAGCACAGACCATAACACTGCCCTGAACGAAGTGGAGGCTACCTTAATCGAACACAATATTTTGAAATCCGGTGATCAATACATCATCACCAGTGGTTCGAAAATGCGTGAATCCGGTTCGACCAATATGTTGGAAGTGTTGCAAGTGAAATAAATTTATGCTCGAAAGCAGGCTGTTTCAGCCTGCTTTTTTTGTATTTTGCATAAAAGTAGCACAATGTAACCGACAGATGGACAAAAAGTAGAAAAAACTGTTATCCGTGCACAAACTATTATAAAATCGAGCAGCTACACTAATTTCAGTACACGGTCGTTTCAGGCGGCCTTTTTTATGTTTTACGATACGATACTCATTATGGAAAAGTCTTTGAAAAAAACCGGCTTGGGCGTGGCCCTGGCGTTTGTTACCACCGCCGCCCAAGCTTCTGGCTATCATTTCGGTACCCAATCTGTGACTGCCCAAAGCACAGCTAATGCCGCCGCTGCCGAAGCTGCTGATGCGTCCATCATTTTCTACAATCCGGCCGGTTTGACTAAGCTGGAAAACCACGAAATTACCGCTGCCGTCAATGCCGTAGCGCCACACATCAAATACAGCGATGCCGAGGCGACTTACCGCCGTGGCGGTAAGGTTAACGGTGAAACCGGCGGCAAAATTACCGATGATATCGTGATTGCCCCGCATGTTTACGGTGCCTATAAAGTGAATGATGATGTTACCGTCGGCGTGGGCATGTATGTACCGTTTGGTTCGTCAACCGAATACAGCAAAGATTCGGTATTGCGCCATCATTTAAACCAATTGGGCTTGACCACCATCGCTGTTGAGCCGGTAGTGGCGTATCAATTCGATCCGCAACATTCGATTGGTGTCGGCGCGATTGCCCAATATTCAACTGCTGAATTGCGTAAATATGCCGACTGGGATGCCAGTGGTGCAGTGAGCGGGTTGGCCAGCTATCAAGCCAGCCGGCGTGCGGGCAAACAGGTAAGCGTGGATGCCTCCGGCCAAGCAGACGGCCATGCTGAAATGAAAGGCAAAGACTGGGGTTTTGGTTACCAATTGGCATGGCTGTGGGATGTGAGTGACCGTGCCCGTGTCGGTGTGAATTATCGCTCGAAAGTAGAACACAAGCTGGAAGGCACGGCTGATTGGCGGGCTGATGGCGCCATGGTGCAGGCCGCGTATCCGACCTTGATTGGCAAAACCGTTGCAGAAGGCGGTAACGGTTATGTGCCGCACGAAAAAGCCTCGGTTAAAATCGTGACGCCGGAATCTTTGTCGGTGCACGGTATGTATAAAGCCACCGATAAGTTGAACCTGTTTGGCGATGTTACTTGGACACGTCATAGCCGTTTCAATAAAGCCGAATTGGTTTTTGAAAATGTGAAAAACATCGGTGGCGGCAAAAAATCCGACCGTACCATCATCACACCTAACTGGCGCAATACTTACAAAGTGGCCATCGGCAGCTCATACCAATACAGCGAACCTTTGCAACTGCGTGCCGGTATCGCCTTTGACCAAAGTCCGGTGCGTGGTGCCGAAAGCCGTTTGAATACCTTGCCAGACGGCAACCGTATTTGGTATTCGGTGGGTGCCAAATACCAATACCGAAAAAAACATATCTTTGACGTGGCCTACAGTCATATCCACATTAACGACACCGGCTTTAATGCGGCAGCCTCTACCGGCGACAATGTGGACAGCAAAGGCGCGGCAACGGCAAAATTCAATAACTACGCCAATATTCTGGGTGTGCAATACAGCTATAAATTCCGCTAAGATTGGATAAGCCCAACTTTGCTGACGACATAAATAGGCCGTCTGAAAAGGATTTGCTCTTTTCAGACGGCCTATTGATATTTATCGTTTATTGACAGGTTCTTGCACAAATTTCAAATCTGTTTGATACACGCAAAACATCAATTGCCGATACGTGTGCGCGAAGTTTCCACGCCTGTTTTGATTTCGCCGTACATTTCGGAGTTACCCGATAAGCCGCCGGCGCAAGCGGAGAGCAGCAAGGCCAAGCCGATGGTAAAATAAGCTTTTATGGTTTTTCCTTTATGATTCAAGGTTAATGTCAGTTAAAGGCCGTCTGAAACGTTGTTGTGGATTTATCGGACGAAAAGAATATTTATAAAATATAAAATATAAAAGTTAATATAGCACCTAGCAATAATGCACCTAGTATTTTTAACTTACTTTTTGTATCTTTTTCTTGCCATGGTTTCTCATCAAAAAGTTCACTAAAAAAATCAAAGGCAGTATGCCAAATAGTTTTCCATAGCTCCATTCAGACGGCCTCTGTGTTTATTTAGTGTCGCTGCGGAAATGATAGGCACTGATTTCAAAACCGTTTTTGAAATACAGACGATGGGCATTTACGCGGTCTTGGCTGACATGCACATTCAGGTGGATTTTGGTCGCGCCAACTTCGCCACCGATTTTGCGTACTTCATTCAACAGGCGGGAAGCGTAACCTTTGCGGCGGCTTTGCGGCATAGTGACGATGTCGTCAATGTAGATGTGGTGGCCGCTGGCCAGATTGTAGGTTTCGCGGAAACCGGCCACGGCCACGGCATTGTGTTTGCCTTCTTCAAAAATACCGAGCAAACGGTAACCGGCAGGGCGTTGCTGCCGGTTGATTTGCTCGACGAAGCGGTTGATGTCGGTCAGGCAGGAACGCAGTGTGCTCAAGGCGGCAAAGGCAGTGGCGGTTTCTTCCGGCATGATTTCGCGTAACACACTGGTTTCGGCGGCTGCAGCGGCGATCTCACGCTGGGTTTCGGCAGCGTGTTTTTCTTCAATCGCTTGCGCCAGCATCACTTTTTCATCAGGCTTGTTGTCAGCGGCTTGCTCTTCCAGCAGCGCCTTACAGTCAATGACGCGCAAGTCGTTGTCGGAGGCAAAATCCATCAGGAAGCGGAACATCGGCGGGTTGATAGTTTCCAGTTCTTTATCCACTGCCACGCAGCGCACTTTGTCCACCAAAATCGGGCGCACCCATTTCGAGTAAGACAAGCGGTTGTCTTTGTCGAACGAAGACAGGATACCGCACAAACGTTCCGACCAGTCGCTCGGGCGGAAAACGCGGCCGGAACTGGTGGTGCCGTGAATGACAACTTCGTAAGGATTGCAAACTAACATGGTGTCTTCCTGAAAGGTTTGTTTTTCCGAATTATAACTGACTCAGCGGCTTTTCTTCAAAGTATTGCGGTAAAAAATTTTTATAAAAGCAACAAGATCCGACTGTGTGAAATCAAATTTCAGACGGCCTGCCTGATGTGAATCAGGCCGTCTGAAAAAAACAATTTGAAAAGCCATGGCGAATCTGTGCAGACAGGCCGGGGATATGCGATAATAAGGCCGTCTGAACCATCTGCATATAAACGGCGCACCATGAACCTACAGCCTTCGGTTGACCGCTTTGCGATTGCTGCTTTTGCGGCGGTCTGATTGTTTCCATTTCCCGCACGGCGGGTTTTTTTATGGACATTTCAGGCTGCTCATCACCGTGTGCCGCACTATCTTGACATTGGAAAAAGGAAATCCCATGCCGAATCCGCTTTATCGTCAAAACGTCATTTCCATCGCCGATTTGACCACGCCGCAGCTGGAATTGCTGCTCAACACAGCCTTGAAACTCAAAGCCGGGCCGCGCAGCGATTTGTTGGAAGGCAAATTAATCGGATCGTGCTTTTTTGAGCCGTCCACGCGTACCCGCCTGTCATTCGAAACCGCCGTACAGCGTTTGGGCGGCAAGATCATCGGTTTTGCCGACGGTGCCAATACCAGTGCGAAAAAAGGCGAAACGCTGGCGGACACGGCGCGCATTATTTCCAGCTACACCGATGCGATTATCCAGCGTCATCCCAAAGACGGTGCAGCGCGCGTGTCGGCCGAGTTTTCCGCCGTGCCGGTGATTAATGCGGGCGACGGCACCAACCAACACCCAAGCCAAACCTTGCTCGATTTGGTAACGATTTTTGAAACGCAAGGCCGTCTGAACGGCTTGAAAGTGGCCATGTGTGGCGATTTGAAATACGGCCGCACCGTGCATTCTTTGTGCCAAGCCTTGAAGCGTTGGGGCTGCGAATTTGCCTTTGTGTCGCCGCCGAGTTTGGCCATGCCGGAATACATCACCGAAGAGTTGGACGAAGCCGGTTGCACGCATCGGATTTTCACCACTTTGGAAGAAGCGGTCGGATGGGCGGATATTCTTTACATGACCCGCGTGCAGCGCGAGCGTTTTGATGAGCAGGAATTTGCCAAAATCCAAGGTAAATTCAATTTGGATGCATCGATGCTGTCCAACGCCAAACCCAACTTGCGCGTACTGCATCCCTTACCGCGTGTTGATGAAATCCATCCGAATGTTGATGCTACGCCGCATGCCTATTATTTTGAACAGGCTACCAACGGCGTGTATGCACGCATGGCGATTTTGTCGCTGGTGTTGAACGAAGAAGTGTAAGGAGCGCCAAATGGAAAAGAAACAATACAGCGTCGAAGCGATTCAAAACGGCACGGTCATCGACCACATCCCTGCCGGCAAGGGCTTGGCGATTTTGCGCCAGTTTAAATTGCTGCACTATGGCAGCGCGGTGACGGTGGGCTTTAATCTGCCGAGCAAAACGCAGGGCAGCAAAGACATCATCAAAATCACCGGCGTGTGGCTGGACGACACCGCCGCCAACCGCTTGGCTTTGTTTGCACCCGAAGCAGTGGTGAATGTGATTGAAGATTTTAAAGTGGTGTCCAAACGCCACTTAACCATGCCGTCTGAAATCAGTGAAGTATTCCGCTGCCCGAACACCAATTGCGCCAGCCACGGCGAGCCGGTGAAAAGTCGTTTTTACGTGCGTACCCAAAACGCGCAAACCCGCTTGAAATGCCATTATTGCGAAAAAACCTTCTCGCGGGAATCGGTGGCCGAAGCCTAAGGCAGGCGGCCTTCCGCCATACCCGGCAATTATTCTGAAAAACCGGCCGCATGGCATAAATGCCTAAATCATAAACAGATAGTCTGTTAGAATAAAGCCCGTCTGAAACATCGTATGATTGTTCGGACGGCCTTTTAACCACATACGGGAAAACCATGAATTCATCTTTTCAACGCCGTTTCGCGCCGGTTTTATATGTCTTGATTTTCTTCGCCGGATTTTTTACCGCTTGCTTGTGGTTCAACCCGCAAGATTATTTGGCCAATCTGCCGCTGACCTTAACCGCCATTTCCGCGACGGCCTTAATTTGGCTGATTTACGCTGCGGCTTCCGTGCGTGCCGGCCAGCAACGTGAAATGCTGTATCGTGAAAGCCTAATTCAAAAAGAAAGTATACATCCGGTGTTGCATGCCGCGATTCACCGCATGGAAGATAGGCCGGAAATGCTGGTGTTGGCGGTGCGCAATTACGGCAAAGGTATGGCGGAAAATGTCAAAGTGCGCGTGGAAGCCATGCCCGACCAGCCGTGCAGCCAAGCCGTTACCCAAGCAATAGCGCAGCTTCCGGCGGTAGCGGAAGGCATCGACCACTTGGCATCGGGCGAAACCTACGGCGGCATTTTTGCCGACAGCCGCATGTTGGCCACCGATTTGCCCAACCAAGAATTCAGCGGCGTGGTGCGGGTGACGGTGACTTGTGAAAATACCTTCGGCGATGCCTGCTCTTCCGAAACCGTGTTGGACTTAAGCCTGCTCAACGGCGGCATCGCGGAAGACAAACCGCGCAAAAAATTATTGTATTGATTTAACCGATTACACAGCCAAGTTAACAAGGAAATGATTTAAGCTTGCGGCTGGGTAACAAGTTTGTTTTCAGACGGCCTGATTCCTACAAAGGTTTCAGGCCGTCTGAACGATTTTTAGGAGAGTTGAATGTTAAGTCTGACGACGATTATCATCGCGGTGGCAGTGGCCGCGGTGTTATTGGTGATCACCTTAGTGGCGCCCAATCCGATTACCGGCATTATGGCGTTGGTGTTTGGTGCGCTGATTTATTTTGTGCTGTGGCCGAAATACGAAGGCGGCCGGCAAGCCCAAGCGCAGGGCGTGGAAATTCAGGCGGCGGTGCAGGAAGTGCGGCATTGGAACAGCGGCATGCGCAACAGTCAGGGTGATAAATACGAAATCATCGCGCTGGCACCGAATCCATACAACGGCAAAATGCAGCAATTTGTCAGTCCGCCGATGGCCACCGACCCCGAGCCTTATCTGCAAGATACGGTAACGGTGAAAGTCGATTGGTCGAATCCGAAAGCGTATATTATGGATTTGTCGTTTTTACCGTTTAAAGTGCATTAAGGCACCATATAGCCAAAGGCCGTCTGAAATATTTTTCAGACGGCCTTTGGTTTGAACATCACGGTTTATTTGATGTTGGTATGGATATTGTATTGATTGTGTTCGGTGGCATGCGAATCTTGCGGTTCGTTGCGAACATGCGGTTTATCATCGGCCATGTTGTCGAGATCGCGTCCCGGATTGGAAACCGTATCGCCGATATTGATATTGGTCAGGCTTTCCAAAATGATGGCGGAGGACAAGTTTTGGCTGGTGCGGTACACCATCGCCAAGCCGACTTCTTCGGCGGGGATGGATACATATTTCACCACGCTCTTACGGCCTTTTGGGTTACTTTCCAAATCCACTTTGGTCTGGTGGCTGCGCTTGTACAGGCTGACCACAGTACCCTTGTCGATGCCGTCGGCTTCGCCTTTGTTGATGGTGACGGTTTGGAACTGGCCGGCTTCGCTCACGCCTTCAAAGATAGACACGACTTTACCGTCAATCGGCTGCTCGGGTGCGTGCGGCATCATTTGGAAGCTGTCGGTCTCGCCATTGAGTTTCAGCAGGAAATCGCCTTTGCGGATTTCTGAAATGGCCTCTTCAACCACCATCGGCTGGGCGGTTTGGGTGGGGATTTTAATCAGCGGGTGATTGCGGGTGTAATATTCGCCTTCTTTCAGATAAAACGTGTCTTCATCGGGAGCGGCATCCAGTGCGCTGTTGGTGTAAGGCAGGGTGCTGACGATGCCGCTGAAAACCACTTCCTGGCCCAAGAATTTTTTCGTCACAGGGTCGGTAATGTCTTTGCGGGCGCGGTAAACCAAATAACGGCCGGGTTCGGTAATGCCGTAAGCGTAAACGCGGTTGCCCTTGGTATAAAGCAGGCGGCTGTCAGGGCCTTCAATCAATCTCGGTGCATCTTGGGTCTGCAATTGGTCAATCACTTGCGGATGCTTCATAAACAAACGGTAGAAATTCACATTCACGGTCGGAATACCGTAGCCGGATGTTTCGCGGATACGCGGGCTGAGTTTGATGGTCGGAATGCCGTCTGAACCCATGCCCGAACCTTCAAAACCCAAGCGCGGCTGGCCGTTGACGTAGCGCAACAACAGCACCTGACCCGGATAAATCAAATGAGGATTGCGGATTTCGCTGCGGTTGGCGCCCCAAAGGCGGTTCCATTGCCACGGGCTGTAGAGATATTTGCCTGAAATGCCCCACAAAGTATCGCCCGGTTTGACCACGTAGCGTTGCGGCGCATTCGGGCGCACTTTCAACGCCGCTGCATGAACTTGGGCAGAAATTGCCACGCCTGCCATGCAAAGCAGGGTTATAATATGTTTTTGCATAACCGTTCCCCTTGAAAATAATGCGGTTTGTCATCAATTTAGCTGAATCAAGAACGCGTCAATCGTGGCGTGAAAAATAACAATGGGCGTGACGCAGGCTGCTGTGTTAGAATTTGCCTATTGATATTTATTCAGCGATAAAACGATTCAAAATTCATAAAACGCTATTTTATCATTGAATGTTACCGTCATTCTAGAAATAATGGTGTTGCCCCGATAAAGCGTATCAAAGTACATACACAAATTTACTGTTTCCGATTGAGAAGATAAAAAATGGCATTGTTAAATATCCTCCAATACCCAGACGAACGCCTGCATACCGTCGCCCGGCCGGTGGCCGAAATCGACGGGCGCATCCGAACTTTAGTGAAAGACATGTTTGAAACCATGTATGAATCGCGCGGCATCGGCTTGGCGGCAACGCAGGTTGACGTGCACGAGCGCGTGGTGGTGATGGATTTGACCGAAGACAAAAGCGAACCGCGCGTGTTCATTAATCCCGTCATTATTGAAAAAGACGGCGAGACCACTTATGAAGAAGGCTGCCTGTCGGTGCCCGGCATTTACGACACGGTCACCCGCGCCGAACGTGTCAAAGTGGAAGCACTGGACGAAAAAGGCGAAAAATTCACCCTTGAAGCCGATGGTTTGCTGGCGATTTGTATTCAGCACGAACTCGACCACCTGATGGGTAAAGTGTTTGTCGAGCATTTGTCGCAACTTAAGCAAAACCGCATCAAAACCAAGCTGAAAAAACGCCAAAAACATAACCTGTAATCAGGATCCAATCTTATCATGCCGTCTGAAAACATTTCTCGTTTTCAGACGGCATGCTTTATTTGGCTGCTATAATTATGCGTCAAATCATCAGATTAAATGTTCAGACGGCCTGTATGGAAAATTTACCGTCGATTCCCTCACCGGCTGGCGGGAGAGGCTTGTCAAGTACATAGCCTTTTCCATGCAACGCTGTTTCACGGTTCTAAGGCCGTCTGAAACCATTTGAAGAAAGACAACCATGAAAGTAATCTTTGCCGGTACGCCCGATTTTGCCGCCGCCGCACTCAAAGCCATTGCCGCCGCCGGTTTCGACATTCCGCTGGTGTTGACCCAGCCGGACCGTCCCAAAGGCCGCGGCATGCAATTGCAAGCTTCGCCGGTAAAACAAGCCGCGATCGAATTGGGCTTGCGCGTGGAACAGCCGGAAAAACTGCGCAACAACGCCGATGCATTGCAAATGCTTAAAGACGTAGATGCCGATGTAATGGTAGTGGCCGCCTACGGTCTGATTCTGCCGCAAGACGTGCTTGATACGCCGCATCACGGCTGCCTGAATATTCATGCGTCGCTGTTGCCGCGTTGGCGCGGCGCCGCCCCGATTCAGCGTGCCATCGAAGCCGGCGATGCCGAAACCGGTGTGTGCATCATGCAGATGGATATCGGCCTTGACACCGGCAACGTTGTCAGTGAACACCGCTACGCCATCGCCCCGGCCGACACCGCCAACGAAGTACACGATGCGCTGATGGCGATTGGTGCCGAGGCGATTGTTGCCGATTTGCAACGCTTACAGGCTGAAGGCCGTCTGAACGGCACGCCTCAGCCGGAAGAAGGCGTGACCTACGCGCAAAAACTGACCAAAGAAGAAGCCAAAATCAACTGGCAGGAATCCGCCGATGTGGTTGCCCGCAAAATCCGTGCCTTCAACCCCGTACCTGCCGCATGGGTGGAATGGGACGGCAAACCGATGAAAATTTGGGCAGCCGAAACGGTGAATCAAAAAGGCAAAGCAGGCGAAGTCTTGGCTTGCGGTTCAGACGGCCTGATTGTTGCCTGCGGCGAAAATGCGCTGAAGATTACCGAGTTGCAACCTGCCGGCGGCAAACGCATGAGTATTCAGGCTTTTGCTGCAGGGCGCACGATTGAAGCAGGCACGGTTTTGTAAGGTGCGTGATGATTAATAGGTTTTCAGACGGCCTTAAATAGCTCGTCTGAAAAGATCCAAAGCAAAGAAAGACACCCATGCCCGTCAATGAATTCAATCAACCCATCGGCGAAGCCTTACCCGATTACACTGCCGGCAGCCGCCCAGAAGTGACACTGTTGCAAGGAAAGTTTTGCCGTTTGGAAAAGCTTTCTGTGGCTAAACACGGTGCGGATTTGTATGAAGTGTATGCGGCCGAACACAGCCCATTGCCGAACTGGACATATTTGTCGCTCAATCCGGTGGCGAATCACGATGAATTGGCGGCTTTGTTGGCGGGCTATGAGCAATCTGCCGACCCGTATTTTTTCGCCATCATCGACACGGCAAGCAATCGGTCGGTGGGTTCGGTAAGTTTGATGCGCATTGATACGGCCAACCGAGTGATTGAAGTGGGTTGGGTGGTGTATTCCGATGCGCTCAAACGCACGCGGATCGCAACGGAAGCGCAGTACCTGTTGGCGAAATATGTGTTTGAAACGCTGAAATATCGCCGTTACGAATGGAAATGCGACTCTTTGAACGAGCCGTCGCGCAAGGCGGCGTTGCGTTTGGGTTTTCAATTTGAAGGTATTTTCCGTCAGGCGGCGGTGTATAAAGGCCGCAGCCGCGACACGGCGTGGTTTTCGATAATCGGCAGCGAATGGCCGCAAGTCAAAGCGCGCTTCGAGCGGTGGCTGGCGGATGGCAATTTTGATGAAAACGGCAAGCAGCGATTGTCGCTGAGCGAAATTTAGGGAGTGTAGTCAGAAGGCATTGCGGCGGTATTTTTGGTTAAAATCCGCATCTGCTGCGTTAAAAATGTCCGCAAGATGTCCGCTCTTGCTGCGCTTTTTGCCTTGCCTCTGCGGATTTTTCCTCAAAAAACCGCTCCACAAGCATTCTGACTATACTCCCTAATCCGTATTGCCATAAAGATAAAATTGTTTTCAGACGGCCTTTAAATCCGTCAGGCCGTCTGAAAAAGAAAAATGGACAAATGATGAATCAGACAATGAAAGTTTGCCTATGAGCATGGCATTGGCGCAAAAGCTGGCCGCCGACAGTATCGCGGCGGTGGCGCAGGGGCAGAACCTGCAAGACGTATTGGCGGCTGTTCGTGCGGCCAATCCCGAATTGAGTGCGCAAGAGAGCGGTGCGCTGCAAGACATTGCTTACGGTTGCCAGCGTTATCTGGGCAGCCTGAAATTTATGCTCGGCAAAATGCTGAATAAGCCGATTGACAATTTGCAGCTCGAAAGTCTGTTGTTGGCAGCTTTATACCAACTGCATTACACACGAAATGCGCCGCATGCGGTGGTGAACGAAGCGGTGGAGAGCATTGCCAAAATCGGCCGCGGTCAGTACCGCTCGTTTGCCAATGCGATTTTGCGCCGTTTTCTGCGCGAGCGCGACAAGCTGGCTGCGGCGTGCAAATACGACGACACGGCCAAGCACAATCTGCCGCAATGGTGGGTGGCGTATTTGCAAAACCATTATCCGAAATATTGGCACAACATTACCGCCGCGCTGCAATCGCATCCGCCGATGACTTTACGCGTCAACCGCCGCCACGGCAATGCGGAAGGTTATCTGCAAAAATTGGCTGCGGAAGGCATTGAAGCGAAGGCTTTGGACGATTATGCGGTGACCTTGACCGAAGCCGTGCCGGTGAGCCGCCTGCCCGGTTTTTCAGACGGCTTGGTATCGGTGCAGGACTTCGGTGCGCAAAAAGCGGCGTATCTGCTCAATCCGCAAAACGGAGAGCGTATCCTTGATGCCTGTGCCGCGCCGGGCGGTAAAACCGGGCATTTGCTGGAATTGGCCGATTGCCATGTGACCGCATTGGATATTGATGCTGCCCGTTTGGTGCGCGTGCAAAGCAATATCGACCGCTTGGGCTTTCAGACGGTCACTTTGCATTGTGCCGATGCGCAGGATTTGGCTGCGTGGTATGATGGCAAACAGTTTGATGCAGTGTTGGCCGATGTACCGTGTACCGCTTCGGGTGTGGCGCGCCGCAATCCCGACATCAAATGGCTGCGTCGTCCCGGTGATGCGCTGAAAACCGCCTGCCAACAGGAAGCCTTGTTGGACGCTTTGTGGCAGACTCTGACAAAAAACGGCAGGATGCTGTTGGCGACGTGTTCGATTTTTGCCGAAGAAAACGATCAGCAGTTGCAAAAATTCCTTAACCGCCATGCTGATGCCCGATTGCTGGAATCGCATGTGCTTTTACCGAACAAACACCAAGATGGCTTTTATTACGCGCTTATTGAAAAGCAGTAAATTCATGCTGCTGCCGGTTCTGCTGGCTGCGTCGTTGCACGCAGCGGCGGAGGGCATCAGTGCGGCCCGTGCCGAGGCCGGCTTGATGGAGGACGGCCAGTTGTCGGTCAGCAGCCGTTTCAAAACCGAATTGCCCGACCAGCTCAAACAGGCCTTGCAACAGGGTGTGCCGTTGAATTTTTCTTTGTCTTACCAATTGTCGGAGCCGACGATTGCGGCTTACCGTTTCCGTTTGGAACATCTTTTAAACGACGGCAACACAGTCAACTATAAATTATCGTTCCATCCGCTAACCAACCGTTACCGCGTCACGGTGGGCACGTTTTCCACCGAGTACGATACCTTGAATGCTGCCTTGCGTGCGGTTGGCGCGATTGCCAACTGGAAAGTATTGAGTAAAGGTGCCTTGCGCAACATCGAGCCGAAAGACATTAAAGCACAAATCCGTTTGCAATTGTCCACATCCAAGCTGCCGAAACCTTTCCAAATCAATGCACTGACGTCACGAAGCTGGAGCTTGGATTCGGGCTGGAAAAGCTTGTCGGTTACGCGGGAATAAATCATGCGCCGCTTTCTCTTAATCGCCGTTTTGTTGGCCGTGGCGTTGCTCTACGGACTGACGGTCGCCACCGGCAGCAGTAGCCGGATTGCCGATTATTTCTGGTGGATTATCGTCTTGTGCGGCCTGCTGATGCTGGTGTTGTCGGCGGTGTTGGTGCGCTATGTGCTGCTGCTCATGCGCGACAGCAAAAACGGCGTGTTCGGCTCGCAAATCGCCCGCCGCTTGTCGGGTATGTTTACCTTGGTGGCGGTGTTGCCGAGTGTGTTTTTATTCGGTATTTCCGCCCAGTTTATTAATGGCACGATTAATTCTTGGTTCGGCAACGACACCGAAGAAGCGCTGGAGCGCAGTTTAAACTTGAGCAAATCGGCCTTGGATTTGGCGGTGGATAATGCCGTCAGTAATGCCACACCGATTCAGATTGATTTAATCAGCGCATCATCTTTAGGCAATGATCTGGGCAATGCGCTGGCTGCCGCTTCAAATGCCGACGATTTCACCCAATTGGCCTTGTATAACCTGAGCCAAGACCGTTTTGAAAAAGTCATCAATCCGCAAAACCTGAACCAGCCGAAAATCGATAAGGCCGGGCAAGAGCAATTGCAGCAGGCCGGCTCGCTGCGCAGCTTGGAAAACATCGGCAATATGTTGTATGCGCAGGGTTGGTTGTCGATTGGGGATTACAATAATCAGGAATATGCCTTTTTCTTCCGCCAGCCGATTCCGCAGAATGTGGCGCAGGATGCAACCCTGATTGAGTCGGCGCGTGCGAAATATGCCGAATTGAGCTATGCTAAGCAAGGCCTGCAAACTTTCTTTTTGGTGACTTTGTTGGTGGCGGCGTTACTGGCGATTTTCTTGGCCTTGGTGATGGCCTTGTATTTTGCCCGCCGCTTTGTCGAGCCGATTTTATCGCTGGCAGAAGGGGCCAGGGCAGTGGCGCAGGGCGATTTCAGCCAGAAGCGTCCGGTGTACCGCAACGACGAATTCGGCCGCTTGACGCATTTGTTCAACCACATGACCCAGCAGTTGGCAATTGCCAAAGATGTGGACGAACGCAGCCGCCTGCAACAGGAGGCCGCCCGCCATTATTTGGAATGCGTGCTGGAAAGCCTGACCACCGGCGTGATTACCTTGGATGCAGAAGGCCGTCTGAAAACCTTTAATAAATCCGCCGAACACATTTTAGGCGTGTCGCTGGTGCCGTTGTGGGGCAGTAATTGGCACGATTGGCGCGGGCGGTCGCCGCAGCAGACTTTGCTGGCGGATGTGTTTGCCGCGATTGAAGCTACCGCCGGCACCAATAAGCCAGTGCAGGTGGAATATGCCGCGCCCGATGACGCGCGGATTCTGCTTGGTAAAGCCACGCTTTTACCGGAAGACAACGACGGCGGTTTGGTGATGGTGATTGACGATGTGACTCTGCTTATGCGTGCGCAAAAAGAAGCGGCATGGGGCGAGGTGGCTAAGCGTTTGGCACACGAAATCCGCAATCCGCTGACGCCGATTCAATTGTCCGCCGAAAGATTGGCATGGAAATTGCATGATAAGTTGGATGGGCAACACGCTCAGATTCTGACCCGCTCAACCGATACCATCGTCAAGCAGGTGGCCGCGCTGAAAGAAATGGTGGAAGCCTTCCGCAACTATGCCCGCGCGCCGTCGTTAAGTCTGGAAAAACACGATTTGAATACTTTGGTAGAAGAAGTATTGGTACTGTATGAAGGCAGCGCGTGTACATTTGCTGCCAAATTCAGTAATATAGAGTTATTCATCCGTGCAGATACCACCGCCATGCGGCAGGTGTTGCACAATATATTTAAAAATGCGGCTGAAGCGGCAGGAAGCGACCCGAATCCACAGGTAAACATCGAAACTGCCTTGAGTGACGATGGGCAGGCCGTTTTGACCGTTTGCAACAACGGCAAAAGCTTCAGCAAAGAAATGTTGCATAATGCCTTTGAGCCTTATGTGACCGATAAACCGACAGGTACAGGGCTGGGTTTGCCTGTGGTAAAGAAAATTATTGAAGAGCACGGCGGCCGTATCAATTTGAGCAATCAGACCGCCGGTGGTGCATGTGTCAAAATAGTGTTACCCCAACTGGTAGAAACTTATGCGCAGCAGTGATATTTTAATTGTAGACGATGAAGTAGGAATCCGTGATTTACTGTCGGAAATCCTCCAAGACGAAGGTTATACCGTGACTTTGGCCGAAAATGCCGAGGAAGCGCGCCAATTGCGCCACCAAACCCGTCCGGCCATGGTTTTGCTGGATATTTGGATGCCTGATTGCGACGGCATTACTTTGCTGAAAGAGTGGGCGAAAAACGGCCAACTGAATATGCCGGTGGTGATGATGAGTGGCCATGCCAGCATTGACACGGCGGTTGAGGCCACCAAAATCGGCGCATTGGATTTCTTGGAAAAACCGATTGCCCTGCAAAAGCTGCTGTCCACCGTTGATCGCGCCTTGAAACACGGCGAAATGCAGGCGGCTGCCGGTTTGTCTCTAGACCGACTGGGCAATAGTCCGGTGATTCAGGAATTGAATCAGAAACTGGATGCCGCTTCCAAACAAAGCGGGCCGGTATTGCTGACCGGTGAAGCCGGTTCGCCGTTTGAATGGGTGGCGCGCTACTTCCACAAAAACGGCACGCCTTGGGCGGAGCCGGGCAAAGTCGAGCATATTGTCGATACGCCGCTCGAATTGCTGCAAAAAGCCAGCGGCGGCATTTTGTATGTCGGCGACATCTCGCAATACAGCAGAAACATTCAAAACGGCATTGTATTCTTGTTGGGCAAGGCCGACCGCTATAACGTGCGCATCGTGGCGGCCAGCAGCCGCTCGGCGGAAGAATTGGTCGAATCGGCCACGGCAGATAATAAATTGCCGAGCTTGTTATCCAAAATTATTGTCGGTGTGCCGGCTTTGCGCAGCCAGCCGGATGACATTGTCTTTTTGGTTAACCAAATTTTGATTGAGTTAGCCGAAACACAAAAAATTCCGCTGGCCAAATTCAGCACCGGTGCGTTGACTGTTTTGCGTCAATATGAATGGCCGGGCAATTTCGAGCAACTGCGTACCGTGGTGAAAAACTTGGCCTTAGAAGCCGATGGTGAAGAAGTGCAGGAGCAAGCGGCGGCGGCGGCCTTGGGACAACATGTATCATCTGCTTCGTCGGAAATGGTTGGCGGCTTTAATTTCAATATGCCGCTGCGTGAATTACGCGAAGAATTGGAACGCCGCTATTTTGAATACCATATTGCGCAAGAAGGCCAAAACATGAGCCGTGTGGCGCAAAAGGTTGGCTTGGAGCGCACGCATTTATACCGCAAATTGAAGCAGCTCGGTATCAGCGTTTCCCGCCGCAATAGCGATAAAACCGAAGACTGATCGCTCGATTTTTAAGGCCGTCTGAACATGGAAAACGTTTCAGACGGCCTTCATCTGTTTGTATTTCGTTCAATGCCTGTATAATCATTGCTGTCAAAAAAATTACTTAAATGATTATTTTAACGGCATTCAATATGATATTGAGGCCGTCTGAAACAGGATACGGGTATGAACGACAACGAACGCTTTGCATGGGTACAGCTCGCGCTGACGCCTTATGTCGGCGCGGAAAGTTTTTTGATTTTGCTGCAACATTTCGGCAGTGCAGAAGCGGCATTGGCTGCGCCGTCTGAAATCATCGCTAAATTGGTGAGGCACAAACAAGCCGTGGCTGCGTGGCAACATGCGGATAAACGCGATGCCGCCAAGGTTGCCGCCGAAGCTGCGTTAAACTGGGCGCATCAGGATGATTGCCGTTTGCTGCTGTTGCAGGACGATGATTTTCCCGATATGCTGACCGAAGGCATCACGCCGCCGCCGCTGTTATTTTTGCGCGGCAATAGCGATTTACTACACAAAGCTTCCGCCGCGGTTGTCGGCAGCCGTCATGCCACCCCGCAGGCGATGCGCATTGCCCGCGATTTCGGCATGGCGTTGAGTGAAAAAGGCATTCCGGTGGTTTCCGGTATGGCGGCCGGTATTGATACCGCTGCCCATCAAGGGGCACTGCTTTCAGACGGCGGTACCATCGCCGTGTGGGGCACGGGCATAGACCGCATTTATCCGCCGTCGAATAAACAGCTTGCCTACAAAATCGCCGAGCGCGGTCTGATTATCAGCGAGTTTCCATTGGACACGCGCCCGTATGCCGGTAATTTTCCGCGCCGCAACCGTCTGATTGCCGCTTTATCGCGTTTGACCTTGGTGGTGGAAGCGGCGGTTGAATCCGGTTCGCTGATTACCGCCAAGCTCGCCGCCGAGATGGGGCGCGAAGTGATGGCGGTGCCCGGTTCGATTGACAATCCGCACAGCAAAGGTTGCCACAAGCTGATTAAAGATGGTGCCAAACTGGTGGAAAGTTTGGAAGATATCTTACAAGAATGTCCGCAGCTATTGCAAAACACCCCATTACCATCATATTCTATATATAAGCGTCCGCAAAACGAATTCACCACTGAGTCGGAAGCCAAGCCCGAAACCGGCGCCAAACCACTTGCTGAAACCAATATCAGGCCGTCTGAAAAGGAGAGGCCGTCTGAAAACCAAAACACGGCAGACGGCACTTTATTAAACGCCATGGGTTACGATGCCGTTCATCCCGATACCTTGGCCGAGTTGCTGAATTGGCCGGCGGTCGATGTTTACGCCCAATTGCTGGAATACGAGCTGGAAGGCATGATTGCCCCGCTGGCCGGCGGACGCTACCAACGGATTAAAACATAACACTTAAGGAACACGCATGGCTGAAGTCATTGCTTTTTTAATCGAACATTTTCAGGATTTTGATGCTTGCCCGCCGCCGGAAGATTTGGGACAACTGCTCGAAGATGCCGGTTTTGACGCGATGGAAATCGGCAATACCCTGATGATGATGGAAGTGTTGCTCAACAGTTCCGAATTCGCCATCGAGCCGATCGACGGCACGGCCTTGCGCGTGTACAGCGTGGAAGAAGCCGATGTGTTGCCGCAAGAAGTGATGGGTTTGCTGCATTATTTGATTGCCGAGCGCGCGATGACCTACGAGCAGCGTGAAATCGTGGTACATGCGTTGATGCACATTCCGGCGGATGAAATCACCGTCGATATTGCCAAAGTGCTCACGTTGCTGGTGTTGTGGGCACACAAGAGCGAATTGCCGGTGTTGATCGGCGATGATTTGATGGCGGCTTTAAACGGCAACGCTGTGATGCATTAATTTTTTCAGACGGCCTTGATAAACAAAAGGCCGTCTGAAATTTACAATAACAAAAGAGAGTAAAGATGGCTAAAAACCTCTTAATCGTCGAATCCCCGTCCAAGGCCAAAACCTTGAAAAAATACTTGGGCGGCGATTTTGAAATTCTGGCTTCCTACGGCCATGTGCGGGATTTGGTGCCGAAAAACGGCGCAGTCGATCCCGACAACGATTTTGCAATGAAATACCAACTGATTTCCCGCAACGCCAAACACGTCGATGCCATCGTTGCCGCCGCCAAAGAAGCGGAAAACCTCTATCTGGCAACCGACCCGGATAGGGAAGGCGAAGCCATTTCATGGCATTTGCAGGAAATTTTGAAAAGCAAATGGGGTTTGAAAAACATTCGTCCGCAGCGGGTTGTGTTCCACGAAATCACCAAAAACGCCGTGCTGGATGCCGTTGCCCAGCCCCGTGAAATCGAAATGGACTTGGTCGATGCGCAACAGGCACGCCGTGCCCTCGATTATCTGGTCGGCTTCAACCTCTCGCCCCTGTTGTGGAAAAAAATCCGCCGAGGGCTGAGTGCCGGACGGGTGCAAAGCCCCGCCTTGCGCCTGATTTGCGAACGTGAAAACGAAATCCGTGCCTTTGAAGCGCAGGAATATTGGACGCTGCATCTCGACAGCCACAAAGGACGCAGCAAATTCACCGCCAAGCTCGTTCAATATCGGGGCGAAAAACTCGAACAGTTCGCCTTGCCTGACGAAGCCGCACAAGCCGCCGTATTGCAGGCATTGCAGGGCAAAGATGCCGTAGTCGGCGGGGTGGAAAAGAAAAAACGCAGCCGTAACCCCGCCGCACCGTTCACCACCTCCACCATGCAGCAGGATGCCGTGCGCAAACTCGGCATGACCACCGACCGCACCATGCGCACCGCTCAGCAGCTTTACGAAGGTATCGACGTAGGGCAGGGCGCAATCGGTCTGATTACCTATATGCGTACCGACAGCGTGAATCTGGCGGACGAAGCCGTTACCGAAATCCGCCACTACATCGAAAACAAAATCGGCAAAGACTATCTGCCAAGTTCGGCGAAGCAGTACAAAACCAAATCCAAAAACGCCCAAGAAGCCCACGAAGCGATCCGCCCGACTTCTGTGTACCGCACGCCCGAAAGCGTCAAACCCTTCCTGACCGCCGACCAGTTCAAACTCTACCAAATGATTTGGCAGCGTACCGTTGCCTGTCAAATGTCGCCGGCAAAATTCGACCAAACCACCGTCGATATTTGCGTCGGCGAAGGCGTATTCCGTGTCAGCGGCCAAGTGCAGACTTTTGCCGGCTTTTTGAGCGTGTACGAAGAAAGCAGCGACGACGAGAGCGAAGAAAACAAAAAACTGCCCGAAATGGCAGAGGGCGACAAATTGCCGGTGGACAATCTTTACGGCGAACAACACTTCACCACCCCGCCGCCCCGCTTCAACGAAGCCACACTGGTCAAAGCCCTCGAAGAATACGGCATTGGCCGCCCCTCGACCTATGCCAGTATTATTTCCACGCTCAAAGACCGCGAATACGTTACCCTTGAGCAAAAACGCTTCATGCCCACCGACACCGGCGACATCGTCAATAAATTCCTGACCGAACATTTCGCCCAATACGTCGATTACCACTTCACCGCCAAACTCGAAGACCAACTTGACGAAATCGCCACCGGCAAACGCCGCTGGGTGCCGGTGATGGACAAATTCTGGAAAGGCTTCAGCAAACAGGTTGAAGAAAAAGAAGGCATCGAACGCGCCAAATTCACCACGCAGGAATTAGACGAAGACTGCCCGAAATGCGGCCAACACAAGCTGCAAATCAAATTCGGACGCAACGGCCGCTTCGTTGCCTGCGCCGGCTACCCCGAATGCAGCTACACCCGCAACGTCAACGAAACCGCCGAAGAAGCCGCCGAACGGGTCGCTAAAGAAGCCGCCGAACAAGCCGAACTCGAAGGACGGGAATGCCCGAAATGCGGCGGACAGCTTGTTTACAAATACAGCCGCACCGGCAGCAAATTCATCGGCTGCGCCAACTACCCCAGATGCAAACACATCGAACCGCTGGAAAAACCCAAAGACACCGGCGTTCAATGTCCGCAATGCAAAAAAGGCAACCTTGTCGAGCGCAAATCCCGTTACGGCAAACTCTTTTACAGTTGCAGCACCTATCCCGACTGCAACTACGCCACTTGGAACCCGCCCGTTGCCGAAGAATGCCCGAAATGCCATTGGCCGGTATTGACCATCAAAACCACCAAACGCTGGGGCGTAGAAAAAGTCTGCCCGCAAAAAGAATGCGGCTGGAAAGAACAAATCGAACCGCCCGCACCTAAGGGCAGCAGCGAGGAATAAACGCTGAAACAAAGGCCGTCTGAAAATCAGGTTTTCAGACGGCCTTATGCAGATAAATCTTATGAATAATAAGTATGTTAGCTACTCCAAAGTGATGTAACGTACCGATTAGTGGACTTATCTATTTTGCAGTACCCCCCAACATCTATAAACTTGTGCAATATTTAGTATGTTTTCATCATATTCTGCATGATTGGATTATTTCAGCACTTCAATTTGAGTGGCAAGCTTTTGTTTCTACCCATTCAATCATTGAGTTAGGAACAATTGAATCCCATTGGTTAGAACCGGGATAGGATTGGAAAACAGAGCCGTCAGGTTTATAGTGGATACTGTTACCCGATACATAGGAGCCAGCACAATCAAGACGGAATTGCTGCATGACGTATGCAGATACATAGTGGCATAGTCCGTAACCATCGGGGTTATCACAAATATCTTTACCAACTTCTTCCGGTGGGTTAGTAATTTTTACCCATACCACTCGACTATCCCCTTGCTGTTAATTTCTAATAACTGACCAAGTGCTATTACCACCGTGAGCAGTAGAAATAATGCATAGAGTTAATGCAATAGTAGAAAGTGATTTCTTGAGGAAAGTCATATGATTGTTCCTTTTAAATTATAGAAATGAAAAGCCTATTCTCAGGTGTGATGAATAGAACATCTAGAATAAATAATATCTATTATTCTAATGATTTTTACTTGCCTAACCAGCCAGCAAAAGTTTAAAATCTGTCCTTAAAATTCAACCGGCTATACAGAAAGTTCAACTATGGAAACCCACGATAAAATCCGCCTGATGCGCGAATTGCGCCAATGGTCGCAGGAAGATGTGGCTGAAAAATTGGAAATGTCGGCAGGCGGTTATGCCAAAATCGAGCGGGGTGAAACGCAGTTGAGTTTGCCCCGTTTGGAGCAGTTGGCGGCGGTATTCCGTGTTGATGTGTGGGATTTGCTGAAGTCGGGTAAAGGTGGTTTGATTCTTCAAATTACAGAAAATATTGATAACAGTGAGTTTTCAGTTTGTGCCGGCAATAATGCTGCCGAAATTGAATTATTAAAAGCTAAGTTGAAATATACTCAAGAACTGCTGGTGCAAAAAGACCGTGAAATCGAGCTGTTGCGCAAAATTGCGGGCATGATGGAATCGCAGCAGTCCGAATAGGCCGTCTGAAAATCCTTTGATTGCAGCATTTTTCCGTTATAATGGCCGTATCTGAAATTTTATGTAGAGGCCGTCTGAAAATCAGTTTTTGCTGTGCAGAAACCTTATTTTCAGACGGCCTCTTTAATGGATTATGGCGGCGCAGAAACACAATACGAAACATAGCAACCAAGTGCGCATTATCGGCGGTACGCATCGGGGCAGGAAGCTGGCGTTCCGTTCGGCAGACGGGTTGCGGCCGACACCGGATATGGTGCGTGAAAAGCTGTTTAACTGGTTGGGGCAGGATTTGACCGGTAAAACGGTGTTGGATTTGTTTGCCGGCAGCGGCGCGTTGGGGCTGGAAGCCGCTTCACGCCATGCCAAGCGGGTGGTGTTGGTGGATAATCACCGCCAAACGCTGCAATCTCTACAACAAAACGCGCATGAGTTGGGCTTGGCGCAAGTGGAAACTGTTTTTTCAGACGGCCTGAGTTTTCTGAAAAATCAAAGCGGACAGTTTGATGTGGTTTTTCTGGATCCGCCGTTTGCGTGGCAGCAATGGGGCGACTTGTTTGTTTTGCTGCAAAGCCGTTTGAAAAACAACGCAATGGTCTATGTCGAAGCAGGACTATTGCCGGCAAAACCGGAATGGTTGGTGCAATATCGCGACGGTAAATCCGGAATGAGCTGCTTTCAATTGTTGCATTTCGTGCAAGTAGCTGAATAGTATAGGATTTGAGAATCATTACCAGGGTGTAAACATTCTTTGCATATGCGTTTTTTCGAATAGTTTATGCTATAATCCGCGCTCATCGGTTTTGAAATTGAATAAAAAGGAAACGAAAATGTCGCTCTTTATTACAGATGAGTGCATTAACTGCGACGTATGCGAGCCTGAGTGCCCGAATGACGCCATTTCTCAAGGCGAGGAAATTTACGAAATCAATCCGAATCTGTGTACGCAATGCGTCGGCCACTATGACGAACCGCAATGTCAGCAAGTGTGTCCGGTCGACTGTATTTTGATTGATGAAGAACATCCGGAAACGCATGATGAGCTGATGGCGAAATACGAAAAAATCATTCAGTTTAAGTAATTTTTTCATATAATCATATTGTTGCAATATTTTTAGGAAAATATCGAAAATATTGCTTGACTTGGTAAAGAGAAATAAATAGACTAGCGTTCTCTTTTGGAGGGGTTCCCGAGCGGTCAAAGGGGGCAGACTGTAAATCTGTTGCGCGAGCTTCGAAGGTTCGAATCCTTCTCCCTCCACCAAAATCTTACTTGGAGCAAAGAAGTAAGTGTATGCGGGTGTAGCTCAATGGTAGAGCAGAAGCCTTCCAAGCTTACGGTGAGGGTTCGATTCCCTTCACCCGCTCCAATGGACAAATTAGCCCATGTAGCTCAGGGGTAGAGCACTCCCTTGGTAAGGGAGAGGCCGGCAGTTCAAATCTGCCCATGGGCACCATCTCATTATTATTTACCCGTATTTTTATTTAATTGAACGCTTAGAATAGGATTTATTGCCATGGCTAAGGAAAAATTCGAACGTAGCAAACCGCACGTAAACGTTGGCACCATCGGTCACGTTGACCATGGTAAAACCACTCTGACTGCAGCACTGACTACCATTTTGGCTAAAAAATTCGGTGGCGCAGCAAAAGCTTATGACCAAATCGACAACGCGCCGGAAGAAAAAGCCCGCGGTATTACCATTAACACCTCTCACGTAGAATACGAAACCGAAACCCGCCACTACGCACACGTAGACTGTCCGGGCCACGCCGACTACGTTAAAAACATGATTACCGGCGCAGCACAAATGGATGGCGCGATTTTGGTGGTGTCTGCCGCTGACGGCCCTATGCCGCAAACCCGTGAGCACATCTTGTTGGGTCGCCAAGTAGGTGTACCATACATCTTGGTGTTCATGAACAAATGCGACATGGTTGATGATGCTGAATTGTTGGAATTGGTTGAAATGGAAATCCGTGACTTGCTGTCAAGCTACGACTTCCCGGGTGATGACTGCCCAATCATCCAAGGTTCTGCACTGAAAGCCTTGGAAGGCGATGCCGCTTACGAAGAAAAAATCTTCGAACTGGCCGCTGCATTGGATAGCTACATCCCAACTCCGGAACGAGCAGTTGACAAACCATTCCTGCTGCCGATTGAAGACGTATTCTCAATCTCCGGCCGCGGTACAGTAGTAACCGGTCGTGTAGAGCGCGGTATCATCCACGTGGGCGACGAGATCGAAATCGTAGGTCTGAAAGACACAGCCAAAACCACTTGTACCGGCGTTGAAATGTTCCGCAAACTGCTGGACGAAGGTCAAGCAGGCGACAACGTAGGCGTATTGCTGCGCGGTACCAAACGTGAAGAAGTTGAACGTGGTCAAGTATTGGCTAAACCAGGCTCAATCACACCACACACCAAATTCAAAGCCGAAGTGTACGTATTGAGCAAAGAAGAAGGCGGTCGTCACACCCCATTCTTCGCCAACTACCGCCCACAATTCTACTTCCGTACAACCGACGTAACCGGTGCGGTTACTCTGGAAGAAGGCGTGGAAATGGTAATGCCGGGTGAAAACGTAACCATCAGCGTAGAACTGATTGCACCGATTGCTATGGAAGAAGGCTTGCGCTTTGCAATCCGTGAAGGCGGCCGTACCGTAGGTGCCGGCGTTGTTTCTTCTATCATTGCTTAAGTTTTAGAAGGCCAGTAGCTCAATTGGTAGAGTATCGGTCTCCAAAACCGAGGGTTGGGGGTTCGAGACCCTCCTGGCCTGCCAAATAAAAAATTAACCGGCCTTAGTGCCGGTTAATTTTTTTTGCTATTTTATTTTTATTGGTTGATTTGTTTTAACCATTGCATGACGGTGAGCAGTATCAATATGTACTGCACATGCTGTATCAGTGCTATGGAAAGTGAGTTTAAAATGGCTGATCGTATGCCTGAAGATAAAGCGGATAAAGTGGGGCGGCTTGTCAAATCAGACAACAATGCACATGTCACATCGCAGCGCGAAGGGTTCGCTTATTTTCGAAATTCATGGATTGAATTTAAGAAAGTAGTTTGGCCGGCTCGTGATGATGCGGTCAAGATGACTGTATTTGTGGTAATTTTTGTAGCAATTTTGGCTGCGTTTATTTATGCAGTTGATACAGCGGTTTCATGGTTATTTTTTGATTTGTTATTGAAGAGGGGATAAAAATGTCAAAGCGTTGGTATGTTGTGCAGGCTTATTCCGGCTTTGAAAAAAATGTCCAAAAAACATTGAAAGAGCGTATTGTACGCGAAGGTATGGAAGAGTATTTCGGCCAAGTGTTGGTTCCGGTCGAAGAGGTGGTTGATATTAAAAATGGCCGCCGTACCATCAGCGAGCGTAAATTTTACCCTGGCTATGTTTTGGTTGAAATGGAAATGACCGATGAGTCATGGCATTTAGTAAAAAGCACTCCGCGTGTATCTGGTTTTATTGGCGGTACTGCTAACCGCCCATTACCTATTTCACAACGCGAAGCTGATGTAATTATGCAACAAGTTCGCAGCGGTGTTGAAAAACCAAAACCAAAAGTCGAATTTGAAGTAGGCCAAGCAGTTCGCGTCAATGCCGGTCCCTTTGCTGACTTCAATGGCGTGGTAGATGAAGTCAATTACGAGCGTAATAAGCTGCGTGTTTCTGTGCAGATTTTTGGTCGTGAAACGCCTGTTGAGTTGGAATTTGGTCAGGTTGAAAAGATTTAATTGAATTAATGTCTTGAATCAAAATACATTAAGTTTTATAATTGACAATTCGTTTTGGGAAGCGGAATGGTTCCGCGCTATACCCGTCTTTTAGGAGTCCCTTAAGTGGCAAAGAAAATTGTAGGCTACATTAAACTGCAAATTGGTGCAGGTAAAGCCAACCCATCTCCTCCAGTTGGTCCGGCATTGGGTCAGCGTGGTTTGAACATTATGGAATTCTGTAAGGCATTTAATGCCGCAACCCAAGGTATGGAACCTGGTTTGCCGATTCCTGTTGTGATTACTGCATTTGCAGACAAATCATTCACATTTGTGATGAAAACACCTCCAGCTTCTATATTGTTGAAAAAAGCTGCCGGTCTGCAAAAAGGTAGTGCCAATCCATTGACCAATAAAGTGGGTAAAGTGACCCGTGCTCAATTGGAAGAAATCGCTAAAACCAAAGAGCCTGATTTGACAGCTTCTGATTTGGATGCTGCGGTACGTACTATTGCTGGCTCAGCCCGTTCAATGGGCCTGGATGTGGAGGGTGTGTAATGGCTAAAGTTTCTAAACGCTTGAAAGCTTTGCGCTCTTCTGTTGAAGCGAACAAATTGTATGCGATCGATGAAGCGATTGCTTTGGTAAAAAATGCCGCAACTGCGAAATTTGATGAGTCAATTGACGTATCATTTAATTTGGGCGTAGATCCTCGTAAATCTGACCAAGTGATTCGTGGTTCGGTAGTATTGCCTAAAGGTACCGGTAAAACCACTCGCGTGGCTGTATTTGCTCAAGGTGCCAATGCTGAAGCAGCTAAAGAAGCAGGTGCAGATGTTGTCGGTTTTGATGATTTGGCTGCTGAAATCAAAGGCGGTAACTTGAACTTTGATGTCGTGATTGCTTCTCCGGACGCAATGCGTATTGTGGGTCAGTTGGGTACCATCTTAGGTCCACGCGGTTTGATGCCTAACCCTAAAGTGGGTACTGTAACGCCAAACGTTGCCGAAGCAGTGAAAAATGCGAAAGCCGGTCAAGTACAATACCGTACGGATAAGGCAGGTATCGTGCATGCAACCATCGGTCGCGCTTCATTCGCTGAAGCTGATTTGAAAGAAAACTTTGACGCATTGTTGGATGCAGTCGTTAAAGCCAAACCAGCTGCTGCCAAAGGCCAATACTTGAAAAAAGTTGCGGTATCCAGCACTATGGGTTTGGGTGTGCGCGTAGATACTTCTAGCGTAAACAACTAAGAATTTTCAGACGGCCTTTTTGAAGGTTGTCTGGATTTGGGCTACTTAAAATATTAAGTAGATGTCCAAGACCGTAGGGATCGTAAGATTTAATCGTTATTGCCCTACGCAGACGGTAGTCCTGAAACAAATTGCAAGAAAGCTTGTAAGATGTCTTTTTAGGTTACCGAGCTGGTGGAATACTGAGAAAGTATTCTGTTGATAAACAGTGGGAGGTAGACCTTGAGTCTCAATATTGAAACCAAGAAAGTAGCCGTCGAAGAGATTAGCGCAGCGATTGCTAACGCTCAAACTCTGGTGGTTGCAGAATATCGCGGTATCAGTGTTGCCAGCATGACCGAGCTGCGTGCAAATGCGCGTAAAGAAGGCGTATATTTGCGCGTTCTGAAAAATACTTTGGCTCGTCGCGCAGTAGAAGGCACTTCATTTGCAGGTTTGGCAGATCATATGGTGGGTCCGCTGGTTTACGCTGCTTCTGAAGATGCTGTAGCTGCTGCAAAAGTGCTGCATCAATTCGCGAAAAAAGATGACAAAATCATTGTTAAGGCTGGTTCTTATAATGGTGACGTACTGGATGCTGTTCAAGTAAGCGAGCTGGCTTCTATTCCTAGCCGTGAAGAATTGTTGTCTAAACTGTTGTACGTTATGCAAGCACCTGTTGCAGGTTTTGCACGTGGTTTGGCTGCATTGGCTGAGAAAAAGGCTGGCGAAGAAGCCGCTTAATCGATTTTGTTTCATTTGAAAATTAATTTTTAATACAATATTTGGAGTTTAAATAGCATGGCTATTACTAAAGAAGACATTTTGGAAGCTGTTGGTTCTTTGACCGTTATGGAATTGAACGACCTGGTTAAAGCTTTTGAAGAAAAATTCGGCGTTTCTGCTGCTGCCGTTGCCGTTGCCGGTCCTGCCGGTGCCGGTGCCGCTGCTGCTGAAGAAAAAACTGAATTCGATGTAGTTTTGGCTTCCGCCGGTGATCAAAAAGTTGGCGTGATTAAAGTGGTTCGAGCCATCACTGGTTTGGGCTTAAAAGAAGCTAAAGACATCGTTGACGGCGCGCCTAAAACACTGAAAGAAGGTGTTTCTAAAGCTGAAGCTGAAGACATCCAAAAACAACTGGAAGAAGCCGGCGCTAAAGTCGAAATCAAATAATCATCATTTGATACTTTCAGTAAAGGCTGGCAGATATCTGCCAGCCTTATTTTGCGTTTTAATTATACAGAAAATAATTATTTACATTTATTTGCATTTATATTCTGAAGTAAATATAAATAAATGTAAATAACATCACAAAATTGTCGTCTTCTCAATTCTTAAAGTGTTCAGACGGCATTTCTATTCAAAAGTCACCCTTCGGAGTGTATATGAACTATTCGTTTACCGAGAAAAAACGTATCCGTAAGAGTTTTGCCAAACGAGAGAACGTATTGGAAGTTCCCTTTTTGCTGGCAACTCAAATTGATTCTTATGCAAAATTTCTGCAATTAGAAAATGCTTTCGATCAGCGTACCGATGATGGTCTTCAAGCGGCATTCAATTCTATTTTCCCAATCGTCAGCCATAATGGTTATGCACGTCTGGAATTTGTCCACTACACTTTGGGTGATCCGCTGTTTGATATTCCTGAATGTCAATTGCGCGGTATTACTTACGCTGCGCCTTTACGTGCCCGCATCCGCTTGGTGATTTTGGATAAAGAAGCTTCTAAGCCGACAGTAAAAGAAGTGCGCGAAAACGAAGTGTACATGGGTGAAATCCCATTGATGACACCGAGTGGTTCTTTTGTCATTAATGGTACCGAGCGCGTTATCGTTTCTCAGTTGCACCGTTCTCCAGGTGTATTCTTTGAACACGATCGCGGTAAAACCCATTCCTCTGGCAAATTATTGTTCTCTGCCCGCATTATTCCTTACCGTGGCTCATGGTTAGATTTTGAGTTTGATCCGAAAGATCATCTATATTTCCGTATCGACCGCCGCCGCAAAATGCCGGTAACTATTTTGCTGAAAGCCTTGGGCTACAACAACGAACAGATTTTGGATACCTTCTATGACAAAGAAATATTCTTTTTGTCAAAAGGCGGTGTGCAAACTGAATTGATTCCGGGCCGTCTGAAAGGCGAAACTGCTAAAACCGATATCGTTGATGCTGAAGGTAACGTTTTGGTGACCAAGGGCAAACGCATCACCGCTAAAAATATCCGCGATATTGCTAATGCCGGTTTGACCCGCTTGGACGTTGATCCTGAAACTTTATTAGGCAAAGTCTTGGCTGCTGATTTGATCGTGCCGGATACGGGTGAAGTCTTGGCTGTGGCCAATGATGAAATCACCGAAGAATTGTTGGCGAAACTGGATATTCACGGTATTGAACAAGTCACTACTTTGTACATCAATGAATTGGATCAAGGCGGTTATATTTCCAGCACTTTGCGTACGGATGAAACTGCCGACCAACAAGCTGCTCGCGTGGCGATTTACCGCATGATGCGTCCGGGTGAACCGCCTACCGAAGAAGCGGTTGAAATGCTCTTCAACCGCTTGTTCTTCAGTGAAGACAGCTATGACTTGTCTCGTGTAGGCCGTATGAAATTTAATACCCGCACCTACGAGCAAAAATTGTCTGAAGCACAACGAGGCTCTTGGTATGGCCGTTTGTTGAACGAAACCTTTGCCGGTGCGGCTGAAAAAGGTGGCTATGTCCTGAGTATTGAAGACATTGTGGCTTCAATTGCAACATTGGTTGAGTTGCGTAACGGTCACGGCGAAGTGGACGATATCGACCACTTGGGCAACCGCCGTGTGCGTTCAGTGGGTGAATTGACCGAAAACCAATTCCGCAGCGGTCTGGCCCGTGTAGAGCGTGCCGTAAAAGAGCGTTTGAACCAAGCAGAATCTGAAAATCTGATGCCGCACGACTTGATTAACGCCAAACCGGTTTCTGCTGCGATTAAAGAATTTTTCGGCTCAAGCCAGTTGAGCCAGTTTATGGACCAAACCAACCCGCTGTCGGAAGTTACCCACAAACGCCGTGTTTCTGCCTTGGGTCCGGGCGGTCTGACCCGTGAACGTGCCGGCTTTGAAGTGCGCGACGTACACCCGACCCACTATGGCCGCGTGTGTCCGATTGAAACACCTGAAGGCCCGAACATCGGTTTGATTAACTCATTGTCGGTTTATGCCCGTACCAATGATTACGGCTTCTTGGAAACTCCATACCGCCGTGTAGTGGATGGCAAAGTAACTGAAGAAATCGATTATCTGTCCGCCATCGAAGAAGGTCGCTATGTGATTGCGCAGGCTAATGCCGATTTGGATGAAAACGGCAACCTTACCGGCGATTTGGTAACCTGTCGTGAAAAAGGCGAAACCATTATGGCCACGCCGGATCGTGTCCAATATATGGACGTGGCAACCGGTCAAGTGGTTTCCGTGGCTGCTTCGCTGATTCCGTTCTTGGAGCATGACGATGCGAACCGTGCATTGATGGGTGCCAACATGCAACGTCAGGCCGTACCGTGTCTGCGTCCGGAAAAACCGATGGTCGGCACCGGTATTGAGCGCTCGGTGGCCGTGGATTCGGCAACCGCTATTGTTGCCCGTCGTGGCGGTGTAGTGGAATATGTTGATGCCAACCGTGTGGTCATCCGTGTACACGACGATGAAGCGACTGCCGGTGAAGTGGGTGTCGATATTTACAACTTAGTCAAATTCACCCGTTCCAACCAATCGACCAACATCAACCAACGTCCGGCTGTGAAGGCAGGCGATGTGTTGCAACGTGGCGATTTGGTAGCCGATGGTGCTTCGACCGATTTGGGCGAACTGGCATTGGGTCAAAACATGACCATCGCCTTTATGCCGTGGAACGGTTACAACTACGAAGACTCGATTTTGATTTCCGAAAAAGTGGCTGCCGACGACCGCTATACTTCGATTCATATTGAAGAATTGAACGTTGTGGCGCGTGACACCAAATTGGGTGCCGAAGACATTACCCGCGATATTCCGAACCTGTCCGAGCGTATGCAAAACCGTCTGGATGAATCCGGTATCGTGTATATCGGTGCCGAAGTGGAGGCCGGTGATGTGTTGGTAGGCAAAGTAACGCCTAAAGGCGAAACCCAGCTGACCCCTGAAGAAAAACTGCTGCGTGCGATTTTCGGTGAAAAAGCGTCTGATGTGAAAGATACTTCGCTGCGTATGCCGACCGGCATGAGCGGTACCGTGATTGACGTGCAGGTCTTCACCCGTGAAGGCATCCAGCGTGATAAACGTGCCCAATCGATTATTGATTCCGAGCTGAAACGTTACCGTCAAGACTTGAGCGACCAACTGCGTATTTTCGACAACGATGCATTTGACCGTATCGAACGCATGATTGTCGGTCAAAAAGCCAACGGCGGTCCGATAAAATTGGCCAAAGGCAGCGAAATTACGGCCGAATACTTGGCTTCTGCCGCCAGCAAACACGATTGGTTCGACATCCGCTTGGCTGATGAAGATTTGGCGAAACAACTGGAACTGATTAAAGCCAGCCTGCAGCAAAAACGTGAAGAAGCCGACGAACTGTATGAAATCAAGAAGAAAAAACTGACCCAAGGCGACGAATTACAGCCGGGCGTACAAAAAATGGTGAAAGTATTTATCGCCATCAAACGCCGCCTGCAAGCCGGTGACAAAATGGCGGGCCGCCACGGTAACAAAGGTGTGGTATCGCGCATTTTGCCGGTGGAAGACATGCCGTATATGGCAGACGGCCGTCCGGTGGACATCGTGCTGAACCCGTTGGGCGTACCGTCGCGTATGAACATCGGTCAGATTTTGGAAGTGCATTTGGGCTGGGCCGCCAAAGGTATCGGCGAGCGTATCGACCGCATGCTCAAAGAGCAGCGCAAAGCCAGCGAATTGCGTGAATTCTTGAATAAGCTGTACAACAACAGCGGTAAACAAGAAGATCTCGACAGCTTGAGCGATGATGAAATCATTGAATTAGCTTCTAACCTGCGTAAAGGTGCATCTTTCGCTTCTCCGGTATTCGACGGCGCGAAAGAATCTGAAATCCGCGATATGTTGAACTTAGCTTATCCAAGTGATGATCCTGAAGTGGAAAAATTGGGCTTTAACGATACCAAAACCCAAATTACCCTTTACGACGGCCGTTCAGGCGAAGCCTTCGACCGCCGCGTAACCGTAGGCGTGATGCACTATTTGAAACTACATCACTTGGTGGATGAGAAAATGCACGCCCGTTCGACCGGCCCTTACAGCTTGGTAACCCAACAACCTTTGGGCGGTAAAGCGCAGTTCGGCGGCCAACGTTTCGGTGAGATGGAGGTTTGGGCACTGGAAGCTTACGGTGCCGCTTATACCCTCCAAGAAATGTTAACCGTGAAGTCTGATGACGTGACAGGCCGTACTAAAATGTATGAAAACATCGTCAAAGGCGAACATAAAATTGACGCCGGTATGCCTGAATCCTTCAACGTATTGGTTAAAGAGATTCGCTCATTGGGCTTGGATATCGATTTGGAACGGTACTAAACAACGCTTTCAGACGGCCTCTGATGTCAATAGGCCGTCTGAAGGAACACCGAGCTTTAAACGGGCATCACGAAAATGTTTAAAGGTTGTCTGAAAAGCTGTGTCATTCCATCCGAATCCTGATCCGCCAAGCGGTAAAAATACTTCCTTCAAGGAGCAAAAATGAATTTGTTGAACTTATTTAATCCGTTACAAACAGCGGGTATGGAAGAAGAGTTTGATGCCATCAAAATTGGCATCGCTTCTCCGGATACCATCCGTTCTTGGTCTTACGGTGAAGTGAAAAAGCCGGAAACCATCAACTACCGTACGTTCAAACCGGAACGCGACGGTTTGTTCTGCGCTAAAATTTTCGGTCCGGTGAAAGACTACGAATGTTTGTGCGGTAAATACAAACGCTTGAAATTTAAAGGCGTAACCTGTGAAAAATGTGGCGTGGAGGTGACTTTGTCTAAAGTGCGCCGCGAACGCATGGGTCACATCGAATTGGCCGCCCCGGTTGCCCACATCTGGTTTTTGAAATCGTTGCCGTCACGCTTGGGTATGGTATTGGACATGACCCTGCGCGATATCGAACGCGTATTGTACTTTGAAGCATTTGTGGTGACCGAACCGGGCATGACTCCGCTGCAACGCCGTCAATTGCTGACCGAAGACGATTACTACAACAAATTGGACGAATACGGCGATGATTTCGATGCCAAGATGGGTGCCGAAGGCATCCGCGAATTGTTGCGTTCATTGGACGTAGCAGGCGAAATCGAAGTATTGCGTCAAGAATTGGAATCAACCGGTTCCGACACCAAAATCAAAAAAATCGCCAAACGTTTGAAAGTATTGGAAGCTTTCCACCGATCAGGTATGAAACTTGAGTGGATGATTATGGACGTATTGCCGGTATTGCCGCCGGATTTGCGCCCGCTCGTTCCGCTGGACGGCGGCCGCTTCGCCACTTCCGATTTGAACGATCTGTACCGTCGTGTCATCAACCGTAACAACCGTCTGAAACGCCTGTTGGAACTGAATGCGCCCGACATCATCGTGCGCAACGAAAAACGTATGTTGCAGGAAGCGGTTGATTCGCTGCTGGACAACGGCCGCCGCGGCAAAGCCATGACCGGTGCCAACAAACGTCCGCTGAAATCGCTGGCCGACATGATTAAAGGCAAAGGCGGCCGTTTCCGTCAAAACCTGCTGGGTAAACGTGTGGACTATTCAGGCCGTTCGGTGATTACCGTTGGTCCTTACCTGCGTCTGCACCAATGCGGTCTGCCGAAAAAAATGGCGTTGGAACTGTTTAAACCGTTTATTTTCCACAAACTGGAAAAACAAGGCTTGGCAACCACCGTTAAAGCAGCTAAAAAATTGGTTGAGCAAGAAGTACCGGAAGTATGGGACATCTTGGAAGAAGTCATCCGCGAACACCCGATTATGCTGAACCGTGCGCCGACGCTGCACCGTTTGGGTATTCAAGCGTTTGAACCGATTCTGATTGAAGGTAAAGCCATTCAGTTGCATCCATTGGTGTGTGCCGCGTTTAATGCCGACTTTGACGGTGACCAAATGGCGGTTCACGTTCCACTAAGCCTGGAAGCACAAATGGAAGCCCGTACGCTGATGTTGGCATCCAACAACGTATTGTCTCCGGCCAACGGCGAACCGATTATCGTGCCGTCCCAAGATATCGTATTGGGTCTGTACTATATGACCCGCGACCGTATTAATGCCAAAGGCGAAGGCAGCCTGTTTGCCGACGTGAAAGAAGTACACCGCGCTTACCACACCAAACAAGTGGAACTGGGTACCAAAATTACCGTGCGCCTGCGTGAATGGGTGAAAAATGAAAATGGTGAATTGGAGCCGGTAGTCAACCGTTATGAAACCACCGTAGGCCGTGCTTTGTTGAGCGAAATTCTGCCTAAAGGCCTGCCGTTTGAATATATCAACAAGGCGTTGAAGAAAAAAGAAATTTCCAAGTTGATTAACGCATCGTTCCGCTTGTGCGGCCTGCGCGATACCGTCATTTTCGCTGACCATTTGATGTATACCGGCTTTGCTTATGCAGCCAAAGGCGGTATCTCGATTGCGGTTGACGATATGGAAATTCCGAAAGAAAAAGCCGTATTGTTGGCCGAAGCGCAAGCCGAAGTGAAAGAAATCGAAGACCAATACCGCCAAGGTTTGGTGACCAACGGTGAACGCTACAACAAAGTTGTGGATATTTGGGGCCGTGCCGGCGATAAAATCGCCAAAGCGATGATGGATAACCTGTCTACCCAAAAAGTAATTGACCGCGAAGGTAATGAAGTGGATCAAGAGTCGTTCAACTCCATCTACATGATGGCTGACTCCGGTGCCCGTGGTTCGGCGGCACAAATTAAACAGCTTTCCGGTATGCGTGGTCTGATGGCGAAGCCGGACGGTTCGATTATCGAAACACCGATTACGTCTAACTTCCGCGAAGGTCTGACCGTATTGCAATACTTTATTGCGACTCACGGTGCGCGTAAAGGTTTGGCCGATACCGCTTTGAAAACCGCAAACTCCGGTTACCTGACCCGCCGTTTGGTAGACGTGACCCAAGACTTGGTAGTGGTGGAAGACGATTGTGGCACAACTGACGGCTTTGTGATGAAAGCTGTGGTACAAGGCGGTGACGTGATTGAAGCCTTGCGCGACCGTATTTTGGGTCGTGTTACTGCTTCCGATGTAGTTGACCCGTCGACAGGTGAAACCTTGGTAGAAGCCGGTACCCTGCTGAACGAAAAATTGGTCGACATGATTGACCAATCCGGTGTCGATGAAGTGAAAGTGCGCACCCCGATTACCTGTAAAACCCGCCACGGTTTGTGTGCCCAATGTTATGGTCGTGACTTGGCGCGCGGTAAGCTGGTAAATGCCGGTGAAGCTGTCGGCGTGATTGCTGCCCAATCGATTGGTGAACCGGGTACCCAGCTGACCATGCGTACCTTCCACATCGGTGGCGCCGCTTCCCGAGCAGCCGCTGCCAGCCAAGTGGAAGCCAAATCCAACGGTACGGCACGCTTCAGCAGCCAAATGCGTTATGTTGCCAATAACAAAGGCGAATTGGTTGTCATCGGTCGCTCTTGCGAAGTGGTGATTCACGATGATATCGGCCGTGAGCGCGAACGTCATAAAGTACCTTACGGTGCCATTTTGCTGGTACAAGACGGTGAAGCCATTAAAGCCGGCCAAACCTTAGCAACATGGGATCCGCATACCCGTCCGATGATTACCGAACACGCCGGCTTGGTGAAATTCGAAAACGTGGAAGAAGGCGTGACCGTTGCCAAACAAACCGACGATGTAACGGGTTTGTCTACCTTGGTGGTTATTGACGGCAAACGCCGCTCTGCCGGTACATCTAAATTGTTGCGCCCAACCGTGAAGCTGTTGGACGAAAACGGTTTGGAAATCTGCATTCCGGGTACGTCAACACCGGTATCGATGGCCTTCCCTGTTGGTGCGGTGATTACCGTGCGTGAAGGTCAGGAAATCGGTAAAGGTGATGTGTTGGCGCGTATTCCTCAAGCCTCGTCTAAAACCCGAGACATTACCGGTGGTCTGCCGCGTGTGGCCGAATTGTTTGAAGCGCGTATCCCGAAAGATGCCGGTATGCTGGCTGAAATCACCGGTACCGTTTCCTTCGGCAAAGAAACCAAAGGCAAACAGCGCCTCATCATTACCGATGTGGACGGCGTGGCCTACGAAACTCTGATTTCCAAAGAGAAACAGATTCTGGTACACGACGGCCAAGTCGTAAACCGTGGAGAAACCATTGTTGACGGTGCAGTCGATCCACACGATATTCTGCGTCTGCAAGGCATCGAAGCATTGGCACGCTATATCGTTCAAGAGGTACAGGAAGTTTACCGCCTGCAAGGCGTGAAGATTTCCGATAAGCACATTGAAGTCATCATCCGCCAAATGCTGCGTCGCGTGAATATTGCCGACTCAGGCGAAACCGGCTTCATTACCGGTGAGCAAGTTGAGCGTGGCGATGTGATGCTGGAAAACGAGAAAATGATTGCCGAAGGTAAAGAACCTGCGCGTTACGAAAACGTGTTGCTGGGTATTACCAAAGCATCGTTGTCGACCGACAGCTTCATCTCAGCGGCTTCCTTCCAGGAGACCACCCGTGTCTTGACCGAAGCGGCGATTATGGGCAAACAAGACGATCTGCGCGGCTTGAAAGAAAACGTCATCGTAGGCCGTCTGATTCCTGCCGGTACCGGTCTGACCTACCACCGCAACCGCCATCGTCAGAATCACAGCGAAGAAGCCGGATCGTTGCAAACTGAAGGCTCGACAGAGTAAGCCGCTTTAAATCATTAATCAGACAGCAGGTCGTCTGAAAATAACAATCCGTTAGACATATTGTTTAAGGAGCGTTGTTTTCAGACGGCCTTTTTGCATTTTTGCCACACACAAAAAACCTTAAACAACGAAACCGTAATCTACGCCCTGCACGGCATGAAAATCCGTTTATGTTACAAGGTGTTTCAAATCATCATGGGTCGAGACTCCACCTACACCCTGTCTGCTTTTTCAAGTGAATTTACTATATATAGTCAATCCCCCAAATATAAATTACAATCTCCCCCATGACCTATTCAACAGACTTCCGCCAACTCGCCTTAGCCAAACTCGCCCAAGGCCTCTCCATCCGTCAAGTAGCCAAAGAGCTCGGCATCGGCAGCGATACCGTGTTCAAATGGAAAAAGAATCCCATTCCCAAAGGCTATCCCAAAGACAGAAAACCCCTCAAAATTACCAAAGAAGCACTGCTTAGAGACGTCGAACAATACCCCGATGCCTATTGCTACGAACGGGCACAACGGCTCAACTGTTCGACCAACGGCATCCACCGGGCATTGAAAAGATACGGAATCAGCCGAAAAAAAGACCAATAAACACCCCAAAGCAGATGTTCGGCTCAGAAAACGCTTTATCAGACTCAGACACCGTTTCCAACTGAAAGAACGTCCGATTGTTTGGTTGGACGAAAGCGGATTCAGAGCTTCCGTCCACCGTCCTTACGGTTATGCCCCAAAAGGCAGACGGTGTATTGATACCCATGACCGGCAGGGACGTAATCAGACTAATGCCATTGGTGCGCTGTATGATAATCAACTGTTTGCGGTCGGTTTGTTTGACTGTTCCATCAACAGCAGGATATTCGACACTTGGATCGAACAGTTACTGATCCCGCAACTGCCGCCCGAGAGTGTGGTGGTGATGGACAATGCGGCGTTTCATAAGGGTAAGGCAGAAGCCTTGCTGAAGGGAAAGGGGCATACCGTCCTATGGATGCCGCCGTACAGCCCCGACTTGAATCCCATCGAAAAGAAATGGGCTTGGTTAAAGGCGAGACGGAGAAAACTTGGGGTGGTGTCTGTGGATGAGTTGTTTAGGAGTGTTATTTAAATTTGTGGGATTGACTATAAGCCCGAATACTTGATATTTGCAGACTGAAAAAACAGGTCGTCTGAAAGCCGGTTTCATAGCTTTCAGACGACCTGTTACTCGTTGCGACACGGTGAAGAAGTTCAATTTCCCAACTGCTCGGTTTTATTGACAATAATCTCCACACGGCGGTTTTGGGCGCGTCCTTCCGGATTATCGCTGCCGTCGGGAAGGGTATTGGGTGCGACAGGGTTTGTCGCACCGTGGCCTTCCAGCGTGTAATTCTGCTTCAGACCTTGCGCCTCAAACCAGTCTTTTACCGCCTGCGCACGTGCCAGAGACAGGCGTTGATTGTAAGCATCGGAGCCTTTGCTGTCGGTATGACCGGCAATCAGTATCATTCCCTGACCTTTTTGGCGGATAACATCGGCGGCTTTTCGCAGTTCGGCATCGGCATCGGGTTTGAGTTCGGCTTTGTCGAAATCGAACAATACGTCGGACGACAAATTAATCCGGATATTGAAAGCGGATTCCGTGCCGCTCAAACTGCTACCCTGTGCCGACAGGCTGCTGCTTTGGGCGGAAAGACCGTTGCCCTGTGCAGCAAGGTTGGACGGAGCCGAAGCGAAGACGGCGGAAGCCTGCACAGAGACGGTTGCAGGAGCTTCGGACGGCATTTGCGGCGTGGAAGCCGTATTTGCGGCGGAAGTCTGCTGCGCTTCGACAGGTTTGGGTTCCTGCCCGCAAGCACACAGGGCGGCAAGTGCCGCAACACAGGTAAGGAAACGCAAAGTTTTCATAAAGCGCAATCTCTACTGATGCGGCGCGCAGACCGTTTAAAGCCTACACACCGCCAAGCGGGCAATCAGCGGCTCACCGGCACCGAATCAAACGAACCGGCTCCGGGGAAATCGATGGTGATGGTCGGCGTGGTTTCGGGCGGGGCGGGGAATTTAAGCGCAAGGATTTTAGGCGTGCTGCCGTACAAGTGTATATTCTTAGGGTTTGCGGCAGGATTGGTCATATATTGCCCGTTTTCGTCCTGCAAAAGACCGATGCGTTTGCTGGTGGTTTCATCGATATAGGCAAAATCGCGAACATTGCCGGTGTGTATGCTAACGTATTGATAGCCGCTACCGTCTGCCTTTTTGGGCGGTATGAACAGAAATTCCATATTGAGAATCTGACCGATGACTTTGACTTTGGTTAAAGCCAGCGTACCTTCGCCAAACGGTTTGGACTGGATTGCCCCGGCTGCGGGATCCTGCTGCGCGGCAGACGCGGAGTCGCGGATCAGGCTGGTGGCGGCAGGTTCGGGCGCAGGAGCAGGTTCGGGGGCAGGTGTCTGCTCGGGCGCAGGAAGCTGTTGTTCCGCCTGAGGAGCAGGGGTTGGCTCGGGTTCTTTCTGACAGGCAGTCAGCAGGGCAAAAGCAGACAAAACAACAAGGGTACATTGGGAAATACGCATTTGGAGATACCTCGCTTATAAGGTTGGATGCGAAAATTTGCAGCTGATAGAGTTAAAGCAGCAATAAAATGACAGACGGTTCAAGCTACTTTCTTTATTTAAGTTACATTATACCGAAATACCTGAGATTCTGACTAAATCCGACCAACAGAACCGCAGTATATGCAATATGTTTGAACCCCGTCGTCTGAAAAGGTTCGCTTGTATTAAATGATTCTGAAGTTTTGTTTTGATTTTGTTGGAATTTTTCTTTTCCGAAGGCATTGCGCGGACAAACGCCCGCCCGCAAAGCCAGCATACCTTCTTATTTGATTTGCGGCGGTGCTTGACTAAGTGCTTGCAATAAAAATATAATCCCAAGATTGTCGGCATGGTGTCGGCAAGTATTTAACTCAACAGGACGAGAAAATATGCCAACTATTAACCAATTAGTACGCAAAGGCCGTCAAAAGCCTGTGTACGTAAACAAAGTGCCTGCACTGGAAGCCTGCCCGCAAAAACGCGGCGTATGCACCCGTGTGTACACCACAACCCCTAAAAAACCTAACTCTGCATTGCGTAAAGTATGTAAAGTCCGCCTGACCAACGGTTTCGAAGTGATTTCGTACATCGGCGGTGAAGGCCACAACCTGCAAGAGCACAGCGTCGTATTGATCCGCGGCGGTCGTGTAAAAGACTTGCCGGGTGTGCGTTACCACACTGTACGCGGTTCTTTGGATACTGCAGGTGTTAAAGACCGTAAACAAGCCCGTTCTAAATACGGTGCTAAGCGTCCTAAATAATAACCGGGGCTTAGATAGGCACGTCGGCCGCCTACATTAAACGGCCGAGTAAGTGAGTACTCTTTTGGGTATTCATGGGAATTGACCCGACTGAATAGATTAAAGGAAATTAAAATGCCAAGACGTAGAGAAGTCCCTAAGCGCGACGTATTGCCAGATCCAAAATTCGGCAGCGTTGAGCTGACTAAATTCATGAACGTATTGATGATTGACGGTAAAAAATCGGTTGCCGAGCGTATCGTTTACGGTGCGCTGGAGCAAATCGAGAAAAAAACCGGCAAAGTTGCAATCGAAGTATTCAACGAAGCTATTGCTAACGCCAAACCTATCGTGGAAGTGAAAAGCCGTCGTGTAGGTGGTGCAAACTACCAAGTTCCTGTTGAGGTTCGTCCTTCACGCCGCTTGGCTTTGGCAATGCGCTGGGTGCGCGATGCTGCCCGTAAACGTGGTGAGAAATCAATGGATCTGCGTTTGGCAGGCGAATTGATCGACGCTTCAGAAGGTCGTGGCGGTGCGTTGAAAAAACGTGAAGAAGTACACCGCATGGCTGAAGCGAACAAAGCGTTCTCTCACTTCCGTTTCTAATTTTGAAAGGCTAATAAAATGGCTCGTAAGACCCCAATCAGCCTGTACCGCAATATCGGTATTTCTGCCCATATTGATGCGGGTAAAACCACCACGACCGAACGTATTTTGTTCTATACCGGTTTGACCCACAAATTGGGCGAGGTGCATGACGGTGCGGCAACCACCGACTACATGGAACAAGAACAAGAGCGTGGTATTACCATTACCTCTGCTGCCGTTACTTCCTACTGGTCAGGTATGGCGAAACAGTTCAAAGAACACCGTTTCAACATCATCGACACCCCGGGACACGTTGACTTTACCGTAGAGGTAGAGCGTTCTATGCGTGTATTGGACGGTGCCGTAATGGTTTACTGTGCCGTGGGCGGCGTTCAGCCCCAGTCTGAAACCGTATGGCGTCAGGCCAACAAATACAAAGTACCTCGTTTGGCATTTGTAAACAAAATGGACCGTCAAGGTGCTAACTTCTTCCGTGTGGTTGAGCAAATGAAAACCCGTTTGCGTGCCAACCCTGTACCAATCGTGATTCCGGTTGGTGCGGAAGACAATTTTGAAGGCGTAGTTGACCTGCTGAAAATGAAAGCCATTATTTGGAACGAAGCCGATAAAGGTGTAACTTTCGAATACGGCGATATTCCGGCCGATCTGGTGGATACTGCTGAAGAATGGCGTCAAAACATGATTGAAGCCGCAGCCGAAGCCAGCGAAGAGCTGATGGACAAATACCTGGGCGGCGAAGACCTGACCGAAGAAGAAATCGTTGGTGCATTGCGTCAACGTACTTTGGCCGGTGAAATCCAACCAATGTTGTGTGGTTCTGCATTTAAAAACAAAGGTGTACAACGTATGTTGGACGCCGTTGTTGAGCTGCTGCCTGCGCCGACCGACATTCCGCCGGTACAAGGTGTGAATCCTTCAACTGATGCAGCCGATCAACGTGAAGCCAGCGACGAAGCGCCATTCTCTGCTTTGGCATTCAAAATGTTGAACGACAAATACGTTGGTAACCTGACCTTTATCCGTGTTTACTCAGGCGTGGTAAAATCAGGCGATACCGTACTGAACTCAGTAAAAGGTACCCGTGAACGTATCGGCCGTCTGGTACAGATGACTGCGGCCGACCGTACCGAAATTGAAGAAGTCCGTGCCGGCGACATCGCTGCCGCTATTGGTCTGAAAGACGTTACCACCGGTGAAACTTTGTGTGCTGAAAATGCGCCAATTATCTTGGAACGTATGGAGTTCCCTGAGCCGGTAATCCACGTTGCTGTTGAGCCGAAAACCAAAGCCGACCAAGAAAAAATGGGTATCGCTTTGAACCGTTTGGCAAAAGAAGACCCTTCATTCCGTGTTCGCACAGATGAGGAATCAGGTCAAACCATTATTTCCGGTATGGGTGAGCTGCACTTGGAAATTATTGTTGACCGTATGAAACGTGAATTCAGCGTGGATGCCAACATCGGTGCACCTCAAGTAGCTTACCGCGAAACCATCCGCAAAGAAGTGGAATCTGAATACAAACACGCTAAACAGTCTGGTGGTAAAGGCCAATATGGTCACGTTGTCATTAAGTTGGAACCTATGGAACCAGGTGGTGAAGGCTACGAGTTTATCGACGAAATTAAAGGTGGCGTGATTCCTCGCGAATTCATCCCTTCAGTTGATAAAGGTATTCGTGATACCTTGCCTAACGGTGTAGTGGCGGGCTTCCCTGTGGTAGATGTCCGCGTACGTTTGGTATTCGGTTCTTCACATGATGTCGACTCATCTCAATTGGCGTTTGAATTGGCCGCTTCTCAAGCTTTTAAAGAGGGTATGCGTCGCGCTTCTCCAGCATTATTGGAGCCAATCATGGCCGTTGAAGTGGAAACTCCTGAAGAATACATGGGTGATGTAATGGGCGACTTAAACCGTCGTCGTGGTATCGTATTGGGCATGGATGATGATGGCATCGGCGGTAAGAAAGTACGTGCTGAAGTGCCATTGGCTGAAATGTTCGGTTACTCTACCGACTTGCGATCTGCCACTCAAGGCCGTGCAACTTATTCGATGGAATTCAAAAAATACGCTGAAGCGCCCGCGAACGTTGCCGCTGCTGTAACTGAAGCTCGCAAAGGCTGATTAATCAGTCTTTGCAAATAGGCCGTCTGAAATTCTGAATATCTTTTCAGACGGCCATTGTTCTTTAATCGATCTTTATATGTAAAGGAATTAGCTCATGGCTAAGGAAAAATTCGAACGTAGCAAACCGCACGTAAACGTTGGCACCATCGGTCACGTTGACCATGGTAAAACCACTCTGACTGCAGCACTGACTACCATTTTGGCTAAAAAATTCGGTGGCGCAGCAAAAGCTTATGACCAAATCGACAACGCACCGGAAGAAAAAGCCCGCGGTATTACCATTAACACCTCTCACGTAGAATACGAAACCGAAACCCGCCACTACGCACACGTAGACTGTCCGGGCCACGCCGACTACGTTAAAAACATGATTACCGGCGCAGCACAAATGGATGGCGCGATTTTGGTGGTGTCTGCCGCTGACGGCCCTATGCCGCAAACCCGTGAACACATCTTGTTGGGTCGCCAAGTAGGTGTACCATACATCTTGGTGTTCATGAACAAATGCGACATGGTTGATGATGCTGAATTGTTGGAATTGGTTGAAATGGAAATCCGTGACTTGCTGTCAAGCTACGACTTCCCGGGTGATGACTGCCCAATCATCCAAGGTTCTGCACTGAAAGCCTTGGAAGGCGATGCCGCTTACGAAGAAAAAATCTTCGAACTGGCCGCTGCATTGGATAGCTACATCCCAACTCCGGAACGAGCAGTTGACAAACCATTCCTGCTGCCGATTGAAGACGTATTCTCAATCTCCGGCCGCGGTACAGTAGTAACCGGTCGTGTAGAGCGCGGTATCATCCACGTGGGCGACGAGATCGAAATCGTAGGTCTGAAAGACACAGCCAAAACCACTTGTACCGGCGTTGAAATGTTCCGCAAACTGCTGGACGAAGGTCAAGCAGGCGACAACGTAGGCGTATTGCTGCGCGGTACCAAACGTGAAGAAGTTGAACGTGGTCAAGTATTGGCTAAACCAGGCTCAATCACACCACACACCAAATTCAAAGCCGAAGTGTACGTATTGAGCAAAGAAGAAGGCGGTCGTCACACCCCATTCTTCGCCAACTACCGCCCACAATTCTACTTCCGTACAACCGACGTAACCGGTGCGGTTACTCTGGAAGAAGGCGTGGAAATGGTAATGCCGGGTGAAAACGTAACCATCAGCGTAGAACTGATTGCACCGATTGCTATGGAAGAAGGCTTGCGCTTTGCAATCCGTGAAGGCGGCCGTACCGTAGGTGCCGGCGTCGTTTCCAGCATCATCGCTTAATAAGGAATACAGATAATGGCAAACCAAAAAATCCGTATTCGTCTGAAAGCCTATGATTACAGCCTGATCGACCGTTCGGCTCAAGAAATCGTTGAAACCGCAAAACGCACCGGCGCTGTAGTAAAAGGCCCGATTCCGTTGCCGACTAAAATCGAGCGTTTCAACATTCTGCGTTCTCCACACGTGAACAAAACTTCTCGTGAACAACTGGAAATCCGCACCCACTTGCGCCTGATGGACATTGTTGACTGGACTGACAAAACTACCGATGCACTGATGAAACTGGATCTGCCAGCCGGTGTGGATGTAGAAATCAAAGTTCAATAATCATCGCTTAAAGATGAATCAGCCGAACAGGAAACTGTTCGGCTTTTTTAATATCGTATATCATAAAGTTAAGAGGCCGTCTGAAAATCGATATTGCTGATTTCTGCAAAATTAAAAATCTGGTTTTCAGACGGCATCAACGTGAAGCCTCCTGAACACGTGCGTGCTGAAGCACACATCATTACACCAAACTCAGCAATAGCGTGCATATCAGGGAATGCGCATGTTCGTTGATAAAACAGTACAACGGTTCTTCTAACACCATCCAAATCATTTCTTCCTATTCAAGATCAAAACGATGCCGTCTGAAAATTAAGTTTTCAGACGGCATATAGTCAATCCCCCAAATATAAATTACAATCTCCCCCATGACCTATTCAACAGACTTCCGCCAACTGGCCTTAGCCAAACTCGCCCAAGGCCTCTCCATCCGTCAAGTAGCCAAAGAGCTCGGCATCGGCAGCGATACCGTGTTCAAATGGAAAAAGAATCCCACTCCCAAAGGCTATCCCAAAGACAGAAAACCCCTCAAAATTACCAAAGAAGCACTGCTTAGAGACGTCGAACAATACCCCGATGCCTATTGCTACGAACGGGCACAACGGCTCAACTGTTCGACCAACGGCATCCACCAGGCATTGAAAAGATACGGAATCAGCCGAAAAAAAGACCAATAAACACCCCAAAGCAGATGTTCGGCTCAGAAAACGCTTTATCAGACTCAGACACCGTTTCCAACTGAAAGAACGTCCGATTGTTTGGTTGGACGAAAGCGGATTCAGAGCTTCCGTCCACCGTCCTTACGGTTATGCCCCAAAAGGCAGACGGTGTATTGATACCCATGACCGGCAGGGACGTAATCAGACTAATGCCATCGGTGCGCTGTATGATAATCAACTGTTTGCGGTCGGTTTGTTTGACTGTTCCATCAACAGCAGGATATTCGACACTTGGATCGAACAGTTACTGATCCCGCAACTGCCGCCCGAGAGTGTGGTGGTGATGGACAATGCGGCGTTTCATAAGGGTAAGGCAGAAGCCTTGCTGAAGGGAAAGGGGCATACCGTCCTATGGATGCCGCCGTACAGCCCCGACTTGAATCCCATCGAAAAGAAATGGGCTTGGTTAAAGGCGAGACGGAGAAAACTTGGGGTGGTGTCTGTGGATGAGTTGTTTAGGAGTGTTATTTAAATTCATGAGATTGACTATAGATGTGAAATTTAAAAAGTGTATTTGTCATTCCGATAAATGTCGGCATCCAGCTGGGAGGCTGCTTTCCCAAATGGTTTCTAAGATTGAACAATGGATTTAGACTTGCTTCGGGGTGGTGTAGCGGATTTGCGTAAGCTAATGGCGGTCAGGTTGCGTTTATGGTGAAACAACTCAAAAGCAATACAAGGTGGCAAGCCGAAGACGGTATGAGTATAGCAAGGCGAAGCCAATGATGTTGTGTTTGAGGTTATTCCACTATATACCGCTCACTTTAACCGTTCTCCGGATCACTCAATTCATCGGCGATGACTTCTGCCTGTTGTAATACGAAATCAATTGCTTCTTCTTGGCAATCGGGAGGATATTTGAAACTTTTCAGTATTCGTTTGACTTTGATACGGATTGTGGCACGGACGGCTTCTTTGTATTGCCAATCTATACTGACTGATTTCCGTAACAGAGCGGTAATTTCGTGTGCCAGCTTGAGCAGGGCGGCATCGCCCATGATTTCGGCGGCGCTGCTGTTTCGGGCGAGGGCATGGTAAAAAGCCAGTTCCGCAGGGCTCAAGCCCAACTGCTCGCCGTGCCGCATGCTTTCCTGGAAGGATTTTGCCATTTCCACCAGTTCGGTGATGATTTCAAATACCGTCAGATTGTGGTTGTGGTATTTGGCCATTGCCTCTTTGAGCTTTTCTTCAAACGATTTTTTTATCGCCAGATTGGCGGCGGCTTTGGTGCGGATTTCGCTTTTCAGATAACTTTCCGCCGCTAAAACCCATAAATCCTTGCTGTCGCTGTTGCGGAACATTTCCAGAAAATCTTCCGATAACACCGTAATATCCGGCCGCTCCTGCTTCAGCAAATCGAATAAATCGACCACGCCGTCAGAGTGAACAGCCTGATTCAACAGCGCAGCCAGTTGCAGCTGCCGCTTTTTCGGCCGGTTTTTACTGTCGATATGTTCCGCTTTGGCAATCGTTGCACGCACTGCATCGTAAAATGCCAGCTCCTGACGGTAGGGTTCGGCTTTTTTCAAAGCGCCGCATAACGAGAAACCTTTTTTTGCCAGCTGTACTGCCTGTAAAAATGCCGATTTTCTCGGTGTTTTATCTTTTCCGCTGACGACAGGCGACACTCTGTCCAACCCTAAAATATGGTTGGCGGTTTGGCGGATTGCCGTGAGTAGGGCGTTAGGGTCGGTCAGTTGCAAGGCCGTTTGAACATCGATTTTCCGACCTTCTACCGGTGTTGCCATCTGTCCTCGGATAATGTCGATATATTCGAGCATTTTATTAAAAATCTCATCAATATCATGTTTAACCTGGCTTTTGCCGCCTGCATTGGTATATTGACGGGTTGCCTGCTGCAATTCCTCCGTCAGCCCCACATAATCCACAATCAGCCCGCCGTTTTCACGGCTCTTGTTTTTAAACACACGGTTGACACGGGCAATCGCCTGCATCAGATTATGCCCCTGCATCGGCTTATCGATATACATCGTATGGCAACAGGGCGCATCAAATCCCGTCAGCCACATATCCCGCACAATCACAATTTTCAGCGGATCGTCAGCATCTTTAAAACGCTGTTCCAACACTTTCTTATCCTGTGCCGGATAAATATGCGGCCGCATTTCCTGCGGATCGCTTGCCGAACCCGTCATCATGATTTTAATGCTTCCCTGATGAACATCATCGCTGTGCCATTGCGGGCGCAGCTTGACAATTTCATTATAAAGATTCACGCAAATCATGCGGCTCATCGCCACCACCATCGCCTTGCCTTCCGCCAGCTCGGTACGTTTTTCAAAATGGCCGACCAAATCCTCGGCCAGCTTTTTCAGACGGCCTTGCGTCCCCATCAGCTGTTCCCGCAGGCGGAAATTCCGACTGTTTTCATCTTCATCGGCCAAGGCCTGCGCCTCACGCATCAGCCGCTGAAAATCCCCGCTTTCCTGAAGCGCAATCTGCCGGGCCTCATAAATAATCGGCACAGTCGCCCCGTCTTCCACCGCATCATGAATATCGTAAATCGACACATAGCGGCCGAATACCTCCTGAGTATCCTTATCCTCCAAACTGATCGGCGTACCCGTAAAACCGATAAACGAAGCATTCGGCAACGCATCGCGTAAATGCTTCGCATAGCCCGTGCGGTATTCCCCCTTATCATTGATTTTTTGCGCGAACCCATATTGCGAGCGGTGCGCCTCATCGCTGATCACCACAATATTATGCCGGTCATTCAACACAGGGTGCGCAGATTCCCCCTCAGCCAAACCGAATTTCTGAATCGTCGTGAATACCACACCGCCGGCGCCCCGTTTTGCCAAAGCCGCCCGCAAATCCTCCCGACCGTCCGCCTGCACCGGCATTTCACGAATCAAATCCGCCCCGCCCGAAAAAGTAGCAAACAGTTGGCCGTCCAAATCATTACGATCCGTTACCACCACAACCGTCGGATTGCCCAATGTCGGCTGCCGCATCAACTTTGCCGCATAAAACAGCATCGACAGCGATTTGCCCGACCCCTGCGTATGCCATACCACCCCGATTTTACCGTTGCCCGAACCCATCGCCGCCACCGTAGAATCCACCGCCTCATTTACCCCGTAAAACTGATGATAAGCTGCAATCTTCTTCTGCAGCAGCCCGTTGCCGCCCCGCTCGAACATCACAAACGAAAACACATAATCCAGCAGCGTTTCCGGCTTTAGCAGCCCGTAAAGCAGCGCCTCCAACTCATTTTCAAACGCCACCCTTCGGCTTTGGTTCTTCTCATCAACCACCCGCCACGGCATAAAACGGTTAAACGGCGCAGTCAGCGAACCCAAGCGGGCCGCCATGCCGTCTGAAACCACCTGAATCTGATTGTAAACAAACAAATCCCCGATTTCCTCCTGATACGTTTGAAGCTGCAAAAATGCACTTTCCAAATCCGCCTCTTCCCGCAGCGGATTTTTCAACTCAAACACCACCAGCGGCAAACCGTTGACAAAGCACACAATATCCGGCCGCCGCTTGCCCCGGCTGCCCGCAATCGAAAACTGATTCACCACATCAAAACGGTTGTTTGCCCAATCCCCGAAATCCACCAGACGCACAAAATCCCGTTTCTGCTCACCGTCTGCCTGATACACCGCCGGCACCCCGTGGCACAAATAATCATAAAAGCACCGGTTTTGCCCATTCAGCGAATCCCCCGCGACCCGCAGCACATCGCCCAGAGCCGCCTCGCATACCGCCGCCGGAATATCCGGATTCAGCCGCCGCACTTGCTCCGTCAATACCTCATGCAGTACCACATCAGCCGCCCGCTCCCGCCACGGATTTTCCCCATCGGGAACCACCGTCCGCCCGTCTGTATAACGCCAGCCTAAATCCTGCAAAGTCTGCAAACAAGCCTGCTCGATGGTATCCTCATTGATATTCAATATACCCATTTCCCGAACCCCAAAAATCAAAAAATCAAACCAGGCCGTCTGAAAATCGGAGTTATCGGTTTTTAGACGGCATCGATGACTGCTTAAAATCCTGTGTTAGCCGTTTGAGGGCGAAATCTGACAGCCTTCAGGTAGAAGGTGTTTTATAATTCGGTAACTTATCAATCAGCTTTTCAATAACTGACTGCATGTTTCCGCTGTCATCTTTTGCCGGATTTTTTAACAGTAATTCAGCGGGGTTTTCCCTTAATGTTTCCACACTTAATTTTAACAATAAGGTAATCATCTCTTTTTTCACTTCCTTATCGCCGACAAATGTCTGATCGTTAAACGATTGAGCATAATTCATATAAGATTTGGCAATTACTGCCTTATGCAGATAAGCCTGCTTTAATTTACGGTCTTCCTTGATTTGTGCCGATAAATGAAACAGCAGCCATACCGCAGGTACAGCAACGGATAATTTCAACATCAAAAACACAGATGAAGGTATGTCGCTATGGAAACCATAGCAAATCAACCATAAATTAAAGAACAGCAAACCAATTAAAACAGTATAGAAAGCGAGTTGTTTCCCGATAAGCCACAGTTTAATATTTTTATATTGTTGATTAAATTCATAATTGATATGTTTACTGGTATGTCTACCAAAAAAATCATCAGATTTTTCATTGATTCTCTTTTGAGCGGCCAAGATAGCCGTATTCATTTTTTCATCTAAAGCTTTGAAAAACGGTAAGCCATCGACATTCTCGAATATTTCGTCTAATGCTTCCAAGTGTTGGTGTAAGATTGCCTCATCTTTTTGATTAATTGGTAGCCATTCTTGTTGCCTTTGAATAACTGTTTCGATTTCATTAAGATGGGTTTGTACTTTGTCTGTGGATATCACCGCAGAGAGAACGGCAACATTAATAGATTGATTTATAGAATAAAATAAACTAGAAAGTTGTTCTTTAGTTTCATATTCTCTACATTGAAGTTCATCAAAACGGCGATATAGTTTTTTCCATTGCTCAACTATTGATTGGTGCATAATTCGATTTCTCCATTCAATAATTTAGGTAATAAAGTATCTCTTAAATTAGCAAGGATAATATTCTCTTGTTTAATCTGAAGGTTTTTATCAATGTATTGACTAACCATATTTTCAAATCGACTAAGAATTTCCCCGCATGGTAAAACAGTTTTCATACCGATAAAGGTTGATGAATTCAGGGAGTTTCGTGTTGAAGCTACTGAAGCTTGGGCTAAATACGCTTGAATTTTTTCCTGCGTAAAATAGCAACGTAAAAATTCCCTGATGTTTTCTTGTTTAGGTTCTATTTTTGCTAATGCGACATTGTATGCTCCTTTTATTCCATAACGGACTTTGCCGGCTTCTCCATATTTATCCATCAAAATATCTTTGGCTTCGCATAGCTTATTTCTTTTGGAAATAGGGATATAAGTCCTGTGGTTGTCATTTGAAAAATCACGATTTTGTACAAATCGTTCATATCCAGCTTGTTCTTCATAAATATGTTCCGATTTAGGCGGTTGTGAACCGCCGATAAATTCGAATAATTGGTTTAAATCCAAAACATTCCACCCCTTAGGCACTTCCCCGAATCCCTCTATTTCCTCTAATTCATCAGGAAAGGCTTGGGCGAGCTGTTCGAGTTGGCGGTAGTATTCGGGGTCGCTGTGCTGCCATTTGGCAAGCACGGTAGGGGATACGCCGGACAGGGTCTGCATGGCGGCGAGCAGCACCTGCCTGCCATCCGCCCCCGCTGCCCGTGCAGCCGCTTTGCTGCGCACAGGATCGAAATTGACAAACCAACTTTTAAACACCGTCTGCGCCATTTGTTCTAAGGTTTGATTGATTTCGGTGTTGAGTTGGATTTTTTCATTTAGTTTGAAATATTGATTAATATAGTTTCTCTGAATAGGAATAGGTGGAATATTTAATTTGAAATTAAGTATTGCCTTTTTATCTCCTCGGGGCATTTTAGTTCCTTTGGAAGAAACTACGGTGTAATTGATAAAATCCTCAGAGCAAATTAATAAATACAAATATTCGTTTAATAAAATATTTTCATTTTTACTTCTAATGACTAATACATCTGCGGAGCAGCCACCTGAAAATTGGGCGAACCATACTTTTTTGAAATAAGTTCTGATATTGGAAAATAAAATATCTCTTTCTTGGAAAGAATTGCAGCGGTCCATATCGGGTAATGCAGTAGCAATAGTTACCCCTCCAAGATTAGGAATCATATTCTCGGTGGATATGTATTGCTCTGTTTCTATTTCAGAAAGTGCAGTTTTTGTAGATATAAATTCAGCAATATCAGAAAAAGAGTATTCTTTCCATTTATTCATTTTCATTTACTTCACCGTTTCCTTTTGTTTGGTTGATGTGTCGATCCATATAGTTCATTAAAATATTTTTTATTTCTGACCATGCGTGGGTATGAATATCTTGGATTTGGTCGCTCTCATAGAATTCTAAATAGAGTTTTTTCAAATCAACCATATTGTTGATGGCAAAAGAGGAGATTTTTCCCATATGTTTTAGAGCGGTAATGAATAAATCCGGAACTTGTTTGGGATCTGCGCGGTATTTAATGTCTAATTTATCGGCAACCCAACATGAGAATACGGCATCCATTGCTCGGTTAAATTCCGGTTCGGCTTGACGTTCTCCAATAAAACCTAAATTTTTTAAGTTTTCTTTGATTTTCAATTCCAATTCGGAACTTTGGGTAAATTGCCGTGATAATTTGTCGGTTAATTCCTGCATTTTCTCGGCGAAATCCACCCCGTCATCTTCCTGTTCGGGCGTGCCGACATAGCGGCCGGGGGTAAGTACCCAGTCGTTTTCTTCGATTTTGGCAAGGTCGGCGGTGCAGCAGAAGGCGGGAATGTCCTGATAGCCGTTGTTTTGCTGCCAGTTGTGGTAGGTATCGGCAATTTTGGCAATGTCTTCGGGGTGGAAATCCCGCCGTTTGCGGTCTTTCATATAGCCGAGTTGGCGGGCGTCGATAAACAATACTTCGCCTTTGCGTTTTTTGGCTTTATTGAAAATCCAGATACAGGCGGGGATTTGGGTGTTGGCAAAAAGTTGGTTGGGTAGGGCAATCATGGCTTCGACTAAGTCGGCCTGCAGCAGGTTTTGGCGGATTTTGCCCTCGCCGTTGGTTTGGCTCGACATGGAACCGTTTGCCAATACTAAGCCGATTTTGCCGGTGGGCGAGAGGTGGTAGAGCATATGCTGTATCCAGGCAAAGTTGGCGTTGCCCTCGGGTGGCATGCCGTATTGCCAGCGAGGGTCTCCGGTCAGGCTTTCGTTCCACCATTCTTTGACGTTAAACGGTGGATTGGCCATGACGAAATCCATTTTTTTGTCGATATGCTGCGGGTTGGTGAAGCTGTCGGCATTTTGTTTGCCGAAGTCGAATTCTATGCCCCGAATGGCCATGTTCATGGCGGCCAGCCGCCAGGTAGTCGGGTTGTATTCCTGCCCGTAGATGGAAATATTGCTGACTTTGCCTTGATGGCTGCGGATAAATTTTTCGGTCTGCACGAAAAAGCCGCCCGATCCCATGGCGGGGTCGTAAACCCGTCCTTGATAGGGTTGGAGCATTTCGACAATCAGGCTGACGATGGCTTTGGGGGTGAAGTATTCGCCGCCTTTTTTGCCTTCTTCTTGGGCAAATTCGCCGAGAAAGTATTCGTAAACATGGCCGAGAATATCTTTGGCGGCCAGTGATACGGGTTTGCCGTTGAGGGTGGGTTTGTTGAAATCGGTGGTGGAAAAGAGGTTGAGCAGGCCGATCAGGGTGGCTTCGCTTACGCCGAAGCCGCTGATGCGCTGGATAATGTTTTTGAGTTTGGGATTTTCTTGTTCGATGGCGGCAAAGGCTTCGTCAATCAGGTTGGCTACGCCTCTGAATTTGCGGCCCCAAGGTAATTCTTTGCCGAGCGGATAGTGGGCGGCTTGTTTGAGGTTGTCCCAGCGGGCGGCGGCGGGTACCCAGAAGATATTGGCGGCGGCGTAGTAATCACGGTCTTCCAATTCGTCTGCCAGTGCTTGGGCGTAGGTTTCGGGTGTGTAGTCTTCAGGATCGAAATAGTATTCGGAATCGGGGTTTTGAAAGTCGGCGGCGAGCTTTTCCCGTAAGTCGCTGAAGCTGTCGGCGATATATTTGAGGAAGACGAAGCCTAAGACGATGTGTTTGTAGTTGGCGGCGTCGAGTTGGGATCGGAGTTTGTCGGCGGCGGCCCACAGGCGGCTGTCGAGTTCGTTTAAGAACTGTTGCTGTTCACTGTTTAATGCTTGGTGCTTGGTGCTTGGTGCTTGGTCATTATAACATATTCCTGTATTATTTTCAATTTAAAATCATGAGGTTGCTTTATTTTTGCAGTGTCAGGCCGTCTGAAAATCGGGATTGGTGGAAAGCGCATTTTTCAGACGGCCTGCGGGTAAGATATCCGGCTAATTGTAAAATGCCTGATTCAAATAGGGAAGACAGAGTGGCCGGCGTTGCGAAAAAAACAACGTTGCTGAAAAAATATGTGGCAAGTGTAGGTTTTTCTTGAAAACTTTTCTTAAGCTGTGATATAGTGTGGGGCTTGGTACATCCGTGCCAAGTTTTTATCTTTGTCCAAGGCGGGCCAATCGTAGCCTGCCCCTTTACTTAAAAGGAAAATAATCATGACTTTAGGTCTGGTTGGACGCAAAGTTGGTATGACTCGCGTGTTCGACGAACAGGGTGCTTCTGTTCCGGTAACTGTGTTGGATATGTCTGCTAACCGCGTTACACAAGTAAAATCCAAAGATACTGACGGCTACACTGCCGTTCAAGTTACCTTTGGTCAGAAAAAAGCAAACCGAGTAACCAAAGCCGAAGCTGGTCACTTTGCTAAAGCAGGTGTTGAAGCCGGTCGTGGTTTGATTGAATTTGCTTTAACTGAAGACAAATTGGCTGAGTTGAAAGCAGGCGATGAAATCGCTGTAACCATGTTTGAAGTGGGCCAATTGGTTGACGTAACCGGCACCTCTAAAGGTAAAGGTTTCTCTGGTACGATCAAACGTCATAACTTCGGTTCTCAACGTACTTCCCACGGTAACTCCCGTTCTCACCGTGTTCCCGGCTCTATCGGTATGGCACAAGACCCGGGTCGTGTGTTCCCCGGTAAACGCATGGCGGGTCAATACGGCAACACCAAAGCAACTGTTCAAAAACTGGAAGTTGTACGTGTTGATGCAGAACGCCAACTGCTGTTGGTAAAAGGTGCTGTTCCGGGTTCGGTTAACAGTGATGTTGTGGTACGTCCAAGCGTGAAAGTGGGTGCGTAATGGAATTAAAAGTAATTGACGCTAAAGGACAGGTTTCAGGAAGCTTGGCTGTTTCTGATGCTTTGTTTGCTCGCGAATACAATGAAGCTTTGGTTCACCAGCTGGTAACTGCTTTCTTGGCAAATGCCCGCTCAGGTAATCGTGCTCAGAAAACCCGTGCCGAAGTAAACCATTCAACTAAAAAACCATGGCGCCAAAAAGGTACCGGCCGTGCTCGTTCCGGTATGACCTCTTCTCCGCTGTGGCGTAAAGGTGGTCGTGCATTCCCGAACAAACCTGACGAAAATTTCACTCAAAAAGTGAACCGTAAAATGTACCGTGCTGGTATGGCGACCATCCTGTCGCAACTGGCTCGTGACGAACGTCTGTTTGCTATCGATGCATTGACTGCTGAAACTCCTAAAACTAAAGTGTTCGCCGAACAAGTGAAAAACTTAGGTTTTGAACAAGTGCTGTTTGTTACCAAGCAGTTGGACGAAAATGTTTATTTGGCTTCACGCAACTTGCCGAATGTACTGGTTTTGGAAGCACAACAAGTTGATCCTTACAGCTTGCTGCGCTACAAAAAAGTAATCATCACTAAAGATGCGGTTGCACAATTAGAGGAGCAATGGGTATGAATCAACAACGTTTGACTCAAGTGATTTTGGCACCTGTTGTTTCTGAAAAAAGCAACTTGTTGGCTGAAAAACGCAACCAAATGACGTTTAAAGTGTTGGCAAATGCAACTAAAACTGAAATCAAAGCAGCTGTTGAGCTGTTGTTCGGTGTTCAGGTTGCTGCTGTAACCACTGTTACCATCAAAGGTAAAACCAAACGTTTTGGTCGCACTTTGGGCCGTCGCAGCGATGTTAAAAAAGCTTATGTGAGCTTGGCTGCCGGTCAAGAGTTGGATTTGGAAGCCGCTGCTGCAGCTGCAGATAAGGAATAAGTAAAATGGCAATCGTTAAAATGAAGCCAACTTCTGCAGGCCGTCGCGGCATGGTTCGCGTGGTTGCAGAAGGTTTGCACAAAGGTGCACCTTATGCACCTCTGGTTGAAAAGAAAAATTCTACTGCCGGTCGTAACCATAATGGCCACATTACTACCCGCCACAAAGGCGGCGGCCATAAACACCACTACCGTGTAGTTGATTTCAAACGTAACAAAGACGGTATTCCTGCTAAAGTTGAGCGTATCGAATACGACCCTAACCGTACTGCATTCATCGCACTGCTGTGCTATGCAGACGGTGAACGTCGTTACATCATCGCTCCTCGCGGTATCCAAGCCGGTGCGGTTTTGGTATCCGGTGCAGAAGCTGCCATCAAAGTGGGTAACACTTTGCCGATCCGCAATATTCCGGTAGGTACAACCATTCACTGTATCGAAATGAAACCGGGCAAAGGTGCGCAAATCGCACGTTCTGCCGGTGCTTCAGCCGTATTGCTGGCAAAAGAAGGTATTTACGCTCAAGTTCGTCTGCGTTCAGGCGAAGTGCGTAAAATCCACGTTGATTGCCGCGCGACTATCGGTGAAGTGGGTAACGAAGAACAAAGCCTGAAGAAAATCGGTAAAGCCGGTGCTAACCGTTGGCGTGGTATTCGTCCTACCGTTCGTGGTGTCGTAATGAACCCTGTTGATCACCCTCATGGTGGTGGTGAAGGCCGTACCGGCGAAGCTCGCGAACCGGTTAGCCCATGGGGTACGCCTGCTAAAGGTTACCGCACTCGTAATAACAAACGCACGGATAATATGATTGTTCGTCGTCGTTACTCAAATAAAGGTTAATTAATATGGCTCGTTCATTGAAAAAAGGCCCATATGTAGACCTGCATTTGCTGAAAAAAGTAGATGCTGCTCGTGCAAGCAACGACAAACGCCCGATTAAAACTTGGTCGCGTCGTTCTACCATTTTGCCTGATTTTATCGGCCTGACTATCGCTGTTCACAACGGCCGCACTCATGTGCCTGTGTTTATCAGCGACAATATGGTTGGTCATAAATTGGGTGAGTTCTCATTGACCCGTACCTTTAAAGGCCACTTGGCTGATAAAAAGGCTAAAAAGAAATAAGGTGAATCATGAGAGTAAGTGCACAACATAAAAATGCCCGTATTTCAGCTCAAAAAGCTCGCTTGGTAGCTGATTTGATCCGTGGTAAAGACGTTGCCCAAGCGTTGAACATCTTGGCATTCAGCCCGAAAAAAGGCGCTGAATTGATTAAGAAGGTTCTGGAATCAGCCATCGCCAATGCAGAGCACAACAATGGTGCTGACATTGACGAACTGAAAGTGGTAACTATCTTTGTTGACAAAGGCCCTAGCTTGAAACGTTTCCAAGCTCGTGCCAAAGGTCGCGGTAACCGCATTGAAAAACAAACTTGTCATATCAATGTGACAGTGGGCAACTAAGGAAAAGCTATGGGACAAAAGATTAACCCTACAGGCTTTCGCCTGGCGGTAACTAAAGACTGGTCTTCTAAATGGTTTGCTAAAAGCAACGATTTTTCGACTGTATTGAAGCAAGACATCGATGTACGCAACTACCTGCGCGCCCGTTTGGCTAACGCTTCTGTTGGTCGTGTTGTAATTGAGCGTCCTGCAAAATCAGCTCGTATCACCATTTATTCTGCCCGTCCGGGTGTGGTAATCGGTAAAAAAGGCGAGGATATCGAGATTTTGAAACGTGACCTGCAAGCGCTGATGGGCGTGCCTGTTCATGTAAATATCGAAGAAATCCGCAAGCCTGAACTGGATGCGCAAATTATTGCCGACGGCATTGCGCAACAATTGGAAAAACGTGTTCAATTCCGCCGTGCAATGAAACGCTCTATGCAAAATGCAATGCGTGCCGGTGCGAAAGGCATCAAAATTATGACTTCAGGCCGTCTGAATGGTGCGGATATTGCCCGTAGCGAATGGTATCGTGAAGGCCGTGTGCCTTTGCATACTCTGCGTGCAAACGTGGCTTATGCGACCAGTGAGGCACACACTACTTATGGTGTGTTGGGTCTGAAAGTTTGGGTTTACACTGAAGGCAATGACAAGTCTGCAGCTAAACCTGAGCAAGAGAAGAAACAAAGAAAGGCAGGTGGTCGTCATGCTGCAGCCAACTAGACTGAAATACCGCAAACAGCACAAAGGCCGTAACACCGGTGTTGCCACCCGTGGCAATAAAGTCAGCTTCGGTGAATTTGGCTTGAAAGCTGTAGGTCGCGGTCGCTTGACTGCACGTCAAATTGAGGCGGCACGTCGTACAATGACCCGTCACATCAAACGTGGTGGTCGTATTTGGATTCGTGTATTCCCTGATAAACCGATTACTGAAAAACCTATTCAAGTTCGTATGGGTGGCGGTAAAGGTAACGTTGAATACTACGTTGCTGAAATTAAACCGGGCAAAGTATTGTACGAGATGGACGGTGTGCCTGAGGCATTGGCTCGCGAAGCCTTTGAATTGGCTGCTGCCAAGTTGCCTATTCCTACAACCTTTGTAGTAAGACAGGTAGGTTTGTAATGAAAGCAAATGAATTAAAAGACAAATCTGTTGAGCAGTTGAATGCCGATTTGCTGGATTTGTTGAAGGCTCAGTTTGGTTTGCGGATGCAAAATGCGACTGGTCAATTGGGCAAACCGAGTGAATTAAAACGAGTTCGTCGCGATATCGCTCGTATTAAAACCATTTTAACTGAAAAAGGTGCTAAGTAATGAGCGAAGCTAAAAATGTTCGTACTTTGCAAGGCAAAGTAGTCAGTGATAAAATGGATAAGACAGTTACTGTACTGGTTGAGCGTAAAGTGAAACACCCGTTATACGGTAAAATTATTCGTTTATCTACCAAAATCCATGCTCATGATGAGCAAAATCAATATGGCGTGGGTGATGTTGTAGTAATCGAAGAGTCGCGTCCATTGTCAAAAACTAAATCTTGGATTGTAAAAGAATTGGTTGAGAAAGCGCGTACTGTTTAATTTTTGATACAGTAATGCACTAATAGGAAACGAAGTATTGCAGCAAATTCGATTTGCGTGTAAACTTCGTTTCTTATCTTTCAGTCTCTTTCTGAAAGTTTCTTCCCTTCGGGATCCAAGACTGGTTTACTGGAACCGTGATGGTTTCATTTAATAAGCAGCAATTCATGTTGCGAGTTATTTGAAAATGGTAAATTAAGTTGGTTAATTTAAAGGTAATAACATGATTCAAATGCAGACCATCTTAGATGTGGCTGATAACTCTGGTGCACGTCGTGTGATGTGTATCAAAGTATTGGGCGGATCTAAGCGTCGCTACGCTTCGGTTGGCGATATTATTAAAGTTGCAGTAAAAGATGCTGCGCCTCGTGGCCGTGTTAAAAAAGGTGATGTATACAATGCAGTCGTTGTTCGTACTGCTAAAGGCGTTCGTCGTCCAGATGGCGCGTTGATTAAGTTTGATAACAATGCAGCAGTATTGTTGAATAATAAGCTTGAGCCTCTAGGTACCCGTATTTTTGGTCCAGTTACTCGTGAATTACGGACTGAACGTTTCATGAAAATTGTTTCATTGGCACCTGAAGTTTTATAAGGAAAAGAAGCGATGAACAAAATTATTAAAGGCGATAAAGTAGTCATTATTGCTGGTAAGGATAAAGGTAAGCAAGGTCAAGTAGTTTGCATTTTGGGTGATAAAATTGTTGTTGAAGGTGTAAACGTAGTAAAACGTCACCAAAAATCAAACCCTATGCGCGGTGTTGAGGGTGGCATTATTGCTAAAGAAATGCCTTTGGCAATTTCAAATGTTGCGATTTTAAATCCAGAAACCAATAAAGCTGATCGTGTTGGTATTAAATTGATTGAGAACGAAGGTAAAGTTAAGCGCGTTCGTTTCTTTAAATCTAATGGCTCTATCATCGGAGCATAAGGAGATATCATGGCTCGTTTGAGAGAGTATTATAAAGATACGGTAGTTCCTGAATTGGTAAAACAGTTCGGTTATAAATCCATTATGGAAGTTCCTCGTATTGAGAAAATTACCTTGAATATGGGTGTTGGTGAGGCTATAGCTGATAAAAAAGTAATGGAACATGCTGTATCAGATTTGGAAAAAATTGCTGGCCAAAAACCAGTGGTAACTGTTGCACGCAAGTCTATTGCGGGATTTAAAATTCGTGATAACTACCCTGTAGGTTGTAAAGTAACTTTACGTCGCGATCAAATGTTTGAATTCTTAGATCGTTTAGTTACTATTGCATTGCCTCGTGTACGTGACTTCCGTGGTGTGAATGGTAAGTCTTTTGATGGTCGTGGCAATTACAATATGGGTGTGCGTGAGCAAATCATTTTCCCGGAAATTGAATACGATAAAATTGATGCTTTGCGTGGTTTGAATATCACCATTACGACTACCGCCAAAACTGATGAAGAAGCGAAAGCTTTGTTATCTTTATTTAAATTTCCGTTCAAAGGTTAACCATGGCTAAGAAAGCACTTATTAATCGCGAGCTGAAACGTCAAGCTTTAGCGAAAAAATATGCAGCTAAGCGTGAAGAGATTTTTGCTGTTATTAATGATTCGAATGCTACTGATGAAGAGCGTTTCGAGGCTCGTTTGAAATTCCAAGCAATTCCGCGAAATGCAGCGCCTGTGCGCCAACGCCGCCGTTGTGCGTTAACAGGTCGTCCTCGTGGCACTTTCCGTAAATTCGGTTTGGGTCGTATTAAAATCCGTGAAATCGCTATGCGTGGCGAAATTCCGGGTGTTGTTAAAGCTAGCTGGTAATAGGAGTATTAATAATGAGTATGCATGATCCTATTTCCGATATGTTGACTCGAATCCGCAATGCGCAACGTGCAAATAAAGCAGTTGTGGCAATGCCGTCTTCAAAATTAAAATGTGCAATTGCTAAAGTTTTGAAAGAAGAAGGTTACATTGAGGATTTTACGGTTTCTGCTGATGCAAAACCAGTATTGGAAATTCAACTGAAATACTATGCAGGTCGCCCTGTTATTGAGCAAATTAAACGTGTTTCACGTCCTGGTTTGCGTATTTATAAAGCTTCTAGCGAGATTCCAAGTGTTATGAATGGCTTGGGTGTTGCTATTGTAAGTACTTCTAAGGGTGTAATGACTGACCGTAAAGCTCGTGCTGCAGGCGTGGGTGGTGAGTTGTTGTGCATCGTTGCCTAGTGGAGAATTATAAATGTCACGCGTAGCTAAAAATCCAGTGACTGTTCCTGCTGGTGTAGAAGTAAAATTCGGAACAGACGCATTGGTTGTTAAAGGCAAAAATGGCGAATTGTCATTTCCTTTGAATTCTGATGTCGTTATTAAATTAGAAGACGGTGTGTTAACTTTTGCTGCGGCAAACAATACCAAGCAAGCAAATGCAATGTCTGGTACTGCCCGTGCGTTGGTTAATAACATGGTTAAAGGTGTTTCTGAAGGTTTTGAGAAAAAGCTTCAATTAATTGGTGTGGGTTATCGTGCTCAAGCTCAAGGCAAAACTTTGAACTTGTCTTTGGGTTTTTCTCATCCAATCGTTTACGAAATGCCTGAAGGTGTTTCTGTTCAAACTCCTAGTCAAACTGAAATCGTATTGACTGGTGCGAATAAACAGACTGTTGGTCAAGTTGCTGCTGAAATTCGCGCATTCCGTTCTCCTGAGCCTTATAAAGGTAAAGGTGTGCGTTATGCAGGTGAAGTGGTGGTGATGAAAGAAGCCAAGAAAAAATAATTGAGGTTCACTAATGAATAAATATGCAACCCGACTCCGTCGTGCACGCAAAACCCGTGCCCGTATCGCGGACTTGAAAATGGTAAGATTATGTGTGTTCCGTACCAATAATCATATTTATGCTCAAGTAATTAGTGCTGAAGGTGATAAAGTATTGGCTCAAGCCTCTACCTTGGAATCTGAAGTACGTAGTAGCTTAAAATCAGGCAGCAATGTTGAAGCGGCTGCATTGATTGGCAAACGTATTGCAGAAAAAGCAAAAGCAGCAGGTGTAGAGAAAGTTGCTTTTGACCGTTCTGGTTTCCAATATCACGGCCGTGTAAAAGCATTAGCTGAAGCTGCTCGTGAAAATGGTTTAAGCTTCTAATATTTGGAGTCTTTCAGATGGCAAAACATGAAATTGAAGAACGCGGTGACGGCTTAATCGAAAAAATGGTCGCCGTAAACCGTGTAACAAAAGTCGTTAAGGGCGGTCGTATTATGGCTTTCTCTGCGCTAACTGTAGTAGGTGATGGTGATGGTCGCATCGGTATGGGCAAAGGTAAGTCTAAAGAAGTGCCTGTAGCCGTTCAAAAAGCAATGGATCAGGCTCGTCGCTCTATGATTAAAGTACCTTTGAAAAACGGTACGATTCATCATGAAGTAATTGGTCGTCATGGTGCTACCCGTGTATTTATGCAACCTGCAAAAGAAGGTAGTGGTGTAAAAGCCGGTGGTCCAATGCGTTTGGTATTTGATGCGATGGGCATCCATAACATCTCTGCTAAAGTACATGGTTCTACCAACCCTTACAACATTGTACGCGCTACATTAGACGGCTTATCAAAATTATATACTCCTGCTGATATTGCTGCTAAACGTGGTTTGACAGTAGAAGATATTTTAGGAGCTGGTTATGACTGAGCAGAAAAAAATCAAAGTTACTTTGGCTAAAAGCTTGATTGGTACTATTGAATCTCACCGTGCTTGTGCACGTGGCTTGGGTTTACGTCGTCGTGAGCATACCGTTGAGATTTTGGATACCCCTGAAAACCGTGGTATGATTAATAAAATCAGCTACTTGTTGAAAGTGGAGTCTTAATATATGTTTTTGAATACTATCCGACCAGCTGAAGGTGCAACCTGTTCAGCACGTCGCGTTGGTCGTGGCATTGGTAGTGGTTTAGGTAAAACCGGTGGTCGTGGCCATAAAGGCCAAAAGAGTCGTTCTGGTGGCTTTCATAAAGTGGGCTTTGAAGGCGGTCAAATGCCATTGCAACGCCGTTTGCCTAAGCGTGGCTTCAAATCTTTAACTGCTTCATCAAATGCAGAAGTACGTTTAAGTGAGTTAGCCTTGGTTGCAGTATCAGAAATCGACTTGTTGGTATTGAAACAGGCAGGTCTGGTTCCTGCAAATGCTGCTAACGTAAAAGTAATTGCTTCTGGTGGAGTTTCAAAAGCCGTTACTTTAAAAGGCATTAAGGCAACTAAAGGCGCACGAGCAGCAATCGAAGCTGCTGGTGGTAAAGTTGAAGAATAAGGCTTAAATTACAGTGGCTGGTCAACAATCTTCCTCAGGTTTATCTAAATTTGGAGACTTGAAAAAGCGTCTATTGTTCTTAATTGGGGCATTGGTCGTTTTCCGTATTGGTGCTCATATTCCAGTGCCGGGTGTAGATGCTGTTGCATTAGCTAAATTATACGAAAGCGCTGGAAACGGTATTTTGGGAATGTTAAATATGTTCTCAGGAGGTTCGTTGGAGCGCTTTAGTATATTTGCAATCGGTATCATGCCGTATATTTCAGCTTCGATTATTGTGCAGCTTGCTTCTGAAATTCTGCCTTCCTTAAAGGCTTTGAAAAAAGAAGGCGAAGCTGGTCGTAAAATTATTACGAAATACACGCGGTATGGTACTGTGTTGCTGGCTATTCTGCAAAGTTTTGGTGTAGCAACCTTTGTTTTTCAACAAGGTATTGTCGTTGCAAATCAGTTAGAATTTTACATCTCAACAGTAGTATGTTTGGTTACCGGTACCATGTTCTTGATGTGGTTGGGGGAGCAAATTACTGAAAGAGGTATTGGCAACGGTATTTCATTGATTATTACTGCAGGTATTGCCGCCGGTATTCCGGCCGGGCTCCTGCAGCTCTGGACATTAACCAATCAAGGTGCAATGAGTATGTTGATGGCAGTGTCTATTGTAATCGGTGCATTGTTGCTGATTTATATTGTGGTTTATTTTGAAAGTGCGCAGCGTAAAATTCCTGTTCATTATGCCAAACGACAGTTTGGCCATGTGAGGCAAGGCCAAAATACGCACATGCCTTTCAAATTAAATATGGCTGGGGTTATTCCGCCAATTTTTGCTTCCAGTATTATTTTGTTCCCTTCTACCTTACTAAGCTGGTTTGGGTCAAACAATACGGACAGTATGTTACACAAAGTTGCTGCCATGCTCCAACATGGTCAACCGCTTTATATTCTGATATTTGCAGCAACGATTATTTTCTTCTGTTATTTTTATACGGCATTGGTATTCAGCCCGAAAGAAATGGCCGAGAATTTGAAAAAGAGTGGGGCTTTTGTACCAGGTATTCGCCCAGGTGATCAAACCTCTAGATACTTAGAGAAGGTAGTATTGCATTTAACCCTTTTTGGTGCTTTATACATTACCATCATCTGTTTGATTCCTGAATTCTTAACGACTGCATTAAATGTACCTTTCTATTTGGGTGGTACTTCGCTATTAATTTTGGTTGTGGTAACGATGGATTTTAGTACACAAATTAACTCTTATCGTATGACCCAGCAATATGAAAGCCTAATGAATCGTCCCGATATGAAATCATTATCACGTAAGTAAGACTATGGCTAAAGAAGATACCATACAAATGCAAGGCGAAATTCTTGAAACTTTGCCGAATGCAACATTCAAAGTTAAACTTGAGAATGACCATGTGGTTTTAGGTCATATTTCTGGAAAAATGCGGATGCACTACATTCGAATTTCTCCAGGAGATAAGGTAACCGTTGAATTGACGCCTTATGATTTAACCCGTGCTCGTATCGTATTCAGAGCAAGATAGACTGTATAAAGGAAAAAAAATGCGTGTACAACCTTCTGTAAAGAAAATTTGCCGTAACTGCAAAATTATTCGTCGTAATCGCGTAGTTCGTGTGATTTGTACTGATCCACGTCACAAACAACGTCAAGGTTAAGAGAGTTTATTTCTCTTAATTTGATTTTGTGGTATAGTGACACACTTTGCCCTAAAAGGAAAAAATATGGCTCGTATTGCAGGGGTAAATATCCCTAATAATGCCCATATCGTTATTGGCTTGCAAGCTATTTACGGTATTGGTGCGACTCGTGCTAAATTGATTTGCGAGGCTGCAAATATTGCTCCTACCGTAAAAGCAAAAGATTTGGACGAGGCTCAATTGGACGCCTTGCGTGAGCAAGTTGCTAAATATGAAGTTGAAGGTGACTTGCGTCGTGAGGTAACAATGAGCATTAAACGATTGATGGATATGGGTTGCTATCGCGGCTTCCGTCATCGTCGTGGCTTACCTTGTCGCGGTCAACGCACTCGCACAAATGCACGTACCCGTAAAGGTCCGCGCAAAGCGATTGCCGGTAAGAAATAATTTTTAAGGAAATTGATTAATGGCTAAAGCAAACACAGCTTCGCGTGTACGTAAAAAAGTACGTAAAACCGTAAGCGAAGGTATTGTGCATGTTCATGCATCTTTTAACAATACCATCATTACAATCACTGACCGTCAAGGCAATGCATTGTCTTGGGCTACCTCTGGCGGCGCTGGTTTTAAAGGTTCACGTAAGAGTACACCATTTGCAGCTCAAGTAGCTGCAGAAGCAGCTGGTAAAGTTGCCCAAGAGTATGGCGTTAAAAATTTAGAGGTTCGCATTAAAGGCCCGGGCCCAGGTCGCGAATCTTCTGTACGTGCGCTCAATGCTCTTGGTTTCAAGATTACCAGCATTACTGACGTTACCCCGTTGCCTCATAACGGTTGCCGTCCACCTAAAAAACGTCGTATTTAATATTGGAGTGATTTGAAATATGGCACGTTATATTGGCCCTAAATGTAAATTAGCACGCCGTGAAGGTACAGATCTGTTTTTGAAGAGTGCACGCCGCTCTTTAGAGTCAAAATGTAAAATGGATTCTGCACCAGGTCAACACGGTGCTAAAAAACCACGTTTATCAGACTACGGTCTGCAATTACGTGAAAAACAAAAAATCCGTCGTATTTACGGCGTATTAGAACGTCAATTCCGTCGTTATTTTGCAGAAGCTTCACGCCGTAAAGGTTCTACCGGTGAGTTGTTGCTGCAATTATTGGAATCTCGTTTAGACAATGTTGTATATCGCATGGGCTTCGGTTCTACCCGTGCAGAAGCCCGTCAATTGGTTTCTCACAAAGCGATTACCGTTAACGGACAAGTTGTGAATATCCCTTCTTTTCAAGTTAAAGCCGGTGATGTTGTAGCTATCCGCGAGAAAGCTAAAAAACAAGTACGTATCCAAGAAGCTTTGAGCTTGGCAATTCAAATTGGTTTGCCTAGCTGGGTTTCAGTTGATGCAGATAAATTGGAAGGTGTATTCAAAAATATGCCGGATCGCTCAGAATTAACTGGCGATATTAATGAACAGCTGGTGGTAGAGTTCTACTCTAAATAATGCTAGCTCAGTGAGGGACAGTTAAATGCAAAATAGCACAACCGAATTTTTGAAACCTCGTCAAATTGATGTAGATACTTTGTCTGCTACACGTGCAAAAGTTTCAATGCAGCCGTTTGAACGTGGTTTTGGTCACACTTTAGGTAATGCTTTGCGTCGTATCTTACTGTCATCCATGAATGGTTTTGCACCGACTGAAGTAGCTATTACCGGTGTGTTGCATGAATATTCTACCGTTGACGGTGTTCAAGAAGATGTCGTAGACATTTTGTTGAACATCAAAGGTATCGTATTTAAGTTGCACAGTCGTAGCCAAGTTCAGTTGACTTTGAAAAAATCAGGTGCCGGTGCAGTTGTTGCTGGGGACATTGAATTGCCACATGATGTGGAAATTTTAAATCCTGAACACGTGATTTGCCACTTGTCCAATAACGGCCAAGTTGAAATGGAAATCAAAGTTGAGCAAGGCCGTGGTTATCAATCCGTTTCAGGGCGTCGTGTTGTACGCGATGAAAGCAAACAGATTGGTGCGATTCAGTTGGATGCGAGTTTTTCGCCCATCAGCCGTGTTAGCTTTGAAGTTGAACCTGCACGCGTAGAGCAACGTACCGACTTGGATAAATTGGTTTTGGATATTGAAACCGATGGTTCTATTGAGCCGGAAGAAGCCGTACGCAGTGCCGCACGTATTTTAATTGACCAAATGTCTATCTTTGCTGATTTGCAAGGTACATCGGTTGAAGAGGTTGAAGAAAAAGCACCTCCAATCGATCCTATCTTGTTACGTCCGGTGGATGATTTGGAATTAACTGTACGTTCAGCTAATTGTCTGAAAGCTGAAGATATTTATTATATTGGCGATTTGATTCAACGTACTGAAACCGAGCTTCTCAAAACTCCCAATTTGGGCCGTAAATCTTTGAATGAAATCAAAGAAGTGTTAGCCTCTAAAGGCCTGACATTAGGTTCAAAATTAGAAGCTTGGCCGCCTGTAGGCTTAGAAAAGCCGTAAGTTTGAAGATTAAAGGATAATGACATGCGTCATCGTAATGGTAACCGCAAATTAAACCGTACCAGCAGCCACCGCGCTGCGATGCTGCGCAATATGGCAAATTCTTTGTTGACTCACGAAACTATCGTGACCACTTTGCCTAAGGCAAAAGAATTGCGCCGCGTGGTAGAGCCCTTGATTACTTTGGGTAAAAAACCTTCTTTGGCAAACCGTCGTTTGGCATTTGACCGTACTCGTGATCGCGATGTAGTGGTTAAATTGTTTGACGAATTGGGTTCACGTTTTGCTGCTCGCAACGGCGGCTATGTTCGTGTACTGAAATACGGTTTCCGTAAAGGTGACAATGCGCCTTTGGCGTTGGTAGAATTGGTTGATAAAGCAGCTGAATAATCAATTTAAAATTAAACACACCATCTATTTATTTAAATAGATGGTGTGTTTAATTTTAGGGGCTGACAGATTAGCCCTAAACACCACACCAAATTCGCAGAATTTTTAACTGCTATTTTGGTGTGCCAAAATTAAAACGAACACACATTCTTTCAAGAATAAGGGAAAAGATTTACGGTCAATTCCGTTGTATTTTCTCAGAACACGTTTTGCTTGGTTCCGGAAATTCTCAATGCCGTTAATGTGGTTTTGACGCTCTGCAAAAATCTGTGAATGATTGATGCGATGATGAATAAATTCGCTCACATCAAGCACATCACAGCTTTTGTAACAGTCCGTATAAACAATACTATCAGGCATGATTTTTCTTTTAATAACAGGTAGTAAAGTATCTTGTTTGGTGTTTTCAACCACAACAGTATAGACCTTACCATTGCGTTTTAAAATACCAAAAACAGCCGCTTTACCGGCTGCACCACGACCGCGTTTACCCTTGCGTTGTCCGCCAAAATAGCTTTCGTCCAGCTCAATAGAGCTGTCAAAAACTTCGTCTGCTTGAAGTGCTGAATGGCAGGCAATCACTTGACGGATTTTTCGGTAAAACAACATAGCACAATTAGGTTGAATACCGAGTATATCCGCTGCTGAACGAGCAGTAACTTCTAACACAAAAAACTGAAGCAACTTTCGCTGTGTAGATTTACTGTGTTGTAATGGGTTATCTTCATTTTTTCAGTGTAACCTAACTGCTAATCTACGTCAGCCCCTAATTTTAAATACTGTTCGGGTTATTTTGATGCTTAAATTGGCTTTGAAATATTTTTCAGGCAGCCTGAGACTTTTATACTCCCCCCCCCCCCCCCCAAAAAAAAAACCTCTAAATTCCCCTAAACCGAATTTAGAAAATTTTCCATGGGCAGCTTTTTCCAAGAAACCGCCCAAACCATCATTGCCATCAACGGCATTGACCGCTTCACACTGCTCAAAATCAACCAAATCATCGATTGGCAATCCATCCATACCTATCTTCAGCAACAAAAAAAACCACTGCATTCCCGACCGACGCGGCTGTCCGACCTATTCCTACCCCCCCATGTTCAAAGCCGTCCTGAACGGACAGTGGCACAGCCTCGCCGCCCCCGAACTCGAACACAGCCTGATTACCCATATCGTCCCCAACCTCTTCTGCGGCTTCGACGAACCGGACATTCCCGGCCACAGCACACTCTGCCGCTGCCGGTTGGCGCAGGACCAAACTTTGCCTTATCCGTCAGAACTGATTAACCGACAGCTCACCGACAAAGACTTAAAAGTAGAAAAAGCCGCCGCAATTATCGACGCCGCCATCATCCAAACCGCCGGCGGCAAACAACGTCAGACTATTGAAACCGATGAGAAGGTATCACCGACGAAACCTCCCCCGGCAAAGACAAAGACGCCCGTCGGATAAAAAAGACTGCAAATTCAAACCAGCTGTAAACAACACACCGATACCGGCCAACTGCATGTCAGCCCCGCCAACGAACACGAGTGCCGCCACTTCGACGGCACAGCCGAATACACCGCCGTATATGCCGGCAAAGGCTGCAATGCTTAAACAACAAAAAAACTTTCAGACGGCATCATGCGGAAAGCCCGCCGTGGCCGCCCCTTAACAGACGAAGACAAACAACGCAACCGATACTTATCAAATACCCGTTATGTGGCGGAACAGGGTTTCGGTACATTGCACCGTAAGTTCCGCTGCCATAGGGCAACATATTTCGGCTTACGGAAAGCGAATGCGTAAAATCATTTGAAAGTGATGTATTTGAATTTGCTCAAAACGGCAAACAAACTCAGCCTCATTGCGCCTGTTGCTGAAAAAGGAGCACCCGGGAAATCGGGCGCTTGGGTGACAGGATTCGGAAACTTAGGGAAATCTGTGTGTTTGGAGGAGAAATAAAGGTGACTTGATAATTCAAGTAACCTTTATTGTTTGGGAAAGAGAGTTTTGCACAGGCCCCAGGCCGTCTGAAAAAAAGTTATTCAGACGGCCTTTACCTTCTTTATATCTATTTAGGTAAATAACATTACATACCTGGGAACATCCCTTTCATGCCCTTCATGCTTTTGGCCATTTTCATCAGCTTTGATATGCCGTTGCCGCTGAACATTTTCATCATTTGCTGAGATTGCTCGAATTGCTTCAGCATTTTGTTCACTTCCTGCACATTGGTACCGGCGCCGGCAGCGATGCGGCGTTTGCGACTGGCTTTGATTAAAGCAGGGTTGGCGCGTTCTTTCGGGGTCATCGAGTTAATGATGGCCTCGACTTTGCCCATGGCTTTTTCGGCAGTACCTTCAGGGATTTGCTTGGAGATTTGGCCAAGTTCGCCCGGCATTTTCGACATCAGGTTTTCCAAGCCCCCCATGTTGCGCATTTGCTGGATTTGTTCTTTAAAGTCATTCAGGTCAAAGCCTTTGCCTTTTTGGATTTTCTTCGCCATTTTGGCGGCGGCGGCTTCATCGATGCCGCGTTGAACGTCTTCAATCAGGCTCAATACGTCGCCCATGCCCAAAATGCGGCTGGCGATGCGATCTGGGTGGAAAGGCTCTAAGCCGGTGACTTTTTCGCCGATACCGATAAATTTAATCGGTTTGCCAGTAACGTGGCGCACAGACAAAGCCGCACCGCCGCGCGCATCACCATCCATTTTGGTCAGAATCACACCGGTGAGCGGTAAGGCTTCATTAAAGGCTTGGGCAGTGTTCACCGCATCTTGGCCAAGCATGGAGTCGATGACAAACAGCGTCTCCACCGGATTCACAGCTACATGAAGCGCTTTGATTTCTTTCATCATTTCTTCATCAATGGCCAAACGACCGGCGGTATCGACCATCAACACATCATAGAAATGCTTTTTGGCATAGTCCACAGCCAATTGAGCAATATCAACCGGCTTTTGACTGATGTCGGAAGGGAAGAAATCCACGCCGACTTGTTCGGCCAATAAGCGTAATTGTTCAATCGCAGCAGGGCGGTATACGTCGGCAGATACCACCAGAATCTTTTTCTTATGCTCGGTTTTCAATAAGCGCGATAATTTGCCGACGGTCGTGGTTTTGCCTGCGCCCTGCAAACCGGCCATCAATACCACGGCAGGCGGGGCAACAGATAAATCCAGCGAAGTATTTTCCTTACCCATCAATTCAACCAGGGCATCGTTTACCACGCCGATAAATGCTTGGTCGGGTGTCAGGCTGCCGGCTACTTCTTGGCCGATTGCTTTTTCTTTGACGTTGTTGATGAATTCTTTGACGACCGGCAAGGCAACATCGGCTTCTAATAAAGCCAGTCGAACTTCACGCAAAGCTTCTTTAATATTGTCTTCGGTTAAGTTTGCATGGCCGCGGATGTTTTTCAAAACGCTGCTGAAGCGGTCGGTTAAGTTGTCTAACATGCTTATCCTTGATAATGAGAATAGCTGCCCACAAGAGGGCATTATTTGATAAAATAAAATCGGTCTTATTTTACACCATCGTACGCGGTTATGAATATGCGTACAGAGAAAGTTTGTTATGCCGATAATTTTGATTTGCCTGATGCTGGTGTATGCCGGATTGTCGGGTTTTGTGTGGATGCGTCATAAAAAACACCGTGATCAGGCGTATCCTGTCCATGCTGAATTAATGGTATTGGGCGTGGCGTTGCTGGTACATGGTGCAGCTTTGTTGCTGCCGGTAATCAGGGATCAAGTATTGATTACGGGGTTCGGCTATTCCATCAGCCTGATTGTGTGGTTGATGCTGATAATGTATTGCTTCGGCAGCTTCTTTTATTGTTTGCGCGGATTGCAATTGCTGTTATATCCGTGTGCGGCGCTGTCTTTATTATTGGGCATGATTTTCCCGGGGAAATTCATCGGTTATGAAATCAGCGATGTACCGTTTATGCTGCATGTGGGCACATCATTACTGGCATACGGCTTATTCGGGATTGTTACGCTGTTTGCCGTATTGATTCTGCTTTTAAACCGAAGCCTGCATAAGCGTAAAATGTCTTCATTGGTAACATTTCTACCGCCGTTGCTGAGTTTAGAAAAACTGATGTTCCGTGGCATGTTGGTCGGCTTTGTTTTGTTGACTTATTCTGTGATCAGCGGAACATTCTTCGCTGAAAGCGTATTCGGCAAGCCGATCACCTTTACCCATAAAACCATATTCGGCATTTCATCGTGGCTGATTTACGGTGGCTTATTGCTCAAACACAGTATGATGGCATGGCGCGGTAAAAAAGCGGCAATTTGGACGATTATCGGTTTCAGCAGTTTGGTTCTGGCTTACGCCGGTAGTAAGTTTGTTTTGGAAATCATCTTGGCGCAATAAACAAAATGGAAAAGAGCTGCTATAAAAAACAGCTCTTTTATTGGGATATTGCGTTTATTGGGATATTGCGTTGGTATTGTCAGTCTCTTCTATTTTTATGACCTTTGCTATCTTGGCTTTTTTAAGTCGGCTGAAAATGAATTCATCGCGACCGTGGTCTAAATGTAATAGATGGTTAATAAATGCGCAAGTATTATTTTGAATGATTTGTCACTACTAAAGTATTAAATAGAAATACATTTTTGGTTGTAGTATATGTATATAGTGAACAAGGCCGTCTGAATCTTTCAGACGGCCTTTATTGCAAGGATGAGGTTGGGGATTGGGATTTAAGGTTTTGAAGATTTATGTCATTTGTTTGGAACTAAATCCGGTTGTAAAACAGGTGGTTGGCGGTTTGGGTTAAAATTTATTGAGGGTATGGGTTGACGGGTATCGGGGCGAGGAGTATAGTTCGGTTCTTCGCTGCTTCGGCGGTGAAGAACCGAACTGACAATTATAGCACGGTTGATTTGGATTTTCGATAGATTTTGAAAAAAAAGAGTTGACAAGCAGTTTAGGTGTTATATAATTCGGTTTTTGCTCTTTAACAAACAGATTACCGATAAGTGTGAGTGCGACAAGCCTCACACTGTTGAAAAAGACAGACAAGACAAATGTTTAAAACATTGACTTGTCAGTTTCTTTGAAGCAGACCAGAAGTTAAAAAGTTAGAGATTAAACATAAGAGTTTGATCCTGGCTCAGATTGAACGCTGGCGGCATGCTTTACACATGCAAGTCGGACGGCAGCACAGAGAAGCTTGCTTCTTGGGTGGCGAGTGGCGAACGGGTGAGTAACATATTGGAACGTACCGAGTAATGGGGGATAACTAATCGAAAGATTAGCTAATACCGCATACGCTCTGAGGAGGAAAGCAGGGGACCTTCGGGCCTTGCGTTATTCGAGCGGCCAATATCTGATTAGCTAGTTGGTGGGGTAAAGGCCTACCAAGGCGACGATCAGTAGCGGGTCTGAGAGGATGATCCGCCACACTGGGACTGAGACACGGCCCAGACTCCTACGGGAGGCAGCAGTGGGGAATTTTGGACAATGGGCGCAAGCCTGATCCAGCCATGCCGCGTGTCTGAAGAAGGCCTTCGGGTTGTAAAGGACTTTTGTCAGGGAAGAAAAGGTTTGTGTTAATACCATAAACTTATGACGGTACCTGAAGAATAAGCACCGGCTAACTACGTGCCAGCAGCCGCGGTAATACGTAGGGTGCGAGCGTTAATCGGAATTACTGGGCGTAAAGCGAGCGCAGACGGTTAGTTAAGCAAGATGTGAAATCCCCGGGCTCAACCTGGGAACTGCGTTTTGAACTGGCTGACTAGAGTGTGTCAGAGGGGGGTAGAATTCCACGTGTAGCAGTGAAATGCGTAGAGATGTGGAGGAATACCGATGGCGAAGGCAGCCCCCTGGGATAACACTGACGTTCATGCTCGAAAGCGTGGGTAGCAAACAGGATTAGATACCCTGGTAGTCCACGCCCTAAACGATGTCAATTAGCTGTTGGGCAACTTGATTGCTTAGTAGCGTAGCTAACGCGTGAAATTGACCGCCTGGGGAGTACGGTCGCAAGATTAAAACTCAAAGGAATTGACGGGGACCCGCACAAGCGGTGGATGATGTGGATTAATTCGATGCAACGCGAAGAACCTTACCTGGTCTTGACATGTACGGAATCCTTCAGAGACGGAGGAGTGCCTTCGGGAACCGTAACACAGGTGCTGCATGGCTGTCGTCAGCTCGTGTCGTGAGATGTTGGGTTAAGTCCCGCAACGAGCGCAACCCTTGTCATTAGTTGCCATCATTAAGTTGGGCACTCTAATGAGACTGCCGGTGACAAGCCGGAGGAAGGTGGGGATGACGTCAAGTCCTCATGGCCCTTATGACCAGGGCTTCACACGTCATACAATGGTCGGTACAGAGGGTAGCCAAGCCGCGAGGCGGAGCCAATCTCACAAAACCGATCGTAGTCCGGATTGCACTCTGCAACTCGAGTGCATGAAGTCGGAATCGCTAGTAATCGCAGGTCAGCATACTGCGGTGAATACGTTCCCGGGTCTTGTACACACCGCCCGTCACACCATGGGAGTGGGGGATACCAGAAGTAGGTAGGCTAACCGCAAGGAGGCCGCTTACCACGGTATGCTTCATGACTGGGGTGAAGTCGTAACAAGGTAGCCGTAGGGGAACCTGCGGCTGGATCACCTCCTTTCTAGAGAAGAAGAGGCTTCTCGCATTCACACTTATCGGTAAACTGTAGAAGATGCAGAAGATATTGAGAAAACAAAGTAACGGATCGGCAATAAGGCCTGGTTTGGTGAAACGGTTTCAAAATAACGACCTTGGGTTTGTAGCTCAGCTGGTTAGAGCACACGCTTGATAAGCGTGGGGTCGGAGGTTCAAGTCCTCCCAGACCCACCACAACTCATACTGGGGGCATAGCTCAGTTGGTAGAGCACCTGCTTTGCAAGCAGGGGGTCATCGGTTCGATCCCGTTTGCCTCCACCAAATACTTTCCAAATCAAAGTCAGTTGGCAGAATTTAAATAAAAAAGCGCATAGCGCTGATTTTTTGTTTAATGACTGAAAAAGCTTGACTGCAAGAAGAAGGCTGATATAATGGCCAGCTCATTTTGATTTGCGAAGTCAATAGCAATATTGAAAAGCATCGATCTTTAACAAATTGGAAAGCCGAAATCAACAAACAAAGACAATGTCGGTTTACTTTAACGATTGGCCAGTTGCAAACGGCTAATCGTTACCAAGAAGTAAACCGCAGTATTTGGGTGATGATTGTATCGAGTTGCTCCTGAAACACAAAAGGCAGGAGCGACACACAACAAAGCAGTAAGCTTTATCAAAGTAAACACCTTAAGCCAAGTTACCTAGTCAACGGGAACAAAGCGAAGTCAAAGAGGTTCTTGAAATGATAGAGTCAAGTGAATAAGTGCATCAGGTGGATGCCTTGGCGATGATAGGCGACGAAGGACGTGTAAGCCTGCGAAAAGCGTGGGGGAGCTGGCAATAAAGCTTTGATCCCGCGATATCCGAATGGGGAAACCCACTGCATTCAGTGCAGTATCCTAAGTTGAATACATAGACTTAGAGAAGCGAACCCGGAGAACTGAACCATCTAAGTACCCGGAGGAAAAGAAATCAACCGAGATTCCGCAAGTAGTGGCGAGCGAACGCGGAGGAGCCTGTACGTAATAATTGTTGAGATAGAAGAACAAGCTGGGAAGCTTGACCATAGTGGGTGATAGTCCCGTATTCGAAATTTCATCAATGGTACTAAGCGTACGACAAGTAGGGCGGGACACGAGAAATCCTGTCTGAATATGGGGGGACCATCCTCCAAGGCTAAATACTCATCATCGACCGATAGTGAACCAGTACCGTGAGGGAAAGGCGAAAAGAACCCCGGGAGGGGAGTGAAACAGAACCTGAAACCTGATGCATACAAACAGTGGGAGCGGACTTGTTCCGTGACTGCGTACCTTTTGTATAATGGGTCAACGACTTACATTCAGTAGCGAGCTTAACCGGATAGGGGAGGCGTAGGGAAACCGAGTCTTAATAGGGCGACTAGTTGCTGGGTGTAGACCCGAAACCGAGTGATCTATCCATGGCCAGGATGAAGGTGCGGTAACACGCACTGGAGGTCCGAACCCACGCATGTTGCAAAATGCGGGGATGAGCTGTGGATAGGGGTGAAAGGCTAAACAAACTCGGAGATAGCTGGTTCTCCCCGAAAACTATTTAGGTAGTGCCTCGAGTATGAGACTGATGGGGGTAAAGCACTGTTATGGCTAGGGGGTTATTGCAACTTACCAACCCATGGCAAACTAAGAATACCATCAAGTTGCTCCTCGGGAGACAGACAGCGGGTGCTAACGTCCGTTGTCAAGAGGGAAACAACCCAGACCGCCAGCTAAGGTCCCAAATGATAGATTAAGTGGTAAACGAAGTGGGAAGGCCCAGACAGCCAGGATGTTGGCTTAGAAGCAGCCATCATTTAAAGAAAGCGTAATAGCTCACTGGTCGAGTCGTCCTGCGCGGAAGATGTAACGGGGCTCAAATCTATAACCGAAGCTGCGGATACCGTAAGGTATGGTAGGGGAGCGTTCTGTAGGCCGAAGAAGGTGCATTGTAAAGTGTGCTGGAGGTATCAGAAGTGCGAATGTTGACATGAGTAGCGATAAAGCGGGTGAAAAGCCCGCTCGCCGAAAGCCCAAGGTTTCCTACGCAACGTTCATCGGCGTAGGGTGAGTCGGCCCCTAAGGCGAGGCAGAAATGCGTAGTCGATGGGAAACAGGTTAATATTCCTGTACTTTGATTCAATGCGATGTGGGGACGGAGAAGGTTAGGTTAGCAAACTGTTGGAATAGTTTGTTTAAGCCGGTAGGTGGAAGACTTAGGCAAATCCGGGTCTTCATAACACCGAGAAGTGATGACGAGTGTCTACGGACACGAAGTAACCGATACCACGCTTCCAGGAAAAGCCACTAAGCTTCAGTTGAATCGGAACCGTACCGCAAACCGACACAGGTGGGCAGGATGAGAATTCTAAGGCGCTTGAGAGAACTCGGGAGAAGGAACTCGGCAAATTGATACCGTAACTTCGGGAGAAGGTATGCCCTTCGATGTGAAAGACTTGCTCTGTAAGCATTGGAGGGTCGCAGAGAATAGGTGGCTGCGACTGTTTATTAAAAACACAGCACTCTGCTAACACGAAAGTGGACGTATAGGGTGTGACGCCTGCCCGGTGCTGGAAGGTTAATTGAAGATGTGAGAGCATCGGATCGAAGCCCCAGTAAACGGCGGCCGTAACTATAACGGTCCTAAGGTAGCGAAATTCCTTGTCGGGTAAGTTCCGACCCGCACGAATGGCGTAACGATGGCCACACTGTCTCCTCCCGAGACTCAGCGAAGTTGAAGTGGTTGTGAAGATGCAATCTACCCGCTGCTAGACGGAAAGACCCCGTGAACCTTTACTGTAGCTTTGCATTGGACTTTGAAGTCACTTGTGTAGGATAGGTGGGAGGCTTAGAAGCAGAGACGCCAGTCTCTGTGGAGCCGTCCTTGAAATACCACCCTGGTGTCTTTGAGGTTCTAACCCAGGTCCGTCATCCGGATCGGGGACCGTGCATGGTAGGCAGTTTGACTGGGGCGGTCTCCTCCCAAAGAGTAACGGAGGAGTTCGAAGGTTACCTAGGTCCGGTCGGAAATCGGACTGATAGTGCAATGGCAAAAGGTAGCTTAACTGCGAGACCGACAAGTCGAGCAGGTGCGAAAGCAGGACATAGTGATCCGGTGGTTCTGTATGGAAGGGCCATCGCTCAACGGATAAAAGGTACTCCGGGGATAACAGGCTGATTCCGCCCAAGAGTTCATATCGACGGCGGAGTTTGGCACCTCGATGTCGGCTCATCACATCCTGGGGCTGTAGTCGGTCCCAAGGGTATGGCTGTTCGCCATTTAAAGTGGTACGTGAGCTGGGTTTAAAACGTCGTGAGACAGTTTGGTCCCTATCTGCAGTGGGCGTTGGAAGTTTGACGGGGGCTGCTCCTAGTACGAGAGGACCGGAGTGGACGAACCTCTGGTGTACCGGTTGTGACGCCAGTCGCATCGCCGGGTAGCTAAGTTCGGAAGAGATAAGCGCTGAAAGCATCTAAGCGCGAAACTCGCCTGAAGATGAGACTTCCCTGAGGATTTAATCCTCCTAAAGAGTCGTTCGAGACCAGGACGTTGATAGGTGGGGTGTGGAAGTGCGGTAACGCATGAAGCTAACCCATACTAATTGCTCGTGAGGCTTGACTCTATCATTTGAAGGACTTCAAAGATAAAAGCTTACTGATGATTCAGTCATCACCAAAAGTTGGTTAAACAATAAATAACTGCAGGAAACTGCATAACGGCTTAACAATTTGTACAGTTTAAGTTTGGCGGCCATAGCGAGTTGGTCCCACGCCTTCCCATCCCGAACAGGACCGTGAAACGACTCAGCGCCGATGATAGTGTGGTTCTTCCATGTGAAAGTAGGTCACTGCCAAACACCCATTCCGAAGCCTCCGACTCCTGTCGGAGGCTTCTTTACGTCCGATAGAGGTTAAGCATGATTTAATTGTGTTCCTTTCATTGAATATTCAATTCACTAAATCCTAAAATAGGTTGTGTAGATAAGGCACAAACATTATAATTTTGTTCCTCTTTACGGGAGTAGCTATCCGGATTGTTCGATTTCCGGAGCGGTTGTCAACATAATTGCTTTGGCATGGTAACCGCATCTTCGCTCAAACGAATGACAGGCAAGACGTAAAGCATGGCAATTCCAGTGGGCAATTGTTATGCTTTTATGTTGCCCACGAAACGGTTGAGTATCTATATGGAAGCTTTTTTCTCTTCGACATTGGGTGTGATGATTGCCGAAATCGGTGATAAGACCCAACTGCTCGCATTATTTTTGTCAACCCGATTTTCACAAAAGAATGCCATTGTTTTCGGCGTTTTTGTAGCTACACTATTAAACCATGCATTTTCAGCTGTTATTGGTGTGTGGGTGGCTCAATATATTTCGCCTGAACTGATGAAATGGATCATCGGCTTGAGTTTTGTTGCGGTAGGGTTATGGTTGCTACTGCCGGATAAGGATGAGAATCCGGATAGCCGATGGCTGAAGTATGGTGTTTTTGGGGCAACGGTACTGTTGTTTTTTATAGCGGAAATAGGTGATAAAACGCAAATTGCCACAGTGTTATTGGCGGCGAAATATCAAGAGATGTTTTGGGTAATATGTGGTAGCGTGTTAGGCTTGATGTTGGCAAATGTGCCGGTAATTTATTTAGGGCAGTTGCTAATGAAGAGGATTCCGTCTAAAGCGGTTCATATTTCTGCCTGTATTGTATTTTGTATTTTGGGTGCCGTTACTTTACTGGGTAAGGCATTGCATTGAATTAAGGCCCTTACTTTCGATTTTCAAGTGCAACATCTGTTAACAGAGGTTGGAAGATATTCAAGAATATAGCAAATAAACCTATTCTTCGATACAATTCCACCATGGCCTATTCAGAAGACTTCAAACAACTCGTACTCAAAAAACTCCGTCAAGGATGGACGATTCGCAGAGCCGCAAAAGAATTCGGCATCGCCATCTCCACCATCACGCTTTGGAAACGCCCTCCGGCTCCTCAAACCCCTCCGAAGCAACGGAAAACCCGCAAAATCAGCGCCCAAGCACTGCTCGAAGATGTTGAGCGTTATCCCGATGCCTATTGCTATGAAAGAGCGCAACGCTTTGGCTGTTCCCATACCGCCATACACAAAGCATTAAAGCGATACAACATCAGCTACAAAAAAAGACCAATCGCCACCCGAAAGCCAACAGAGGGCTCAGAAAAAACTTCCTGAAGTTACTGCACCGCTACATCCGCCGTAACCGTCCGGTTGTTTATTTAGACGAGAGCGGATTCAGAACATCCTGTTACCGGCCTTACGCTTATGCGCCAAAAAGCCGGCGTTGTTATGCGCTTCATGATTGGCAGGGACATCATCAGGCCAATGCCGTCGGAGCATTATTTCACGGCAAACTGTTTGCCGTCGGGTTGTTTGATTGCAGTATTGACCGCCGAATATTTGACGCTTGGGTGGAGCGGATTTTGATTCCGGAGCTGCCGCAAAACAGTGTGGTGGTGATGGATAATGCGACGTTTCATAAGGGGAGTGCTTTAACACTTCTGAAGGAGAAAGGCCATACTGTGTTATGGCTTCCGCCCTATAGCCCTGATCTGAATCAGATAGAAAAAAAGTGGGCTTGGATTAAAGGTGTTAGGAATCGGCTGCGAATTACGGATGTGGATTGGCTGTTTCAGGTGTGCATCGATAAATAAGTTTATTTGCTATAAAACACTTGGTGTTTCATAGCCAAGTGTTTTCTTGGACGGTGGTTCAGTTCATCTTGAACCTGCCGGATTTCCTTCCCGCTGATTTTCCTGAAATCCGTCTGTTTTGGGAAGTATTGGCGTATCAGCCCGTTGGTGTTTTCGTTCGTTCCCTTCTCCCAAGAGTGGTACGGGCGGCAAAAATAGGTTTCCGCTTTCAATGCGTTAGCGTTTTTTTTTGTGCCGGTAAAACTCTTTGCCGTTGTCCATTGTAATCGTGTGTACCCTGTCTTTGTGTTTTTTCAATGCGCTGATGACGGCGTTGGCGGTGTCTTCGGCTTTGAAGTCCTTCAACTTGCAGATGATGGTGTAACGGGTAACGCGTTCGGCTAAGGTCGGCAGTGCGCTTTTTTGGTCTTTGCCGATGATGGCGTCGGCTTCCCAGTCGCCGATGCGCGTTCTGTTGTTGACGGTTTTGGGATGGTGTTCGATACCGACGCGGTCGGGAACTTTGCCTCCGGTCCGTGTTTTGCTGCCGTATTTTTTACGGTAGGGTTTGCTGCATATTCTGAGGTGTCGCCATAATGTGCCGCCGTTGTTTCTGTTTTGGTGCAGGTTGCGGTAAACGGTGCTGTGGTGGAGCTTGATTTGGTGGTGTTTTCCGAGGTATCCGCATATTTGCTGCGGGCTGGGTTTTTGACGGATAAGGGTGTTGATCTGTCCGATGTAGTTGTGCGGTCATTTTGTATGGACCGCGCTTTTTCTGTTTGCGTTGGCGGCTTTGCTGTTGTGCCGGGGCGGCGCGATAGTCTTGGTTTTGGCTATGGCGTTTGATTTCGCGGCTGACGGTGCTTTTGTGGCGGCCGGGCGTTTGTACGATTTGTGTGATGGTTTGGTGGCGGTAATGATGCTGGATGTGGTATCGTTCGTCTTGGGTCAGTTGTGTGTAGCGCATTGCAATCTTTCTTGTCAGGAAAGGCAGTAGCTACCGCATACTGACCTTTTCTGTTTTGCAATGTTGCACTTGATAGGCGAATCCGCTACCGTCTGAAAATGTGGGAGATTCTTTTTTAGAATCAAAACTTTGTTGCTATCAATAAACCTTGTCACATTATGGTGCCTCAGGAAAAACCAAATCAGCTTGACGCAAAAGCTGGCAGAGCAGCTGGGTTTAGAAAGAGTATGGCTGTTGCATCGATTGGATCAGGCAACCAGTGGTGTATTGTTGCAGGCACTCAATGTGCAGACGGCTTCAGAATTGGCGCAACAATTTTCCGCCAAAGCCATGCGTAAAACCTATTTGGGGCCCTAAGCGATGCGAAGCCATCTAAAAAGCAGGGTTGGTTAAAGAGGGAATGGAAAAATCGCGCCGTGGCGTATGGAAGTTGACACGAGATATGGCGAATCCGGCCATCACTCAGTTTCATAGTCATGCCTAGCGCCTAATCTACGCTTATTTGAGTGACAACCGCACACCGGTAAAACGCACCAATTGCGTGTTGCCATGAAAAGCTTGGGTAGCCCGATTATTGGCGATGAATTGTATAGTGGAAGACCCGCCGAAAGAATGTTTTTGCACGCTTGGCAGATAGAATTCCAACATCGCAGTGAATATTTTAAAATCACCTCACCCTTAGATGCAATATGGCCGGCCGTCTGAACGCATTTATACCTTATTATCCCCATCGCTTTAACACAGCATTTATGCACTTTACAGATGGCATAGTATAATAGCCGCTCTCATATCCGAATGACTTCACAAACAGCATGAAACCTATTTTTCAAAAACTGATTCTGGCATTGGGCCTGAACACTATTGCCGTGTCGGCGCAAGCTGTCACTTATATTTGTAAGGTAGACGGCGGTATTGTCTTTGCCGAAAAGAAAATCGGCAACCAATGTGAAGAATCCCATATCGATGGTGCTGCTCAGGTACTACCTGAAGAGGCCGCCAAAGCATTACCCGAGAAAGTGGATTTAAAAGAAGCGCCTGGTTCTGCTGCACCTGATGTGAGCGATATTAAAATTTTGCCACAGACTTTCAGCGGCAGTGTAACCAATAGTGCCGAAGCGGCTAATCCACGCATGAATATCAAGCTGCGCAATGGTAATGACACATCAGGCCGTAAAACCGGTGCCGGTGATTTGAAATCAGCCCAAGCACGAGCCGCCGAGCTCAACCGCAAGGCCAAAATCATTCATGTGCCGGTTATTGCCGCTCCGGTTGCCAAACCGCAACTTACCCGCAAGCAGATTCTGCAAAACGAAATCCGCAACGAACAAGCTGCATTGGCGCGTGCGAAAGTGCAATTGAATGTGGCTCGTAAGAAAGGTGATCAAGCCAAAATCAGCCGTCTGAACCAAGCGGTGCGCGATCGTGAGGCGAATATTCGTGCGATTCAGGGTGAAATGAAGCGTTAGTTGATTGAATTCAATAAAAGGCTGTCTGGAACATAATGTTTCAGACAGCCTTTTATTGTGTTTCTAAGCCGGGCGACAGGCAATCATATAATTGGTGTCGGTTGCCTCGCTAATGCTGTATTCTTTGGTCAACAGATTGTATTTCATGCCTTTTGTATCGACAACATCCAAACCGGCTTGGCGACACATGCGCGCCAATTCAGCAGGTGTGATGAATTTTTGCCAGTCATGCGTGCCTTTCGGGACAAAGTTCAGCACATATTCGGCGCCGACAATCAAATGCAGATAAGATTTCGGATTGCGGTTGATGGTGGAAAAAAACACCATGCCGTCGGGCTTGGCCAATTGCGCACAGGCTTTCACAATGGCGGCCGGATCGGGTACATGCTCGAGCATTTCCATGCAGGTGACCACATCAAAGCTGTGTGGTTGTTCCGCGGCTAATTCTTCCACCGGTATGCAGCGGTAAGCAATATTACCAACGTTTTGTTCGGCCGCGTGCACTTCGGCCACTTTCAATGACTTTTCCGCCATGTCGATGCCGGTCACATGCGCGGCACCGAGTTTGGCTATGCTTTCGGCCAAAATGCCGCCACCGCAGCCGACATCCAAAACCTGCTTGCCGCTCAAATGACCTAAGCCGTCGATGTAACCCAAGCGCAGCGGGTTAATATCGTGCAGCGGTTTGAATTCGCTGTTTTTATCCCACCACTTTTCGGCGATTTGGCTGAATTTGGCGATCTCGTTGTCGTCAACATTGCGTTGGGTCTTGGTGGTCATGATCGTTTTCCTGATTGAGCGGAATAAGGATTTTATAACAAAGCAGGGCAGAGCGGTAGGCCGTCTGAAAGCTTCAGCAGCTTCTTTCAGACGGCCTTGATTTCCAGTGCATTCTCCATTTCCAGCCATAGAACACGTTTTTGCGGTGCGCTTAATTTCTTGGTGGCAATTTCTTGTTTGAGTGCGTCGCTTTTACTGAGGCCGTCTGAAAGCACACGCATGGCGACGGGCTTGTGAATGCGGGTATAGCGTGCGCCCTTGCCGGTTTGGTGTGCTTGAAAACGCTCATTCGGACGGTTGGTAATGCCGCAGTAGAGCGATTCGTTTGCGCATAAAATCAAATATACGCACCAATTTTCAGTACTCATGCGGCGTGCTCCGCAAACAGGCTGTTTGAAGCGCAATGGCAGGTATTGCCAAATATGGAATCATCGGCATTTCAGACGGTTTTTTAGCTTGGTTCATATTGGCCTTCACGCGTCCAATGCGTTTTTTGGGCGAACACCAATTTGTTATCGGTAAATTTCACTTTATCCAGCTGCAATGCCCAGACATCGCTTTTCATCGCGCAGGCAGCCGGATGGGTTTGATAAAACAGGGCGGCCGCGGCTTTGCGTTCGGCTTCGTCGGTCAAACATTTGGCCCGCGCTTGAAACTGAATGCCGCTGATTTCGGTGATGCTGTCGGGCTGACCGGAAATAGTGCCTGCAATGTGGTGCTGCACCGCCATATTGCTGCCGTGTTGCGTGGTTTGGGAGGTTAACACAATCAATTGCGCGTTCGGTTCATCGAATACATAAAAACAGCATGCGCTCCATAATTTGCCTGTGTTTGATTGAGTGGCAATGCTGACGACATGGTTACGTTGGAAAAATTCGACTATATTGTGAGGGAAGGCGTTCATACAGATTCCTATCGTTTCAGACGGCCTGAATCGGCCATCGTTGAGTGAAGCGCAAATCATGATACGCCGATATACGTTGAATACTCAATAGGCCGTCTGAACACTACACAATACACGTTGCCCAAATATGCGACAGCGGCATCACCAAAATCAGGCTTGGCAGCATATTAGCCACCGGAAACAATTTAATACCCATAATCCTCAAGCCTGTCATCAGCAGCATTAAGCCGCCGGCGGCGGCAAAATCTGCACGCATATCGGGTGTAGTGAGCGGCACAATCAGCACAGCCAAGAAAAACAGCAAACATTGAAACAGTGTTTGCGGAACGGCGATAAAGGCGACAATCGCGCCTAGGCTGATGGCAAAATCATCGCGGTAAACACGCCTAAAATCGCTTTGATATATAAAATTGACGGATCACTGACCATGCCTTCGTTCATCGCACCGAAAATCTCCATGCCGCTAAAGCAGAACAAAATCACCAGCGGCACATAGTTTCCCAAAAACTTTTCCGCGCTTAAGTCGCCTTTGGGGAGCAGAATTTTATCTACAAGATTTTGGCCGGCGGTAGCAAGTTGCTTAAGCCATTTTTCAATGTCCACCCATTCACCGATAACCAAACCGAGCACCCGAGCAATACTGACTGCGGCAAAATATTTCACCCCGGGAATAGTAATGATGCCTAATCCGATACAAAATAGGCCGAACAAAGTCGGCAGATTGGTGCGCACGCGTTCGGGCAATGCACCGCCGATGCTGAGGCCGATCACGGCACCGTCGATAATCGCCGCGGCATTAACCAAAGGGCCGACGGGTAAACGCATGATGTTTCCTTTAATATCGGGAATAGGGTTTTCCATAAAACAGGCCGTCTGAACATTCAGACGGCACCGTAGTTGTCGCAGTATATTGTAAAGTAGCCTTTGCGATTTGTTGCCGATTCCATCTATTTGAATTCATCTTCGCCCCAGTGCGGTAATTCGGGTACGTCAATGTCAAACATTTCCAAGGCGCGGCCGACGCTATGGGTGACAATGTCGTCCACCGATTGCGGCTGTTGGTAAAATGCAGGCACTGGCGGGAAGATAATGCCGCCCATTTCTGTGACACGCCTCATGTTGTCCAAATGAGCCAGATTCAGCGGAGATTCACGTACCATCAGCACCAATCGACGGCGTTCTTTCAAAACCACATCTGCTGCCCGTGTAAGCAGGTTGTCGTTGTAGCCGTGGGCAATTGCTGCCAGTGAACGCATGGAACAGGGTGCCACCAACATACCGGCGGTGCGGAAAGAGCCGCTGGAAATCGCCGCCCCCAAATTGCCGATGGGGTGGACGACATCCGCCATGGCCATAACCTCTTCTTTAGAATACGGCGTTTCCAGCGCACGCGTCATATCGGCACCTTTGGAAACCACCAAATGCGTTTCGATGTCAGGCAGGTTTTGCAGGTTTTGCAGGGCTTTGTAGCCGTATTGAAAACCGCTTGCGCCGCTGATGCCGATGATAAGCCGCCGTGTCATGGATTGTCTTTCTGTGTCAGGCCGTCTGAAAGCATTATTATAGAATACAAATTGTCTATCCGTAGCAATATCCGATAAAATAGCGCATGATTTGACAAGGTCGTCTGAAAGCGCTGTTTCGACGCCGTTAAAATAAAGGATAACAATATGGCAAAAATGAAAGGCGGTTTGGGCCGCGGTTTAGATTCCCTGATTTCCAATGGTGTGGACAACAGCACCAGCGACCGTCTGACCTCCGTCGCCATCAGCGATATTCAGCCCGGCCGCTATCAGGCGCGTGTGCAGATGGATGACGAAGCGCTGCGGGAATTGGCCGATTCGATTAAAGCCCAAGGCGTGATTCAGCCGGTGATTGTCCGCGAACACGGTTTGTCGCAATACGAATTAATTGCCGGCGAGCGCCGTTGGCGCGCGTCGCAATTGGCCGGATTGACTGAAATTCCGGTGGTGATCAAAACCATCAGCGACGAAACCGCATTGGCCATGGGTTTGATTGAAAACCTGCAACGTGAAAACCTGAATCCGATTGAGGAAGCGCAAGGCCTGAAACGTTTGGTCGATGAGTTCGGTTTAACGCATGAAACCGTGGCCAAGGCTGTCGGCAAAAGCCGCAGCGCGATTTCCAACAGTTTGCGTTTGCTGAGCTTACCTGAGCCGGTGCAGGATATGCTCTACCAACGCCGCTTGGAAATGGGGCATGCGCGCGCATTATTGACATTGTCCGTGGTCGAGCAATTGGAATTGGCGCAGAAAGCAGTGAAAAACGGTTGGTCAGTGCGCGAAGTCGAGCGCCGTAGCCAACTGGCGCATCAAAGCAAAGAAGCCGGGTCGAAGAAAATCATCAGCCCTGATGTACAGCGTATGAATGACATATTGACCGAGCGCTTGGGCGTGAATGCCGAAATCAAAACTACTAATCAGAAAAAAGGCAAAATCGTGTTGCATTTCGACACGCCGGAAACATTGGAATATCTGTTGAAACAATTGGGTATTCAATACGATGCATAACCTTTATTTTATTTAGGCGGAATGCCAAAAATTTAAGTAAAACTGTTTCATTTGCACAAAAATTTGAAGTTTAAGGCCGTCTGAAAATTTCAGACGGCCTTATTAAAATCTGATTGAAATCAAAGGGATTATTTTGAAATTGAGACATGGGAATATGGTGGGCGTTCATAAATTATTGTATTTCAAGATTAATAAGCATGTAACAGTATGTAATTTGTGTTAAAATCCCCGCAGAATTGCAGTTGTTAAACAAAGAAACTTTTTCTTAAATTGCAATATCCCCAAATAATAATGTTTCACAAAGCTTAACAATCGCTTGACGACATAGCACTTCTTGATTATAGTAGCCTCGCTTTGGTATTGTGGCTCAACCGCCTTAAAAATATGAAGCAGATTTTAGTTTTACAAGTGATTGTCTTATTTGCGGTTTCTGTCTTAAGTGTAATAATTGTAGGCAAAAGCGGTTTTTGGTCGGCTTTAGCCGGCGGAATCACGTATCTCATCCCTTCATCTATTGCAGTTTTACTTTTAAAGCTTGTTAAAAATAATTCTTACCTGCAAAGCAGGATGTTTATTTTTGGAGAAGTTTTAAAAGTAGTGCTGTCGCTGGTGTTGATGCTGATTGTATTTGCAATTTGGCATGAATCACTGGTTTTCCTTCCGTTTTTCTTCGGATTGCTCGGCGTCAGCCATTTGGTTTTTTTGTATTATTTGAGAGTTAAAGACTATGGCAGGTGAATCTATGACCGCTGCCGACTATATCAAGCACCACTTGCAAAGCTTGACCAGTCTGCAGGACGTAACTCAGGGCCAAGGCCTGAAAAATATCGCCGATTTTTCGTTCGTTAATATCGATGCGGTTTTCTTTGCCGTATTGATGGGCGTAATCGGCAGTTTCCTACTGTGGAGCGGTGCGCGTAAAGCCACCGCAGGCGTTCCCGGACGCTTTCAGGCCGCAGTCGAAATCCTGTATGAATTTGTTGACGATATGTGCAAAAGCATTATCCACAACGAGCAGTCGCGCAAAATCGTAGCACCAATGGGCTTGACCCTGTTTGTCTGGATTTTCCTGATGAACGCCATGGATATGCTGCCTGTCGATTTGCTGCCGTGGGTATGGCAACACCTCACCGGTAACCACCATGCGCTGCTGCGTGTCGTGCCGACTGCCGATTTGAATACCACGCTGGCACTGGCCATCGGTGTATTGCTGGTGTGTATCTACTATAACATCAAAATCAAAGGCTTCGGCGGTTGGTTCCACGAGCTGTTCAGCGCCCCTTTCGGTCCGAAACTCGCTCCGGCAAACTTCCTGCTGAATATCGTTGAATTTTTGTCAAAAACCGTATCCCACGGTATGCGGTTGTTTGGTAATATGTACGCAGGCGAATTGGTATTCCTGCTGATTGCCTTGCTCGGCGGCGCTTGGGCGGTATCGGGCAGTGTCGGTCTGATGGATCCGATTTTGTTTGGCGTACATCTGGTTGCAGGTTTGGTGTGGGCGATTTTCCATATCTTGGTAATTACCCTGCAGGCATTTATCTTCATGGCGCTGGCGTTTGTCTATATCGGTCAGGCACATGATGCACACTGATTTAAAATTTTCTCAGTAGTTTTTTTAACGTAGTTTTAACCTTTGTTATTTTTAAGGAGTTTGAAAATGGGTGGTTTGATTGCAATCGCTTGTGGTTTGATCGTTGCTTTCGGTGCGCTGGGTGCAGCGATCGGTATCGGCTTGGTAGGTTCTAAATATCTGGAATCTTCAGCCCGTCAGCCTGAACTGATCGGTCCTCTGCAAACTAAATTGTTCCTGATTGCCGGTCTGATCGATGCGGCATTCCTGATCGGCGTGGCCATTGCTCTGTTGTTCGCTTTCGTTAATCCGTTTGCAGGTGCGTAATCCGGACAGGACACTGTTTCGATACAGACGGTTTGCCGTCTGTCTGATTAACCCTAATACGAAGGTTAAGTAAAGTGAATATTAATGCAACCTTATTTGCGCAATTAATCGTCTTTTTAGGCTTGGTGGTTTTTACAATCAAATTTGTATGGCCTCCGATTGCCAAAGCATTAGACGAGCGCGCCTCCAAAATTGCAGAAGGTTTGGCTGCGGCCGAACGCGGTAAAAGCGATTTTGAACAGGCAGAAAAGAAAGTTGCAGAACTCTTGGCCGAAGGGCGCAATCAAGTTGCCGAAATGGTAGCTAATGCGGAAAAACGAGCTGCAAAAATCGTAGAAGAAGCCAAAGAACAGGCTTCTGTCGAAGCAGCACGTATCTCAGCTCAAGCAAAAGCCGATGTTGAGCAGGAAATAAACCGTGCGCGCGAATCTTTGCGCGAACAGGTGGCTGCATTGGCCGTTAAAGGTGCAGAGTCGATTCTGCGTGTTGAAGTGGATTCACAAAAACACGCCCAATTGCTCAGCACGCTGAAACAGGAGCTGTAAATCTTATGGCAGAGTTCGCAACGATTGCCAGACCGTATGCGAAAGCATTGTTCGGACTGGCACAGGAAAAAGACCAGATTGAGTCTTGGTTGGGCGGACTACAACAGCTGGCATCAGTTATGCATGACCAAAAAGTCGTTTCTTTGGTCGAGCAGCCTGAAGTAGTTGCTTCCGAAAAAGCAAAAATATTGGTTGATTTGGTGGGTTTGACTGATGGTGCGCTTACAAATTTTGTAACCGTGCTGGCAGAACAAAAACGCCTCCAAGTTTTACCGGAAGTTTACGCACAGTACCAAGACTTAGCTTTGGCACTCAACAACACCAAATCCGCAGTCATTTACAGCGCATACGAGCTGACCGAGGCGCAAACCGCCGAACTGACTGCATTGTTGAAACAGTATTTCAACAGTGATTTGGAAGTAAAAACTGAAGTAGCGCCTGAATTGATCGGCGGTATCAAGGTAGAAGTGGGTGACCAAGTCTTGGATTTGTCGGTGCAGGCAAAATTAAACGCTCTGTACACGACTATGACGAATTAGGAGAGTTTTCATGCAGCTTAATCCTGCTGAAATTAGCGATTTGATTAAAGCCAAAATCGAAAATCTGTCTGTAAATGCTGAAGTACGTACACGTGGTACGGTTATTTCTGTTACCGACGGTATCGTACGTATTCACGGCTTGTCAGACGCAATGCAAGGTGAGATGCTCGAATTCCCAGGCAACACTTTCGGTTTGGCCATGAACTTGGAGCGTGACTCCGTGGGCGCCGTGGTGTTGGGTGAATACGAACACATCAAAGAAGGCGATACAGTAACCTGTACCGGCCGTATTTTGGAAGTGCCGGTAGGCCGTGAGCTGGTTGGTCGTGTGGTAGATGCATTGGGTCGTCCGATTGACGGCAAAGGCCCGATTAATGCCGCCAAAACTGCACCAATCGAAAAAATTGCTCCGGGCGTAATTGCCCGTAAATCGGTTGACCAACCGATGCAGACCGGTGTAAAAGCAATCGACTCTATGGTTCCCGTAGGCCGTGGTCAGCGTGAGCTGATTATTGGTGACCGTCAAACCGGTAAAACCGCCGTAGCTTTGGATGCGATTGTTAACCAAAAAGGTACCGGTGTTATCTGTATCTATGTTGCCGTCGGCCAAAAAGCATCTTCCATTGCCAACGTAGTACGTAAATTGGAAGAACACGGTGCAATGGAGCACACCATTGTCGTAGCAGCGACTGCTTCAGAAGCAGCTGCACTGCAATACATCGCCCCTTACTCCGGCTGTACCATGGGTGAATTCTTCCGTGACAGCGGCGAAGATGCATTGATCGTTTACGACGACTTGTCCAAACAAGCCGTAGCATACCGTCAAATTTCTCTGCTGCTGCGCCGTCCACCGGGCCGTGAAGCATATCCGGGCGACGTATTCTACCTGCACTCCCGTTTGCTGGAACGTGCAGCCCGCATTAGCGAAGCTGAAGTAGAAAAACTGACCAACGGCGAAGTAAAAGGTAAAACCGGTTCATTGACCGCATTGCCGATTATTGAAACGCAAGCCGGCGACGTGTCTGCATTCGTACCGACCAACGTTATTTCGATTACAGACGGCCAGATTTTCTTGGAAACCGACCTGTTCAACTCCGGTATCCGTCCTGCAATCAACGCCGGTATCTCCGTATCCCGTGTGGGTGGTGCAGCACAGACCAAAGTAATCAAAAAACTGGGCGGCGGTATCCGTCTGGCATTGGCACAATACCGTGAATTGGCTGCATTCTCGCAATTTGCTTCCGATTTGGACGAAGCGACCCGCAAACAGCTGCAACACGGTGAAGTGGTAACCGAATTGATGAAACAAAAACAATTCAGCACACTGAATACCGCTGAAATGGCACTGACGCTGTGGGCCATCAATAACGGTTCATACGCAGACGTACCGGTATCGAAAGCATTGGCTTTTGAAGCGGAATTCTTGAGCCACGTGCGTACCCAACTGCCGCAAGTATTGGAAGCCGTTAATGCTTCAGGTGCAATGTCCGATGAAAACGAACAGGCACTGACCGAAGCCATGAAATCTTTCAAATCAGCTTACGCTTATCAGGCTTAAGATTCGTAACGAAAGGAGTCTGAAATGGCAGTAGGAAAAGAGATTCTCACCAAAATTCGCAGTGTTCAGAATACCCAAAAGATCACTAAAGCGATGCAGATGGTGTCTACCTCTAAAATGCGGAAGACTCAGGAACGGATGCGCCTGGCGCGTCCGTACGCCGAAAAAGTGCGGACGGTAATGAGCCATTTGGCACAAACTGAAACCGATCACGGCATTAAATTGTTGGAACCGCATCGCGAAGTACGCCGTGCCGGTTTCATCTTGATGACAACTGATAAAGGTTTGTGCGGTGGTTTGAATGCCAACGTATTGAAGAAATTTTTGGCGCAAGTTCAAGAGTATCAGGAGCAGGACATTGAAGTTGATGTCGTGTGCCTGGGTAGTAAAGGGTTGGCTGCTTGCCAAAGCATCGGTTTGAATGTGATTGCCAGTGCAGTGAATTTGGGCGATACGCCTAAAATGGAATTGTTGCTGGGTCCGTTGACCGAAATTTTCCAACGCTACGAAAAACATCAATTAGATGTGATTCACTTGGTGTATTCCGGTTTTGTGAATACAATGCGCCAAGAGCCGCGTATGGAAGTATTGCTGCCTATCGGTCAAAACGAGATTGAACAAGTCAATCCCGATTCTCAATATGGTTGGGAATACCGTTATGAGCCGAACCCTGTCGCTGTATTGGAATATCTGGTTCGCCGCTATTTAGAATCTGTGGTTTATCAAGCATTGGCTGATAACATGGCATCTGAACAAGCCGCGCGTATGGTAGCGATGAAAGCAGCTACCGACAACGCAGGCAATGCCATCAAAGAGCTGCGCTTGGTGTACAACAAATCGCGTCAAGCTGCGATTACCACGGAATTGTCAGAAATTGTTGCAGGTGCAGCGGCTGTTTAGGCCGTCTGAAACTGTACAGAAAATAGGATACGATAATGAGCCAAGGCAAAATCGTACAAATTATTGGTGCCGTAGTTGACGTGGAATTTCCACGTGATGCTATCCCGCACGTTTACGATGCTCTGAAGTTGGACGAAACCGGTCTGACCCTGGAAGTGCAACAACTTTTAGGCGACGGCGTGGTTCGTACCATTGCAATGGGTAGTTCAGACGGCCTGAAGCGTGGTATGGCAGTCAGCAATACCGGTGCTCCGATTACCGTGCCGGTAGGCAAAGCGACATTGGGTCGCATTATGGACGTATTGGGTAATCCTGTGGACGAAGCCGGTCCGGTTGATGCCGCAGAATCCCGTGCCATTCACCAAGCAGCGCCTAAGTTTGACGAATTGTCGTCTGCGACCGAGCTGTTGGAAACCGGTATTAAAGTGATCGACTTGCTGTGTCCGTTTGCAAAAGGCGGTAAAGTAGGTCTGTTCGGCGGTGCCGGTGTGGGCAAAACCGTAAACATGATGGAATTGATCAACAACATCGCCAAAGCACACAGCGGTCTGTCTGTATTTGCCGGCGTAGGTGAGCGTACCCGTGAAGGTAACGACTTCTACCACGAAATGAAAGATTCCAACGTATTGGATAAAGTAGCCATGGTTTACGGCCAAATGAACGAACCTCCGGGCAACCGTCTGCGTGTCGCCCTGACCGGTTTGACCATGGCCGAGTACTTCCGTGACGAAAAAGACGAAAACGGCAAAGGCCGCGATGTATTGTTCTTCGTGGACAACATCTACCGCTACACACTGGCCGGTACCGAAGTATCCGCACTGCTGGGCCGTATGCCGTCAGCAGTAGGTTACCAACCGACATTGGCAGAAGAAATGGGCCGTTTGCAAGAGCGTATTACCTCTACCCAAACCGGTTCGATTACTTCCATCCAAGCCGTTTACGTACCTGCGGATGACTTGACCGACCCATCGCCGGCCACAACATTCGCTCACTTGGACGCAACCGTAGTATTGAGCCGTGATATTGCCTCTTTGGGTATTTACCCGGCCGTTGACCCGCTGGATTCTACTTCACGCCAGCTCGATCCGATGGTATTGGGTCAGGAGCATTACGACGTTGCACGCGGTGTTCAGTCTACTCTGCAAAAATACAAAGAATTGCGCGATATTATCGCCATTCTGGGTATGGACGAGTTGTCTGACGAAGACAAACTGGTCGTAATGCGTGCCCGTAAAATCCAACGCTTCCTGTCGCAACCGTTCCACGTTGCTGAAGTATTTACCGGTTCTCCGGGCAAATACGTTTCCCTGCGCGACACCATTGCCGGCTTTAAAGCCATCTTGAACGGCGAATACGATCATCTGCCGGAACAAGCTTTCTACATGGTGGGCGGCATCGAAGAAGCAGTCGAGAAAGCGAAAACCTTAAACTAAGGAGGCCGGCATGAGCATCATGCAAGTTGAAGTGGTCAGTAGCGAACAAAACATCTATTCAGGCGAAGCCAGCTTTGTAGTGGTTCCGACTGTGCAAGGTGAACTCGGTATTTACCCGCGACACGAGCCGATCATGAGTTTGGTGCGTCCCGGTGCATTGCGTTTGACCGTACCGGGTCAGGCTGAAGAGGTGTTGGTTGCTGTTTCCGGCGGTTTGTTGGAAGTGCAGCCTGAGAAAATTACCGTATTGGCGGACGTTGCTGTCCGCAGTGCGGAGATGGATCAGGAGCGCGCGGAACAAGCCAAGAAAGCGGCAGAAGACCGTATTTCTAAGGCGCAAGATGATGAATCTTTGGCCAAAGCACATGCTGCTTTGGCTGCAGCCATCGCCCAGCTCAAAACCTTGGATTATCTTCGTTCGCAAAAAAATAAATAAGCATCTTTGCTTCAAAAAAGCACGGTGGAAACCGTGCTTTTTTATTGCCTGAATTATGCCGGATAACAAGAAATTTTCCACTTTCTATAGCAAATAAACCTATTCTTCGATACAATTCCACCATGGCCTATTCAGAAGACTTCAAACAACCCGTACTCAAAAACTCCGTCAAGGATGGACGATTCGCAGAGCCGCAAAAGAATTCGGCATCGCCATCTCCACCATCACGCTTTGGAAACGCCCTCCGGCTCCTCAAACCCCTCCGAAGCAACGGAAAACCCGCAAAATCAGCGCCCAAGCACTGCTCGAAGATGTTGAGCGTTATCCCGATGCCTATTGCTATGAAAGAGCGCAACGCTTTGGCTGTTCCCATACCGCCATACACAAAGCATTAAAGCGATACAACATCAGCTGCAAAAAAAGACCAACCGCCACCCGAAAGCCAACAGAGGGCTCAGAAAAAACTTCCTGAAGTTACTGCACCGCTACATCCGCCGTAACCGTCCGGTTGTTTATTTAGACGAGAGCGGATTCAGAACATCCTGTTACCGGCCTTACGCTTATGCGCCAAAAAGCCGGCGCTGTTATGCGCTCCATGATTGGCAGGGACATCATCAGACCAATGCCGTCGGAGCGTTATTTCACGGCAAACTGTTTGCCGTCGGTTTGTTTGATTGCAGTATTGACCGCCGAATATTTGACGCTTGGGTGGAGCGGATTTTGATTCCGGAGCTGCCGCGAAACAGTGTGGTGGTAATGGATAATGCGACGTTTTATAAGGGGAGTGCTTTAACGCTTCTGAAGGAGAAAGGCCATACTGTGTTATGGCTTCCGCCCTATCGCCCTGATCTGAATCGGATAGAGAAAAAGTGGGCTTGGATTAGAGGTGTTAGGAATCGGCTGCGAATTACGGATGTGGATTGGCTGTTTCAGGTGTGCATCGATAAATAAGTTTATTTGCTATATGAAATGCCGCATTGTCCATCACCACTACACTTTTTGGTGGAAGTTGAGGTATCGGCAGCTGCTCTGTCCAAGTATCAAATATCCTGCTGTTGATGGCACAATCAAATAAACCGACTGCAAACAGTCTGCCTTCATACAGTGCACCAACAGCATTTGTTTGATGACATCCCTGCCGGTCATAAGTGCCGATACAGGGACGGCCTTTGGGTGCATAACCATAAGGGCGGTGAACAGAGACTCTGAATCCGCTTTCATCCAAGCAGACAATCGGGCGGCCTTTCAGATGAAAACGGTGTTTGCGTTTGATAAACCGTTTTCCGAGCCGGCTATCTGCTTTGGGATGTTTGTTAGTCTCTTTTTTGGCTGATACCGTATTTTTGTAATGCTTTATGGACGGCACTTTTGAACAGTTGAGCCGCTTTGCCCGTTCGGTACAATAGGCATCGGGGGATTGTTCGATATCCTGAAACAGTGCTTCTTTTGTGATTTTGAGGGGTTTTCTGTCTTTGGGATAGCCTTTGGGGATTAGATTCTTTTTCCATTTGAATACGGTATCGCTGCCGATGCCGGGTTCTTTAGCTACTTTACGGATGGAAAGACCTTGAGCTAGTTTGGCTAAGGCGAGGGTTGCGGAAGTCTGTTGAATAAGTCATAAAGGAAATTGTAATTTATATTGAGTGGATCGACTACACGCCTTCTGCTGTCCGGAATAAGTTTGTTACTGTATTTATAGCAAATAAATTTATTTATCGATACACATCTGAAACAGCCAATCCACATCCGTAATTCGCAGCCGATTCCTAACACCTCTAATCCAAGCCCACTTTTTCTCTATCCGATTCAGATCAGGGCGATAGGGCGGAAGCCATAACACAGTATGGCCTTTCTCCTTCAGAAGCGTTAAAGCACTCCCCTTATAAAACGTCGCATTATCCATTACCACCACACTGTTTCGCGGCAGCTCCGGAATCAAAATCCGCTCCACCCAAGCGTCAAATATTCGGCGGTCAATACTGCAATCAAACAAACCGACGGCAAACAGTTTGCCGTGAAATAACGCTCCGACGGCATTGGTCTGATGATGTCCCTGCCAATCATGGAGCGCATAACAGCGCCGGCTTTTTGGCGCATAAGCGTAAGGCCGGTAACAGGATGTTCTGAATCCGCTCTCGTCTAAATAAACAACCGGACGGTTACGGCGGATGTAGCGGTGCAGTAACTTCAGGAAGTTTTTTCTGAGCCCTCTGTTGGCTTTCGGGTGGCGATTGGTCTTTTTTTGTAGCTGATGTTGTATCGCTTTAATGCTTTGTGTATGGCGGTATGGGAACAGCCAAAGCGTTGCGCTCTTTCATAGCAATAGGCATCGGGATAACGCTCAACATCTTCGAGCAGTGCTTGGGCGCTGATTTTGCGGGTTTTCCGTTGCTTCGGAGGGGTTTGAGGAGCCGGAGGGCGTTTCCAAAGCGTGATGGTGGAGATGGCGATGCCGAATTCTTTTGCGGCTCTGCGAATCGTCCATCCTTGACGGAGTTTTTTGAGTACGAGTTGTTTGAAGTCTTCTGAATAGGCCATGGTGGAATTGTATCGAAGAATAGGTTTATTTGCTATACGTTTCGACACCAAATGGTCGCCCTTATCGCAGAATCAAAAGGCAACCGTTACCTGTTTGCCGCCATTGACAACTATTCCCGCGAGCTGTATGCAGCCGTTTTGCCTGACCGTACTGCCGCCGGTGCGGCCAAGTTGTTTTTGCATGATGTGATTGACTGTTGCTCGTATACCATTGAATGTGCCTACTCGGATAACGGTATGGAATATCGCGGTAATGTGTCCCATCCTTTTGCGGTTTCCTGTGTGCAAAACAATATCGGCGTATTGCCCGACCGCAGACCAACGGTAAGGCGGAACAGGTAATGGAGATGCGGCATGACAAGTTTCCGTTTGGGGATTCGGAACACGGCAAAAGGGGGCATTTTGTGAATTTTTATAATACGGTTAAGCCGCATAAGGGTTTGAAAAAGGATACGCCTTTCGAGGTTTTACAGGCTTATTTTTCTCAACCTGTTGTGTAAACAACGCGGTTGTTTCTTACACCTTATCATCAATAATCAATCAATAAAGATTATTTACTGTACATTGCCCACAAATCTTCTTGCAGATTCACCAATGGTTCGCCTTCTGCGGCTTGAACGCGGATATACGAGCCGTCAGGTTGCATTTCCCATGCTTTGGTGTTGTCTTCCAATGCCATGGTTAAACCTTCGCGAATCACACGCGCTTTCAGCGTTGGGTGCAGAATCGGCGTGGCCACTTCGATACGGCGGAAGCAGTTGCGTCCCATCCAGTCGGCGCTGGAAATATAGGTATCTTCTTTGCCGCTGTTGTAGAAGTAGAAAATGCGAGAGTGTTCGAGCTGGCGGCCGACGATGGAACGTACGCGGATGTTATCCGACAAGCCTTTCACTCCGGGGCGCAGAGTACACATGCCGCGCACAATCAGATCAATTTGCACACCGGCGGCGCTGGCTGCATACAAGGCTTCAATCACGGTCGGCTCAATCAAAGAATTCATCTTGGCAATGATTTTGGCCGGCTTGCCGGCGAGGGCGTTTTCCGTTTCCTGCCGAATGCTGCTGATGATCATCGGATGCAGCGTAAACGGGCTTTGGTAAAGTTTATTCAGACGGCCCGGTTTGCCTAGACCGGTGATTTCCATAAATAAGGTGTTTACATCGGCGGTAATGGCGGCATCGTCGGTAATCAAGCCAAAGTCGGTGTAGATGCGCGATGTGCCTTGGTGATAGTTGCCTGTGCCCAAGTGCGCATAGCTTTTCAGACGGCCTTCTTCTCGGCGGATAATCAAGGCCATTTTGGCGTGCACTTTGTAACCTAATACGCCGTACACCACGTGTGCACCGGCGTTTTCCAATTGCTGCGCCCAGCTGACGTTGTTGGCTTCGTCGAAACGTGCCATCAATTCGACCACTACGGTCACTTGTTTGCCCGCCAAAGCGGCGCGCATGAGGGCTTTAACCAATTCGGAATTGCTGCCGGTGCGGTAAATCGTCATCTTTATGGCCAACACATCAGGATCGCTGGCCGCCTCGCGAATCATTTGAACCACCGGGTCAAACGACTGGTAAGGATGGTGCAGTAATATCGGGCCTTGCCTGGCTAAATCCAAAACAGAGCCGTTTTTTCCCAATTTTTTCAGACGGCCTGCGCTTGCCGGCGATGCAAATTTCAAATCGGGGCGATCTACCAAATCGGGCACGGCATTTAAGCGCACCAGATTGACCGGCCCTTTTACCTGATGCACTTCGGACGGTTTTAATTTGAATTGATCGAGCAGGAATTGGCAGATATGTTGCGGACAAGTATCAGCCACTTCCAAGCGCACACCGTCACCGTATTCGCGGTCGCGCAATTCGCTCTGAATCGCGGTGCGCAGATTTTCCAAATCATCGTCGTCAACGGTCAAATCGCTGTCGCGCGTTAAGCGGAATTGGTGGCAGCCTTTGACTTCCATGCCCAAAAACAGCTTGTGCACATGCGCGTGCAAAATAGACGACAGAAACACAAAGCCTTCATTGCCATCGCAAATTTCAGACGGCATTTTCACGACGCGCGGCAAAATGCGCGGCGCTTGCACAATCGCCATGCTGGATGGGCGGCCAAACGCATCCGTGCCTTCCAGTTCTACTGCGAAATTGAGGGATTTATTTAATACGCGCGGGAAGGGATGCGACGGGTCAAGGCCGATGGGCGTCAAAATCGGCATCAATTCGTTGTCGAAATATTCGTTAATCCATTTTTGCTGCCCGGGCGTCCAAGTGTGGCGGCGGTAGAAATGGATGCCTTGCTTGGCCAATTCCGGCTGCAACACTTCGTTAAACAATGCGTATTGTTCTTCAATCAAGGCGTGTGCCTGCACAGAAACATCTTCAAGCGTTTCAGACGGCGTTTTGCCGTTGTCGAGCACAATATGCGGACGGAGTTTTTGGTCGCGTTTCAACGAAGCGACGCGCACTTCGAAAAACTCATCCAAGTTAGATGAAACGATGCACAAAAAACGCAAACGTTCCAACAGCGGTACGCTCGGATCTTGCGCTTGTGCCAATACGCGGCGGTTGAATTCGAGCAGGCTCAGCTCGCGGCAGAGAATACGGTTTTGGCCGGGCATAATTTTCCCCTGTTTGGGCATAAAATAAAGTCATTCATCGAATATCAGTATAGCGCGTTTTCAGGGCGGTGTAACCGTAGCCGGTTGAGTTTGAATAGGCGCTAAACGGCAACGGGCAAGCATACCCAAGCTGTGTGAATCTTTGGTGACAGGCCGTCTGAAACGCGGATGTTTTCAGACGGCCTAAATAGGTAGGTAAAACGGTGTGTTCGTGCCGGCCGGAAAATTCCTTTACAATGATTGAAATCTTTCCATTGCCAATGTTTTGTAATTTTTTCAGACGGCTTCATTGTGATTCATAGGCCGTCTGAAAGTGACGAGAGTAACCTGATGAATACATCCCGAACGCACCGATCCGCTGTCTTATCGCTCGGATTTTTATTGTTTGCCGTGGTCGTGTTGGCTGCCAACTTGCGCGCGCCTTTAGTGGCTTTGGGGCCAGTGGTCGGCTTTATCTGTGATGAACTTGGTGTATCCGGCTCGTTTATGGGCGTGGTTGCCGCCTTGCCGCTGCTGGCATTTGCCCTGTGTTCGCCCTTGGCCGCCGGGTTGGCGCAGCGTTTCGGCATTGAAAACGTGTTAATCGGTTCCATCGTGCTGATGATGGCGGGCATTGCCCTGCGCTCGGCGTATCCCTCCGCCGCGTTGCTGGTGTGGGGGACAGTCATCTTGTCTGCTGCGGTTGCGATGGGAAATGTGCTGCTGCCGGCTTTGGCCAAACGCAACCTGCCGACGCGGGTCAGCTTGGTGGTCGGTACGTTGTCGGCGGCGATGTCGGTGTCGGCTACTTTGGCGGCGGCATGGGCGGTGCCGTTGGCGCAATGGCAGAATTGGCGTTGGTCTCTGGGCGTGTGGTGGCTGTTTGCCGCTTTTGCTTTGGTGGTATGGTGTTTGGCACGCAAAAACCTGCGTACTAATGCGGTAGAGACACCGCAACAGCTTTCGGACGGCCTGAATGTATGGCTCTCGCCAACGGCATGGTGTATCAGCGCGTTTATGGGTATTCAGTCGCTGATGTTTTATTCGGTGGTGAGCTTTTTGCCGTCGGTGTTGGTCGAAAAGGGTATGACTGCTTTGGCGGCGGGCGGGTACAGTTCGCTGTTGCAAGTGGCTTCATTGGTAGGGGCATTGTCGATTGCCGCGCTGTTGGGCAAAACGTATAAAACGCAGCAAGTCATTTTAGCCGCGGCGTTGATTTTAACTGTCGGTATTGCCGGCATTTGGTTGGGCAATAAAGCGAGCATATGGCTGTGGGTGGTATGCACCGGATTTGGTGCCTCAGCCGTGTTTTCAGCGGCATTGATGCTGTTTGCCCTGCGCACCGATTCGCCACAACAGGCCGCTTCTTTGTCGGGTATGGCGCAGGCGGTGGGCTATTTGATTGCGGTTGCCGGGCCTTTGGGCATGGGTGTGCTGTATGACGTGTTCGGCTCTTGGTCGGCATCGATGGGCTTTTTGACCGGCTTGATGGCGGTGGAGTGCCTGCTGGCTTGGTTTGCCGCCAATCCGAAAACGCTGGCGCAAATGAAAAAGCATTCATAGGCCGTCTGAAAGGCGGCAGGTTGTTTTTTATTCCGAAACAACGGCTTTTTGCTATAATGCTCCGTTTGACATCTTTGCTTTCCGGTTGAGTGAAAGCAATTAACAGTGCAACACCACACTTTAAAGGATAAAAAATGGGTTTTTTGCAAGGTAAAAAAATTCTGATTACCGGTATGATTTCCGAGCGTTCGATTGCTTACGGCATCGCCAAAGCGTGCCGTGACCAAGGCGCGGAATTAGCGTTTACTTATGTTGTTGACAAATTGGAAGAGCGCGTGCGCAAAATGGCCGCCGAATTGGGCTCTGATTTGGTCTTCCGTTGCGATGTCAACAACGATGCCGAAGTAGAACAAGTGTTTGTCGACTTGGGCAAAAGCTGGAACGGCTTAGACGGCTTGGTGCACGCTATTGCCTTTGCGCCGAAAGAAGCCTTGAACGGCGACTTCCTCGACAGCATCAGCCGCGAAGCTTTCAATACCGCGCACGAAACCTCTGCCTACAGCCTGCCGGCATTGGCGAAAGCCGCCCGTCCGATGATGAAAGGCCGCAATTCCGCCATCGTGGCGCTGAGCTACTTGGGTGCCGTGCGCGCGATTCCGAACTACAACGTGATGGGTTTGGCCAAAGCCAGCCTGGAAGCCGCTATCCGCTTTACCGCTTCTGCCGTAGGCCGCGAAGGCATTCGTTGTAACGGTATTTCTGCCGGCCCAATCAAAACCCTGGCCGCTTCCGGCATTGCCGATTTCAGCAAGTTGTTGAGCCATGTAGCTTCGCAAAATCCGCTGGGTCGCAACGTAACCATCGAAGAAGTGGGCAATGCCGCCGCATTCTTACTGTCGGACTTGGCTTCGGGCATCACCGGCGAAATCACTTATGTTGACGGCGGCTACAGCATCAATGCCTTGAGCGTGGAAGAATAATAGTTACAATAGGCCGTCTGAAAAGTGGTGTGAAAAAGTAACACCCTGATTTCAGACGGCCTTTATTTCATACGAGTGGCATGTTATCCCCATTATTTGCAGGGTAAATACAAAATTTAACCCTTGTCAAAAAAAATTAACAAATAAAGCGTTATCATGCCAGACTTTGATTTAAAATCAGAGATTTATTAACACAGTTTTCAGGAGGTTAAGCAATGTCTATTGCATCAGAATTTAAAGAGTTTATTATGCGCGGCAACGTAATCGACTTGGCAGTCGGTATGGTTGTCGGCACAGCGTTCAGCGGTATCGTAAAATCATTGGTTGACGACGTGATTATGCCGCCAATCGGTATTTTGATCGGCGGTGTGGATTTCTCTAACCTGTTCATCACCTTGAAAGAAGGCGTTCCGCCGGCAGGTGAAGCCGGCTACGCCACTTTGGAAGCGGCTAAAGCTGCCGGTGCGGTAACCGTAAACGTCGGTTTGTTCATCAATACCTTGATCAGCTTCCTGATTATTGCCTCTGCAATTTTCTGTGTGGTGAAATTGTTGAATTCAATGAAAAAAGCCGAAGCCCCTGCTGAAGAAGCACCGGCCGAACCGTCTGAAGAAGTATTGTTGTTGCGCGAAATCCGTGATTCTTTGAACAAATAATCATCGGTTTACAGTTATCAAAAATGCCGTCTGAAATTATTTTCAGACGGCATTTTTGTTTGATTAAGATTACTGAATCCGTTGTGCCTCTTCACGCACGGCCGACACTACATTGGTACCGAATAAAGCGTTGACATCGGTTTCGTCGAATACATATTTTTCATGGCAGAAATCGCAATCGACCGCAATGCTGCCTTGTTCTGTCACCACGCCGCCGACTTCTTCGCCGCCCAACATCAGCAACATATCGCTGACTTTACCGCGCGAGCAGGTGCAGGCAAATTCGATGTTTTCCGGCTCGAACACGCGTGGCGGCGTTTCGTGGAACAGACGGTACAACACATGTTGCGCGTCTAAGCCGGTCAATTCATCAGCGGTCACGGTTTGCGCCAAGGTGCTGACGTGGTTCCATACCTGCGCATCGATTTCTTCTTCCGGCAGGCGTTGCACCAGCAAACCGCCGACGCTGTCGTCGGAGGCGGCCAGCACGATATGCGTGTCGAGCTGCTCGGAACGTTTCATGTAGTTCATCAGCATTTGAGCAATGCTGTCACCTTCCAGCGGCACCACACCTTGCCACGGCTCGGCATCTTTCGGTTGCAGGGTCAGCACAAATACGCTGCTGTCGCCCAATAAATCGGTCAGACTTTCATCATCGGCGATGCCGGCGTGTTCGTCCCAACGGGCGGTCGCGCGTACGGTTTGCTCGGAAGCAGCTTCCACTACCAACATTTTCAGACGGCCTTGACCTTGCACCTGCACAATCAATGTACCGTCGATTTTCAAGTTACTCGACAGCAACGCACCGGCAGCCAGCAATTCGCCCAACGCGCGGCGGATGGCGGCAGGATAGTGTTTTTGTTTCACGATGTGTTGCCAAACATTTTCCAGGCGGACATGTAAACCGCGCACCGGCATATCGTCGAAGATAAAGCGTGTGCGGGTGTCGGCAGGGGAGATGGCAGCAAGATTCTGTGTGGTCATAATGTTTCTCTGTTTGGATAAGCAATTCACCGCTATATGGTTGCGCTTGTGGATAAATCAAGGCCGTCTGAACGCAAAATACGTTCAGACGGCCTTTCTCATCGCATATACTTCAATGCCGCCCCGAGCGCCAAATCGACCACATAATCCACAAGCTGTTGGCAAAGGCGAGCAGGTAGCCGAAGAAGCCGATAAATTCGGGGCCGGTGTCTATGCTCATGACGATGGATGAGCCGATAATCAGCGCGGCGGTGACGATGCCCATGGTTAGGCGGTTGGCGGCACGGTCGATTTGCTGGCTGAGTTGGTCGAAGCGTTTGAAATCGAGCGTCACACCCATTTGGCCTTTTTGCAGGCGGCGGCTCAAGCGGAACAGGTTTTGAGGCAAATCGTCCGCGGCTTGCAATAGGGTTTGCATGTGCATTTTGCTTTTGTGCAGAATGTGTTCGGGCGAGGTGCGTTCTTTGAACACGGTGGTGACGATGGGTTTGGCGCGCTCGAGCAATTCGATTTGGCCGTCAAGCCGTTTGACTACGCCTTCGAGCGTAATCAGCGTTTTAAACAGCATTACCAAGTCTGCCGGTAGGGTCAGGCCGTGGCGGCGCATGATTTGGGTGATGTCGTTGATGACTTGGCTGATGCGCAAATCGCGCACCGGCGTGTGTTCGTAGTTGAGCAGCATTTCCAATACATCGGCACCGAGCAGGTTTTCATCGGGCAAATCGCCTTCTGCCCAGTTGCTCAACACATATTGCATGGTGAACTGGTCTTTGTGGGCGAGCGCGTTAATCAAATCGATGATTTCACGACGGCGCGTGCCGCTTAAGTGGCCGACCAAACCGAAATCGATAAAGGTAATGCGGCCGTCTGAATTGATGAAGATATTGCCCGGATGCGGGTCGGCATGGAAGAAACCTTGTTGCAGTATCATGGTAAACAAGGTATCGGTGATTTGTGTGGCCAAGCGGCTGCGCACTTCCGGCTCGAGCGTGTCGATATCGATGTTTTTCAGCAAAGTGTCGCTGATGTGTTCCTGCACCAAAATCAGGCGGTTGGATAATTCGGGGTAAACTTTCGGCACATGCACCGATTCATGCTGCTCAAATGTTTTGCCGAAACGCTGCATATAGCGCAATTCGACCGATAAATCGGTTTCTTTGGCCAAGCTGCGGGCGAAATACTGCACCATATGTACCGGCTGGTAGCGGCGCATTTCGGGAATTTCCGATTCAATCAGACTGGCGATGTGGTTGAGAATGCGCAAATCGGCCTGAATCACGGGGTCGATATCGGGACGTTTGATTTTTACCGCCACAGTTTCGCCGTTGAGCAACACCGCCTGATGCACTTGGGCAATCGAAGCGCTGCCGATGGGGTGGGGCCGGATGGATTTGAATATCTCTCTGACCGGCCGTCCCAGCTGCGATTCAATCAGCTTGTGAATATTGGTGACCGGAATCGGTGCCACATTACTTTGCAGCCGCTCAAATTCTTCAATCCATTCCACGCTGAAAATATCCACACGCGTCGACAACACTTGTCCGAGCTTGATAAATGTCGGGCCGAGTTCTTCAAATGCCATGCGGAATCGGCGCGGCGTGCTCAAATAATGACTGTCGGGGTCGGCTTTTTTGCGGTCACTCTGATGCGCGAGCTTAATGCGCTGTACAAAGCTGCCCAAACCGTGTTTGGTCAGAATGGTAATAATCTCGCGCATACGCGAAAGATCGCGCATCGCCAGCAGGGTGGGAATCATCATTTTTTCTGCTTGTAAAATTTGTTTATAAACAATATATTAACGCAATATAACCGTCACTTTTTTGCCAAGAGGACGATTTTTTAATACAATCAAACAGATAACATTTAAGATACAGCATAACATAATAAAACAGACAGCATATAGGGCTTGTTGATGCCGCATGCTTTATCTGAATCTGAAAAATACCGACTTTCTGCTGCACATGACTGCAAGCTTTTCAGCTTGCCGTTATTTTTTACCGAGTGCCGATAATTTTTCAAGCTAAGCGTCAACACTTTAAAGAGGCCGTCTGAATATTTGGAAGTAAGGAATGAACCGTTTCGCAAAATTGACGGCGTTATTGGCTTCGGCCTGTATGCTGTTTTCCGCCATGAGCATGGCGCATGCTGATGATTTGGAAAATATGCTGAATAACCGACAGCAGATTCTCAATCAATTTAACCAAGATGCCAACAGCAACGCCGGCCTCCCGTTCGTGCCCATCCGTGTCAATCCGCCTTCAGCCGGGCAATCATCAGACGGCGCCGACGAATTGATTAAAAGTGCCATGGGTTTGCTTGGTGTGGCTTACCGCTACGGCGGCACTTCCGCCCGCACCGGCTTTGACTGCAGCGGCTTTATGCAACATATTTTCCGCCACACCATGGGTTTGAACCTGCCGCGCACGTCTGCCGAGCAAGCCAAGATGGGGGAACACGTCAACCGCAGCGATTTGCAGCCGGGTGATATGGTGTTTTTCCGCACTATGGGGCGCGGGCGTATTTCCCACGTCGGCCTGTATATCGGCAACAACCGTTTTATCCATGCGCCGCGAACGGGTAAAAGCATTGAAATCATCAGCCTGAGCAATAAATATTGGGGGGCGAAATATGCTTTCGGCCGCCGTGTGAAGAAACACGATCCGTCACGCTTTTTAAATTAAACGAAGGAAACGCCGCAGTATGAGTATGCCTGAAATGCCGAAATGGTACGGCGACGACGGTCAGATTGTGTCCTGCACCGAAAAAGTAAAGGTCATGAACGAAAACATGAGCGAGCTGTATCAAATGGCACAAGATGCGTTTGAAGATGCGCTGCTGATGGGGTGCGGCGAAGCGCAGTTGCGCGAATATCTGAAGGCCTTGATGGAAGGCTTGGAAAACCCGTACCGCTGAATTTACAGATAAACAAACGGTATTCGTAAAGAATGCCGTTTTACGTTTCAGACGGCCTGAAAATGAAAACAGGCCGTCTGAACAATATGGAATTGAAACTCATATCTTTCAGACGGCATCAACTTCCACCCGGCCTGAAAAGCCCTTTTCAAACGAAAGCCGTAAAAAAACCTGCGAAACGCCGTGATTCCCTTTTCAGACGGCCGTGCTCGCGTTATGATTAACGCCTTAATAAGATCAAATCAACAGACTGCCGCCCGATTTCAAACGGCATCTGTTTTCCCGCTTCCCACAAAGGCCGCCTGAAAATTCAGGCGGATAAAGGATTATCATGAACATCATCGGCGCTTTGCTCATCGTTTTAGGCTGTTTGGCCGTGGGTGAGGGCGTGGTATTGTTTTTCGGCATCAAGCTGCCGGGCAGTATTGTCGGCATGGGTGTTTTGTTTGGCCTGCTGAAACTGGGCCGGGTCAAGGTGTCATGGTTGAAGCAGCTTTCGGATACCTTGATGGCGAACCTGACCCTGTTTCTCGTGCCGCCGTGCGTAGCGATTATCAGCTATTTGGATTTGATTGCCGATGGCTGGTTTCCGATTTTGACGGCAACGGTATTGAGCACGCTGTGTGTGCTGCTGGTGACGGGCAAAGTACACGAATGGGCGCGGAGGCTGATGTAATGGAAATCTTCCGTACGCCGAGCTTACTGCTGTTTCTGACGCTGGCGGTGTTCGGCTTGGCCAATATTATCCGCGTGCGCACCGGCAATGTGCTGTGTAATCCGGTGCTCATCAGCACCGTGGCGATGATTGCCTACTTAAAGCTTTTCCGAATCGATTACGAGGCCTACCACAATGCCGCACAGTATATTGATTTTTGGCTCAAGCCTGCGGTGGTGGTGTTGGCGGTGCCGCTGTATTTAAACTGGGAGAAAATCCGCAACCAATGGCTGCCGATTTTGCTCTCGCAATTGGCGGGCAGCGTTACCGGCATTGTGACCGGCGTGTATTTGGCCAAATGGTTCGGCGCGAATAGGGAAGTGACCTTATCGCTGGCGGCTAAATCCGTTACCAACCCGATTGCGATTGAGATCACCAAATCCATCGGCGGCATTCCGGCAATTACCGCGGCCACAGTGATTATTGCCGGCTTGTTCGGGCAGATGGTCGGCTATAAAATGCTGCACGTCGGCACGGTGCACAAACCTTCTTCGGTCGGTATGTCGCTGGGCACCGCTTCTCACGCGATGGGTATTGCCGTATCGATGGAACACAGCCGCCGTATGGCCGCGTATGCCGGCTTGGGCTTGACGCTCAATGGCGTGTTAACCGCGTTGATTGTGCCGGTGTTGATGCCGTTTTTGGACATTTGAATGCAAGAGATGACGGTTCAGACGGCCTTTAAAACAGGATGTCTGAAAAATATAGTGGATTCAATATAATAGGCGCAGATGGAGATATTGCGCCATTGATTAACGATTCCAAAATTTCCTACAAGGAGCGAGAAAATGGCAGTGAATCTTTCCGAACGACACGAAGACGAATTGTTGTACATCGACGGCGTGCAGGTATTTGTCGGTCAGGCCGGTGTCAAAAAGCCGAATCACGATGATTTGACGCTGATGGTGCTGACCGGCAAAAATTCCGTCGGTGCCGTATTCACGCAAAACCGTTTCTGCGCCGCGCCGGTGCACATCGCCAAATCGCATTTATTTGATGACGACGGCGTGCGTGCGCTGGTGATCAACACCGGCAACGCCAATGCCGGTACAGGTGTGCAAGGCCGCGCCGATGCGGTGGAAGTCTGCGCTGCTGTTGCCCGTCAAATCGGCTGCAAAACCACCCAAGTGCTGCCGTTTTCCACCGGCGTGATTTTGGAGCCGCTGCCTGCCGATAAAATCATCGAAGCCCTGCCGCGCGTGAAACCGGTGCATTGGAGCGAAGCCGCCCGCGCCATCATGACCACCGACACCGTTCCCAAAGCCGCCAGCCGCGAAGGCAAAGTCGGTGAAAACCACACCGTGCGTGCCACCGGCATCGCCAAAGGCAGCGGTATGATTCACCCCGATATGGCCACCATGCTCGGCTTTATCGTCTGCGATGCCAACGTGTCGCAACCGATTTTGCAGCTAATGACCAAAGAAATCGCCGATATGTCGTTCAACGCCATCACTGTTGACGGTGACACCAGCACCAACGACAGCTTCGTCATCGTCGCCACCGCCAGAAACGGCCAAAGCCAAATCGACAACACCGCCGACCCGCGCTACGGCCAGCTCAAAGCCCTGCTCGGCGGCCTGGCTTTACAACTGGCGCAAGCCATCGTGCGCGACGGCGAAGGTGCGACCAAATTCATTACCATCGAAGTGGATAACGCCGCCGACCGCGGCGAAGCACGCAAAGTAGCTTATGCCATCGCCCATTCGCCATTGGTGAAAACCGCTTTCTTCGCCAGCGATCCGAATCTCGGCCGCCTGCTTGCCGCCATCGGTTATGCCGGTGTCGAAGACTTGGACACCGACAAAATCAAAATGTGGCTCGGCGGTGTCTTGGTGGCCGAACAAGGCGGGCGCGCCGAAAGTTACACCGAGGAGCAAGGCCAAGCCGTGATGAACCAAGACGAAATCACCGTGCGCGTGAGCCTCAACCGCGGCCAAGCCAAAACCACTGTATACACCTGCGACTTCTCGCATGATTATGTGACGATTAATGCGGATTACCGTTCGTAATGCCGGTGTGAATAATGAAGGCCGTCTGTTGTTCAGACGGCCTTTTTTTATGATTCAAAATATTGGCAGCTTAAGATGACGCGAGTTTCATCACAATCACACCCGAGATAATCAGTGCGGTGCCGAGCCAGCGGCCGAACGAAGCGGGGTCACCGAAGAATACCACGCCGACGGCAAATGCACCAACGGCACCGATGCCGGTCCACACGGCATAGGCCGTGCCCATCGGAATGTTTTTTTGCGCCAGAAACAGCAGAAAGCCGCTTACCCCCATAAAAATCACCGCCAAGGTGATGCCTTGCCAACGCCAGCCGGCGTGTTGGGCGAGTTTCAAACCCAGCGGCCAGCCGATTTCCATCAAACCCGCGCAAATCAAATAAATCCATGCCATGTTTATTGTTCCTGTGTGTGTCGGGCAACGGTTTGGGTAAAGCGTTGCAGTTCCTGAATGAAGTTTTCGGCTTGTACGTCGCCGAAGTCCCGGATGATGCTTTGCTCGATATGGCGTAATTTTTCGATAACGGGCGAGGCGGCAGTTTGCCCCCGTTCGGTTAAATGCAGCGTTTTGCCGCGTTTGTCGTTGGGATCGGGAGAAAAACTCAGCCAGCCTTGTTCGGCCAATTGGCGGCAGGCGGAGAAGACGGTTTGCTTGGGCAGGTTCCAATGCGTGCAAATAGTTTTTTGCGTGCAGTCGGGATAACACACCACGCCGTATAACACCGCGAGCGTGTTGTAGCTTAAGCCGTATTGTTTCGCCCATTGCTCGTAAAGTCGGGTCGAGTGCGCCATCAGGCGGCCGATGTCGTCGATAAAGTTCATTATTTGGTCTGAAATATGACTAATTTGGCGGAATTATAGTAATAATTCGGACTGATAGCAAGAATATTTGCGGCATGATTTTTTTTAGGCCGTCTGAAAAAAGTAGCGCTGTGGATATTTTCAGACGGCCTAAAGTATTATTTTCCAATAAAAGGCCGTCTGAAACCCTGTTGACAATAATCCTTGCTATACTTTTGTTTTTCAACGTAATGATGTTTTCAACCCCACTCAAATTACCGAAACCATGCCGAAAAAGAAATCCCTTGGCTATCGAATCGCCCACAAACTCAAACAAACCGAGCGGCTTTCCCGTAAAACCATGTCGTTCGTCTTCCTGCTGGCCGGCTCTGCACTGGTGGCGCTGACGGCGCTGCTGTTTGCGCACATGGCCGAATATGCGCTTGATTTGAACGCGTATCTGGTGCAGGAATACACTTGGTTTGCGTGGGTGGCCTTGCCGCTGGGTTTGCCGCTGATTGTTTGGCTGACGCGCCGTTATGCGCCTTACACCGTCGGCAGCGGTATTCCTCAGGTGCTGGCGTCATTGAGCCTGCCGCACGGCGCGCAAAAAACGCGGCTGATTTCGCTCGGGCAAACTTTACTGAAAATTCCGCTGACTTTTCTCGGTATGCTGGCCGGTGCGTCCATCGGTCGCGAAGGCCCGTCGGTGCAGGTCGGTGCGGCAGTGATGACGGCGTGGGGTTCGTGGTGTAAGAAACACAATCTTGCGTTTAAAGGCATGCAGGAAAACGATTTGATGGCTGCCGGTGCGGCCGGAGGTTTGGCGGCGGCGTTTAATGCGCCTTTGGCCGGTGTGATTTTTGCGATTGAAGAGCTGGGGCGGGGCGTAATTTTGCGCTGGGAGCGGCAAATTCTGCTCGGCGTGTTGGCGGCGGGTTTTATCCAAGTCGCAATTCAAGGCAATAACCCGCACTTTTCCGGTTTTCACGGCAGCGAATTGGGCAATATGCTGACGTGGGTGCTGGCTGTGGGTTTGTTGTGCGGCGTGACCGGCGGTCTGTTCGCGCGCATGCTGTATAAAGGTGCGGCATCGTATGCGCCGGAGAAAATCCGCGGCTGGATTCGCCGTCATCCGCTGATGTTGGCTGCCATCATGGGACTGCTGCTGGCGGTTTTGGGTACGCTTTACCAAGGCCAAACTTACGGCACGGGCTATCATGAAGCTTCGGGCGCATTGCGCAGAATGTACGATGCGCCGGTGGGCGTGGCGGTAGCAAAATGGCTGGCGACGGTATTTTCTTATTGGGCGGGCATTCCGGGCGGTATTTTCACGCCGTCGCTGACCATCGGCGCAATGTTGGGCGAACATATTGCCGCCATCGGCCAATTGGAAAGCGGTGTCAACGTGGTGGTGTTGTTGTGTATGGCCGGATTCTTGGCCGGAGCGACCCAATCGCCGATTACCTCGAGCGTGGTGGTAATGGAAATGACCGGCGGCCAGAATTTATTGTTTTGGATGCTGATTGTGTGCATTTTTGCATCGCAAGTGTCGCGCCAATTTTCACCAAGACCGTTTTACCACTTGGCCGGTATGCGCTTCCGCCAACGTGTGCAGGAAGAATATGCCGGGCAGAATAAAGCAGGGCAGGAAAAGGCGGAAGCCAAGCAGCGGGACGTGGTGCCGAGCGAACCGGTTCAAATTCAAGTGGAAAAAACAGAGCAAGAGAATGTGGCAAGTGCGCAAGTAGAAAACCAATCGCCAGAAGCGAAGCCGGATACGGAATCTGCTGTGCTGAATGCGCCACCGGATAAAAATTGAAAATCGTAGGGCGATGTCAACCCGATGCTGTAAATAAACAATATAATCAATAAGATAAAGGCCGTCTGAACATTCAGACGGCCTTTCTTGTCATGCTTCCGAAGTAGTTGGTTCTTTCACTTGTTCCCCATTCCAAGGCGCGACTTTAAACAGCAGCAGCATACCCGGTACGGCCAAGAAGAAACACAGCCAGAAGAAATTCACATAGCCCAGCCATTCGATGAGATAGCCGGTGGCGGCGTTGATAAACGTGCGCGGTACGGCCGACAAGCTGGTGAACAGCGCCAATTGCGTGGCGGTAAACGCGGGGTTGGTTTCGCGTGCCATGTAGGCCACAAATGCGGCTGTGCCCAAGCCCACGCCGACGGCTTCTGCGCCAATCACACCGGCCAGCATGATGCGTTCGGCGGCGGTAACTACTTCAAATTTGCCGAATCCGGCCAACCACACAAAACCCAAAATCGTCACAATCTGCACCAAGCCGAACAGCCACAGGGCTTTGTTGATGCCCAGCTTCAGCATCCAAATGCCGCCGATGATGCCGAAAATCACGGCAGGCCACAGGCCGGCGTTTTTGGCGATGATGCCGATGTCGGTTTTGCTGTAGCCCATGTCAAGATAAAACGGCGTGGCCAATGCGGTGGCCATGCTGTCGCCGAGTTTATAAAGGAAAATAAACGCCAACACCAACAAAGCCTGTTGCACGCCTTTGCGCGTAAAAAATTCGCGGAAGGGCTCGACCACGGTTTGTTTGAAGGTGCGCGGCGCACTTGGCGGCAATTCCGGTTCGCGTGCTAAAAACAGCGTCATCAACAAGCCCGGAATCATAAACAGCGCGGTGACGATGAACACATTGTGCCACGGCATCATGTCGGCCAAAATCAGGCTGAGCGAGCCGGGAATCAGTGCGGCGATGCGGTAGGCATTGACGTGAATGGCATTGCCCAAGCCCAATTCGCTGTCGGGTAGGATTTCGCGGCGGAAAGCGTCCAATACGATATCCTGACTGGCCGAGAAAAATGCCACTACCACCGACAGGCCCATGATAATCGCCATGTGCTGATGCGGATTCAAGAAAGCATAAGCCATCAAGGTGGTCAGCAAACCGATTTGCGTCACCAGCATCCAGCCGCGCCGGCGGCCGAGAAACGGCAGGCGCACGGCATCCATCACCGGCGACCAAATGAATTTCCAAGTAAACGGCAGGCCGATTAAGGCAAACAGGCCGATGGTTTTCAAGTCGATGTGTTCGCTGCGCAGCCATGCCGGAATCAGGTTGATGAGAAAATACAGCGGCAGGCCGGACGTAAAACCGGTGAAAATACAGATCAGCATGCGGCGCGAGAAAATCTGCTTGAGCGTGCTTTTTTGAGGTGAAGTCATGGCGTGTTTCTAATGATTTAATTAAGGCGGTATTGTAACAAAATCAGTTACATTGCAGGCCGCCCGAATGCAAAGGTTTTGAGCGGTGCCGTGCGGTGCCGTTAAGCTGGCAAAAGGCCGTCTGAAACTTTGATTTGCGTTTCAGACGGCCTTGCCATATCCGGCGATCAGTTGCGCAAGCCCAATACGTCTTGCATGTCGAACAAACCTTTTTGGCTGCTTACCCATACGGCGGCGCGCACGGCGCCGGCGGCGAAGGTCATGCGGCTGCTGGCTTTATGGGTAATTTCCACACGTTCGCCGTCGGTGGCAAACAGTGCGGTGTGGTCGCCGACAATGTCGCCGGCGCGCACGGCGGCAAAACCGATGGTCGACGGATCGCGCGGGCCGGTGTGGCCTTCGCGGCCGTAAACGGCGCATTCTTTCAAATCGCGGCCGAGTGCGTCGGCAATCACTTCGCCCATGCGCAAGGCCGTGCCGCTTGGGGCATCGACTTTATGGCGGTGGTGGCCTTCGATGATTTCGATGTCGTAGCCTTCGTTTAACACGCGCGCAACGGTGTCGAGAATGTGGAAGGTCAGGTTTACGCCCACGCTGAAGTTGGCGGCAAACACCACGCCGATTTTTTTACCGGCAGCCTTAACCGCCGCTTTGCCTGCGTCGTCAAAACCGGTGGTGCCGATGATGATGTTCACGCCTTGTTCCACACATTTTTGCAGGTGTTTCAAGGTCGGCTCGGGGCGGGTGAAGTCGATTAACACATCGCTTTGTGCCAATACGGCATCCACGTCGTCGGTGATGGCGATGCCAGTTTTGATGCCGATGGCGAAGCCGGCATCCAAGCCCAATGCTTCGGAAGCAGAATGCTCGATGGCACCGGATAACACGGTATCGGGGTGGTTGTTCACCGCCTCAACCAGTACTTTGCCCATGCGGCCGTTGACGCCGGCGATGGCCACTTTTAATGCAGTCATGAGTATTCCTTAAAATTATTGTGCGGCCGGGGCGGCAGCTTCGGCTGCGGCTTTTTGTTCCGCCTGCAATGCTTCGATGGATTTTTGGATGGCGTTGCCTTCCGCTTTCACCAAGGCATTGTTTTGAAAATGCAAGGTCAGGTTGGATTGGTCTTTAATCATGCCGTTGCGGCTGGTGTTGAAGGTGTAGTCCCAGCGGTCGGCATGGAAGGCATCCTGCAACAAAGGCGTGCCCAGCAGCAGCTGCACTTGGTCGCGGCTCATGCCCGGTTGCAAAGATACAACGGCGCGCGGATCCAATTTGTTGCCTTGCACGACTTGTAATTTGTAAGAAGGGAAAAGGGATACGCGCTCGGCAGAACAAGCTGCCAAACCCAGCAGGGCGGCCAAGGCCAGACATAAGGTTTTATTCACGGTGTACCTTTCTATCGGAATCGGAAAAAGAAAACGCCATCATCGCTTGAATAAGTTTAAAAAGCAAACGATAATCATCTTCAGAGTGGAAATTTAGGAAGATTGCCCCATACTGTATTGAGATAATGAAGATAGTTTATTGAAAACCTTTATAATCTCATAGTGGGCAAGTGGCCTAAAAGTGCGTATTATAACGGTTATTAGACCACGGGGGTATTGAATACTATGGAAAATTTCAGCAATATTGCGCAATTGAAAGACAGCGGTTTGAAAGTAACCGGTCCGCGCCTGAAAATCTTAGACTTGTTTGAAACGCATGCCGAAGAGCATTTGAGTGCCGAAGACGTGTACCGCATTTTGCTGGACGAAGGCATTGAAATCGGTGTGGCCACGATTTACCGCGTATTGACCCAATTCGAGCAAGCGGGCATTTTGCAGCGCCATCATTTCGAAACCGGCAAAGCGGTTTACGAACTGGACAAAGGCGACCACCATGACCACATCGTCTGCGTGAAATGCGGCGTGGTTACCGAATTCCACAATCCGGAAATCGAAGCGTTGCAAGACAAAATCGCCGAAGAAAACGGCTACCGTATTGTTGACCATGCGTTGTATATGTACGGCATTTGCGCCACTTGCCAAACAAAAAACAAACGCTAACCGCCATCTCTCTATTCAGACGGCCTCATCAGGATGTGAGGCCGTCTGAAATTTTTTAAGCCTAACCAAAATGAACATTCCTTTTCTGCCGCCGCAAGATTACCGTTTCCCCTGTCCCGATTATGCGCTGGCGCATTGCGACGGCTTGGTCGGCGTGAGCGCGGATTTGGACGAAGGCCGTTTGCTGTCGGCGTACCGCAGCGGCATTTTTCCGTGGTTTTCCGAAAACGGGCTGTTTTACTGGTTTGCCGCCGCGCCGCGCACGGTGTTGTTCCCCGAGCGCATCCACATCGGTAAATCTTTGGCCAAAACCTTGCGCAACAAGCCTTATGTGGTAAGCGTGAACCAAGATTTTGCCGCCGTGACGGGCAATTGCGCCGCCGTGCCGCGGCCGAATCAAAGCGGCACATGGATTGCGCCCGAGTTTCGGACGGCCTATGCGCGTTTGCACGACATCGGACACGCGCATTCGTTTGAATGTCGGTATCCCGACGAGCAAGGCCGTCTGAAACTGGCCGGCGGCTTTTACGGCGTGCAAATCGGGTGCGTGTTTTACGGCGAATCCATGTTTGCCTTGGCGCCCGACGCCTCCAAAATCGCCTTTGCCTGCGCCGTGCCGTATTTGGCGGAACATGGCATTGCATTGATTGACTGCCAGCAAGACACCGCACATTTGGCGCGTTTCGGTTCGGAGCAAATCGAATTTCACGATTTTCAGACGGCCTTACACAGATTAAACGCCCTGCCGTTGACGCGGCCCATCGGTTGCGAAGTGGTGCGGGCGACGCTTTGAATGATCAGGCCGTCCGAACGGTACACACGTTCAGACGGCCTAATCACGCTAATAGCTGACGAAACCGCATTTACATGGCAAAATAAATGCGTTAGAACATTGCAACAGGCCGTCTGAAATTGCGTTATGCGTTCAGACGGCCCCAACCCCCACTTAACAAGGAACCATCATGTCATTGCAAAACATCATCGAAACTGCGTTTGAAAACCGCGCCGGCATCACCCCGGCCGGCGTGACCCCTGAAGTCAAAGAAGCCGTATTGGAAACTCTGCGCCAATTGGATTCAGGCGAATTGCGCGTGGCCGAGCGCGAGAGCGTGGGCAAATGGAAAGTCAACGAATGGGCGAAAAAAGCCGTGTTGCTGTCTTTCCGCATTCAAGACAACGAAGTGTTGAACGACGGCGTGAACAAATATTTCGACAAAGTGCCGACCAAATTTGCCGACTGGTCTGAAGAAGAATTCCAAGCTGCCGGTTTCCGTGCGGTGCCGGGCGCAGTGGCGCGTCGCGGCAGCTTTGTGGGTAAAAACGTGGTACTGATGCCGTCATATGTGAACATCGGCGCGTATGTCGACGAAGGCGCGATGGTGGACACTTGGGCGACTGTCGGCTCTTGTGCGCAAATCGGTAAAAACGTGCACTTGTCAGGCGGCGTGGGCATCGGCGGCGTATTGGAGCCGTTGCAAGCCAATCCTACCATCATTGAAGATAACTGCTTTATCGGCGCGCGCTCTGAAATCGTGGAAGGCGTGATTGTCGAAGAAGGCAGCGTGATTTCTATGGGCGTGTTCATCGGTCAATCGACCAAAATCTTGGATCGCGAAACCGGTGAAATCTACCAAGGCCGCGTACCTGCCGGTTCGGTTGTGGTATCAGGCAGCATGCCTTCCGCCGATGGCAGCCACAGCCTGTATTGCGCCGTGATTGTGAAAAAAGTGGATGCGCAAACCCGTGCTAAAACCAGCGTTAACGAATTGTTGCGCGGCGTGTAATCAGCGTTGGTTTGAAACGTTAATGAAAAGGCCGTCTGAAAGATTTTCTTTCAGACGGCTTTTTTGTCTGGTTTGAGACCTTTGCAAAACTTCAGATTTGAGTACAGTCCGAAGTTATAGTGAATCCACTATATAACAGCATAGAAAGCGCAGACATACCATTAAATATAGGCAAGCTTTCGAGCAGCGCATAACGAAGCAATGTGCCGAAGATGAAAATTTTGGAAAGGTCTCGGTTTGTGTTTAAACACCGAATCAGCTTTGCTGGCACTGGCGGTAAAAACGAATCAAACCGTTCGTCGAGCTGTCGTGTGCCAAATCACCGTTTTGTTTCAATTCGGGTTCGATATTTTTCGCCAGCACTTTGCCGTATTCCACGCCCCATTGGTCGAACGGATTGATTTGCCACAATACGCCTTCGGCGAAGGTGCGGTGTTCGTAAGCGGCCATCAGCATGCCTAAGTTAAACGGCGTCAGGCGGTCGATCAGAAAGCCGTTGCTCGGGCGGTTGCCGGGGAATTCTTTATGCGGCGCCAGCGCTTCGCGTTCGGCTTCGGGCAGGCCGGTCAATTCGGCGCGGGCTTCTGCCAAGGTTTTGCCTTTCATCAACGCTTCGGCTTGGGCAAAGGCGTTGGCGACGGTGAAGCGGTGTTGGCGGCCGACTTGGTGCGGTGTGGTCATCGGCACGATGAAGTCAACCGGAATCAGGCGCGTGCCTTGATGCAGCAGTTGGAAATAGGCGTGTTGGCAGTTGACGCCTTCTTCGCCGAACACGATGCCGCCGGTTTTGTGGCCGGCTTTTTCGCCGTCAATGGTGCGGCTTTTGCCGCAGCTTTCCATGTCCAATTGGTTGAGCCATGCGGGAAAACGGCGCATATTGTGGCTGTAAGGCACGGCGGTATGGCCGTCCGAACCGTAAAAATTGTTGTACCAGACATGCAGCAAGGCCATCAACACGGGAATATTGTGGCGCAGCGGTGCGTTGAAGAAATGCTTGTCCATGGCATTGGCGCCGCTTAAAAATTCGCGGAAACGCGTTTCGCCCACGGCCACCATCAAGGGCAGGCCGATGGTTGACCACACCGAATAACGCCCGCCAACCCAGTCGAACATGGCAAATACGCGTTCGGCCGGAATGCCGAAGTTTTCTGCTGCGGCGACATCGCTGGAAATGGCGCAGAAATGGCGGGCAATGCCGGATTCGGGCAGGCCGGCGGCTTTATACCACTGGCGCGCGGCATGGGCGTTGAGCAGGGTTTCGGGGGTGCCGAAAGATTTGCTGGCGATGCTGAATACGGTGGTTTCAGGATTGAGTTTTTCCAGCTTTTGCGCGATGTCGGCATCATCGGAATTGCTGATGAAATGCACGCGCACGTTTTTGCGGTAGTCATACAGCGATTGTGCGCACATTTGCGGCCCCAAATCCGATCCGCCGATGCCGATGTGGACGAAATCGGTGATACGTTTACCTGTGATGCCGGTGTGGTTGCCGCTGATGATGCTTTCGGCAAAGGCCAAGGCGCGGTCAAGTTCGTGATGGAGCTTGGGGATGATGTTTTCGCCGTCAACCATAATCGGTGCGGCGTTTTCAGACGACCTTAAAGCGGTGTGCAGGGCGGCGCGTTGTTCGCTGGTGTTGATTTTGTCGCCGCGCCGCATGGCTTGCATGGCTTCGGGCAGCTTGGCGGCTTCAGCCAGTTGACATAAAAGAACAAGTGTTTCTTCATTGATACGGTTTTTGCTGTAATCGAATAACAAACCGTGTAAGGTTTCGTGCATGTTGTCAAAACGCTGCACATCTTCGGCAAATTGGTCTCGCATGTGAATATCGGCCGTGGCCTGTTGATGTTCGGCAAGCTGTTGCCACGCTTCGGAGAACGTCATATTTTATCCTTCGGTTGAATAACGGCAGGGACAGACCCGCTCAAATTTCAATCAAGCAGGCCAAAGTGATTTATTTAGCTCATTGAATTGTCGTCTGAAAATAAAATTATACTATGCTGACAAATCATAGGCGGGGATTGTTGCAAAATTGTGATAATCGGATTCATTTTGATGAAATCAGGTAAAAGTCTTTTTAAAACGCAATGATTGTGCGCATGTAATGGTATGTAGTGTAACAAAATTTTAAAAGGCAGGTAACTTAGTCTTTTAAAAAGCAAAAATATCGAAACGGCATACGCGGAAATGGTTTTTTTGATTGATTCCTGTCAAGGTTTTGTTAAAGGGTGTTATGACATCGATGTCTGCTGTGCTATTCTGCGTAATATTATTGAAATAACTCAGGTTCGGAAGTTGTAAGATGGCTACAATTTACGATGTTGCCGCTCGGGCAGGGGTATCGCCGAAGACGGTCAGCCGGGTAATTAACGGTGATGCGCCGGTCAGTGACAAAACGCGCGCCAAAGTGGAAACGGCCATTGCGGCCTTGGGGTACATCCCGTCGTCGGCGGCCAGAGTGATGCGCTCCAGCCGTTCGGGGATTGTGGGGCTGATTACCGGTGCGATTTCGCGTGTCGGCGAAGCTAACCGCATCCACGGTTTGCCCGACGTTTTTTTGATGAAAGGCATTCAGCAAAGCATACGGGCGCAAGGTAAAACCTTGATGATTGCCGACATTGACAACCGGGCCGACACCGAACCTCTAATCCGCACCTTTATGGAACACCGTGCCGAAGGCATTCTGTATGTGGCGCAATATCATCAGGAAGTGGTGCTGCCCGATGTCGGCCATGCCTGCCCGATTGTGTTGGTGAATTGCTTCGATAAAATCGGCACACCGTCGGTTTTACCCGATGATGAGCAAGGGCAATATGACTTGGTGCGCCAAATCATCCGCCACGGCCACAGCCGCATTGCGTATGTGACCTTGCAGCCGGGCATTGAAGCCACGCCTTTGCGTGCGGCAGGCTACCGCCGCGCTTTGGCTGATGCCGGTATCGCTTTTGATGCCGATTTGGTACAGACCGGCTATGCCGATTTCGATTACGACAGCGCGCCTTTGGTGGCGGCGATTGTGAAATTATTGGCTTTACCTCAGCCGCCGACAGTGATTTGCTGCGGCAATGATGAAATGGCGGTACGGGTGTACGGTATTTTGCGCACGCGCGGTTTGCGGGTGCCGGAAGAAATTTCGGTGGCCGGTTACGACAACCACAGCGCAATTGCCGAAACCTTGTTCCCGCCCTTAACCAGCACCGAGTTGCCGTATTTGCGCATGGGTGCGCTGGCGGCGGATATGCTGTTTGCCGAGGAAGCCGGACAAAGCGGCCAAATATTGAAAGTGGTGGGGGAAACCATTTGGCGCCAGTCGGTGACGACTTTGAAATAGATAGAAAGATAAAGGCGGTAGGGAAAATAGGCCGTCTGAAACAGAATTCGTGGTAAGCATACGAATCAGACCCGAGCGAGCGGGCAGCAGAATAAAAAGCAGTGCTCAGCCAATAGCTGCTTCCTGAGAAAACTTTTTGTTTCAGTATATTAATCAGTCAGGAGTAAACTCCCAATGAAGATATCCCCACAAGTGGCGATGACCCTTCGCCAGATTATGCTGATGAACTTCGGTTTCTTCGGTATTCAATATAGCTTCGGCTTACAGCAAACCGCGATTAACCCGATTTTCAGTTTCCTGAATGCCGACCCCGGCCAATTGCCGATTCTGAACATGGCGGGTCCGATTACCGGCTTGCTGGTGCAGCCGATTATCGGTGCTTTGTCTGACCGCACATGGATTCCGGGTTTGGGTCGTCGCCGTCCGTATTTCTTGATTGGTGCAATTGGTTGTAGCCTGTGTCTGTTTATTTATCCGCACGTGACTGCGCTGTGGGTGGCTGTGTTGCTGTTGTGGCTGTTGGACATTTCCAATAATACTGCGATGGAACCGTTCCGCGCCTTCATCGCCGATACCGTGCCGGAGCATCAACAAGCCAGCGGCTTCTTGATGCAGTCGGTGTTTACCGGTTTGGGTATTACCTTGGCCAACGTGTCGCTGTATATCTTCCAGCAAATCGGCTGGTTGCAGCAGACTTCCGAAGCCGGCATTCCTTACTGGGTCTTCGGTTCGTTCTATATCGGTGCCGTCTGTTCGATTGGTTCGGTATTGGTGACTGTGTTGTCTACTCCCGAACACGAGCCTTCTGCCGAAGAAATGGCCGCCTTGCGTGCGAAAAAAGAGCAATCTGCTATTGCCGAAATTTTCATTGCGATTAAAGAAATGCCGTTTGCTTTGTGGCAATTGGCTTTGGTTTACCTGTTCCAATGGTATGCGCTGTTTATTTATTGGCAATACATTTCACACAGTATCGTGCAATCGGTGTGGAATTCGACTTCTTCCGACAAAGCCGCTTACGAACAAGCCGTGGCATGGACCGGTTTGGTCAACGGTTTTTACAACATCGTGACCTTTATTTCCGCTTTCGGCCTGATGTGGATGGCGAAAAAATACGCTGCTAAATACGTGCATGCGTTTGCCGTGGCATTGGCTGCCTTGGCGCTGCTGGCGATTCCGCACATCGGCAACAAATATCTGATGTTCGCGCCGATGATCGGTTTCGGTATCGGTTGGGCTTCGATGATGGGTGTGCCGTTTATGATTGTGGTGCATTCGATTCCGAAAGAGCGTTACGGCGTGTACATGGGGATTGTGAACATGATGATCGTGATCCCAATGCTGATCGAAACCGTGACTTTCGGTTGGATTTACGACACCTTCTTGGGTTCGAATCCGGCCAACGCCATGACTTTTGCCGGCGTGTTCTTGGCGGTTGCCGCCTTTCTGACCTTGTTGATTAAAACCACCAACAAGCCTGCCGGTGCAGAAAATAATGCGGTTTAATTAAAAGCCGTTAATAGCAAGGCCGTCTGAAATCTTTCAGACGGCCTTGTGTTATTTTAAATCCACGTCAAACAAGCCGCGCAAAGCATTGCTCAAACAAATCCTTTCGGCACTTTGCAGCATATCGCGCGTAATGTGGCTTTCACGCACCTTATCCGTGTGCAGATAGTGCTGCGGATTGTCTAAAACTTCTTGCCGCATCACACCGTTGAGAATAGATAAACCCAAAGCAGGGGTGTGCCACTCGCCATCAATTTTGACGAACACATTGCTGCGGCCGCCTTCGAGCAATAGGCCGTCTGAATTGAAAAGCAGTGCGTCGAATGCACCTTGTTCGGCAGCGTGTTGCCATGCGTGGTCGAAACGTTCGCGGCAGGTGGTTTTGAAGCAGCGCAAGGTATCGCGGTTCGGCAAAACATCATTGCTGATGATAACGGATTGTTTGTCTGCTAATTCGGTTAATGGCGCGTGGGTAAAAACCAGTCCGCCATCATGCTCAGGCAACAGCGCGATTTTTAAGCGTTGTGTTTCAGACGGCATTTTCATCAAATAATCATTGATTTGCGCGGCAAAGTCCGCATTCAAAGGTAGATTTAAAGCTTGCGCCGAAGTGTTCAGACGGCCTAAGTGCCGCGCCAATAAAGCGCATTGGTTTTGCTCGACACGCAGCGTTTCAAAAATGCCGACATCCGGCCGCAAATCGGTGAGAAAGCGGGCTTTCCAGCCGCATTCCGCCCATTCCGCTTCGGCTTGGCTGTCGATGACAATGCCCGAGCCGACACCGTATTCGGCGTGAAAATCGGCGGCGGATTGTTTATTTTCAGACGGCCTGAGCGTCAACGTGCGGATGACTACGTTTAACACGCCTTCAAAGCCCAAACCGCTTTCGCAAGGGTTGAGAAAACCGATGCTGCCGGTGTATAAGCCGCGCGGCGCGGTTTCCAATCGGTCGATGAGGCTCATGCTCATGCGTTTGGGCGCGCCGGTAATCGAGCCGCAAGGAAAGGCGGCGCGGAAAATATCGGCGGCTCGGGTGTGCGGCCGGGCTTGTGCTTCAATCGCGCTCGTCATCTGCCACACGTTGCCAAACTGCGACACCTTAAACGGCTCCGGCACGCGCACGGAACCGGTTTGGGCGATTTTGCCCAAATCATTGCGCAACAAATCGACAATCATGATGTTTTCGGCGCGGTTTTTCGGGTCGTTGCGCAAATCGGCGGCACGTTGCGTATCGTTGCCGTCATTCAAAATCGGCGCCGTACCTTTCATCGGCTCGGTGGTGATGAGGCCGTCTGAAGCGATGTTGAGAAAAAGCTCGGGCGAAAAACACAAAGTCCACGAATCAAGGCCGTCTGAATCAGGCAGGCGGCACAAGGCTGCATAAGGCACGGGCCGGCGCAAGCGGCGGTATAAATCGATCGGATTGCCGTAGGTGTCGAAATGCAGGCGGGTGGTGTAATTGATTTGATAAGTGTCGCCGCGGCGGATGGCTTCGTGAATGTCGGCAACGGCGTGCAGATAATCGGCTTGGGTAACATTGTTTTGCGGTGTGCTGATGCCGCAGAACAGGCCGTCCGAATGTGTGTCGAGCCATGTCGGCGCATTCACTGCATTGCAGCGTGCAAACCAATGCACGGCCAAGCGGCTGCTGTGTCCGGCAGGCAGGTTCAACAGCGGCAAACCGAAAGCGTAGTCTGCGCACAACAGCGCAAACCAGCCTTTTTGCCAACCTTGATGCAAAACGGCATCCAGCGTATCGAGCTCGTGCGCGTGTAAAAAATGGCTTTGTCGATGATTTTGATAGAGTTTTGCCCGACCGGAAACAGCGTCGTCGAGAAGTGCGAAAAAAGACATGGTGACAACAGATAAGTGAATTGATTATACACTAAATTTACATAAATTAGCAGAAAAAAGCCGTCGCATCATAAATTTGTAAGATTATGTAGGCCGAAGGCATGGAAAAGCGTTAAAATGAGCATGAAAGGAAATCATACCACTAAAAAACCTTTTCCATGATAGGAGTTAAGATGACAGAAACACAATTGCAACCTTTTGAAGAAGTGAAAACCGATGTGGCGGAAGACAAATTGGAGGTTTTTGAGAAAACCGTGTTGGAATACGAAGGCCAAGTGACTTCGGAAGATTCCAATTCCGCCCCCTTGCCGGCAAGCTATCCTTACCGCCAGCGTATGCGTCGTGCCGTGTATGAGCGTGAAAAGAAAAAGCTGCAAATCGAATTGCTGAAAGTGCAAAGCTGGGTCAAAGAATCCGGCCAGCGCATAGTCTGCCTGTTCGAAGGCCGTGATGCCGCAGGTAAGGGCGGCACCATCAAACGCTTTATGGAACACTTAAACCCGCGCGGCGCACGCGTGGTGGCTTTGGAAAAACCGACCACCACCGAACGCGGCCAATGGTATTTCCAACGTTACATCACCAATCTGCCGACTGCCGGCGAAATGGTATTCTTCGACCGCTCATGGTACAACCGCGCCGGTGTCGAGCGCGTGATGGGCTTTTGTGAGCCGAACGAATACCTGCTGTTTATGCGCCAAACCCCTGAATTTGAGCGTATGTTGGTGGCCAGCGGCACACATTTGTTTAAATTCTGGTTCTCCGTGAGCCGCGAAGAGCAACTGCGCCGCTTCATCTCCCGCCGCGACGACCCGCTGAAACACTGGAAACTTTCACCGGTGGACATTCAATCGCTTGACCGTTGGGACGACTACACCGAAGCCAAAGATGCCATGTTCTTCCATACCCACACCGGTGACGCGCCGTGGACGATTATCCGCTCCGACGACAAAAAACGCGCGCGTCTGAACTGTATCCGCCATTTCCTGCACAGCTTGGATTATCCGGGCAAAGATGAAAAAGCCATCGGCAAAGTCGACGATAAAATCATCTTGTCGCCTAATGTGCGTTACCAACAGCAGCACGCCGAAATCGGCCACGATTAATCTGTGCTGAAACGAACGATTCAAGGCCGTCTGAAAATTTTTCAGACGGCCTCTGTGTTTGCCGACCTTGAAAAATCGGCTTTTGAATTCTGTATCTTAAACTTACGGCATATTTATAGTGATAATGGGTTTTAATATATTTAACAAGACAAACAAACTTTAATGGGGGGAGAGTCATAAAGACAGAATCGCTATAATCCGTGATTCGGTTCATTGTGCATTCTTTTTATTTTTTAAACATGAATTTCAGGAAATTATTATAAAAACTTTAACGATGAAAGAAATGCAAACTGTCAGTGGCGGCGGTGTTTTGGATCGTTCGTAGGAGGGACGTTAATCGGTGCGATGGTTACAGATATATTCTATAATCCTGTCAAACAAGCTGTGATTGGCCATTACACCGGCACCAATGCGGGGATGGTCAGCAATTTTAAAAAATCCCCGTCAACGTTGGAGAGCCGTTTTTCTTTTAACGGTGATTTTTAATAAAATCGGGCAGGTTTGTCCTGCCCGTATCGGAGAAACAGAGATGAAGAAAGAGGTGAAGAATTTTTTTAAAATGTTTTTTATTTCCAGCATCGTTTTCTGTTTTCTACACTGGTTTGTTTACCCTTTATTGACACTGCCGTATAACAGATACGTTTTGGACGGCATGGTTGTCCTTATCATTGCGACAACTGCTACTTATCTGGAAAAGAAACGTAAAAAATAAAGAATAACCGGTTTGATGAGATGCCGTCTGAAAAACAGAAATGTTTTTCAGACGGCCTTTTATTGAGTGCTTTATTTTCGTTTACTCTTCCGGCAGATTATCCTGCGCATTTTCCACCAAGCGTTTGTCCAACTGTTTCCCTGCTTTCACCCCCAGCAGGCGCAGTTTTTCGGCGCGGTTGACCAAGTTGCCGCGGCCTTCGGTAAGCTGTTTGTAGGCCGTCTGAAACTGATTTTGCGCTTGTTCGAGGTTTTTGCCCACGCCGTCTAAAGTGGTGACAAAACCGACAAATTTGTCATACAGCCGCCCGCCTTCTTCGGCAATAGCCAGTGCATTTTGGTTTTGCTGTTCGTTGCGCCAGATGTTGGCGACGGTGCGCAGGGTGGCGAGCAGGGTGCTGGGGCCGACCAGCATGATGCGTTTGTCGAAGCACTCTTGAAACAGATTACCGTCGTGTTGCAGCGCGAGCAGGTAGGCCGGCTCGACCGGGATAAACATAAACACGAAATCCAGCGTGTTCACGCCTGCCAAATCGGTGTAATCCTTGCGCGACAAGGTTTTGACGTGGCTGCGGATGCTGGCGGTGTGGGCGGCCAGTTCGCGCGCGGCTTCGCCGGGCTGCTGCGCCTGCACATAGCGCGTGTAGGCGGTGAGCGAGACTTTGGCGTCGATGACGATTTGTTTGTTGTCGGGAAGATTAATCAGCACATCGGGCTGTAAACGGCGGGTGCCGCCGTCTTCTTCGTAGCGCGTGGCCGCGGCTTGGACGATGTATTCGCGCCCTTTTTGCAGACCGGAATTTTCCAGCACGGTTTCCAAAATCATTTCACCCCAGTTGCCCTGCGTTTTGTTTTGCGTGCCGGTGAGTGCATCGGTTAAGGCTTTGGCATCGTGGTGCAACTGGGCATTCAGGCTCTGCAAACGCTTGAGTTCACTTTCCAAGGTCAGGCGCTCGCGGGCTTCTTTTTCGTAGGTGTTTTGCACCAATTCGCTGAAACAGTGGATGCGCTCGTTGAGCGGGTGAAGCAGTTGGCCTAAATGCTCGCGGTTTTGCTCGGTGAAGCGGCGGCTCTTTTCTTCGAGAATTTGGTTGGCAAGATTGTGAAACTGGTCGCTCAGGCTTTGGCGTGCTTCGGCCAGCATCAAAAGTTTGTCGTCGGCGGCTTGGCGTTCCTGCTCTATTTGGGTGTAGAGCCGCTCATTACGGATTTGCAGGTTTTGCACGGTTTGCTGCAAATCCTGATAATCCTTTTTCAGACGGCCTGCTTCGTCTTCGCGCTGCTGCAAATATTCGATTTGCTGGCAGGCGGCGGCAAAGCGGCTGTGCAGCTCTTGTGTTTCGGCGTGTAAATCTTGAATTTCGCGGCGACTGTCGGCCAGATCGGCTTCGGTGCGGGCAAGCGACTGCACGGCAAATTCATGCTGCTGGGTGCGCTCGGCAAGTTGTTGGCGGAGCGCAAACCGCTGTGCTTGCGCGGCATGACGGGTGAAAAGCCACGCCATCAGCGCGCCCAGCAATAAAGCCGTCAGCGCGGTGGCAATCAGATAAAGGCTGAGGTCGGACATATGAGGCCGTCTGAAAAAGAATGATGAAACGCTGAACTATATCATGTTTGGGGAAAGCTTTCAGACGGCCTGAATGTCATACCAATCACTTCGCCGCAGCCGGCAATACTTCCCGCAGCCGGCGGTGTGCCATATCTTGCTCGGTGCGCTCGTGCCGCGTCATCAGCATGGTGAAACCCTCCGCATCAATCGGCGGTGTTTGCAAATGCACATTCGGCAGTGAATGCGCCGACATGGCTCGACACGCATTCGGACGGCCTGCTTATATACTTGGCAAAAGGCAATCGGTGCGATTGTTTTTTTGTTAAACTACATGATTCATGTTGAAGTTCGGTTAAATTATTTTATTGAAATTAAATAGAAAAGTTCATTTATCACAAAAGTGAGGCATAAATACAACGGCTTGATTGGTACGGATTTTTATCAAAAAGCTAATTTGTAACTGAACCGTAATAAAGACATCGGTGTCATTAAAGCAGACATCGGTGTCATTTTCAAAACTAAATATTTAATCTCTTAATTTAACCGATTCACTTATTTAGTGATTGTTTCTTTACAGAAAAGGTGTTTAATTTAATAATTAAAGCGGTATGATTTATTCTGTCGGCAAGGCATGTTGTTTTGCCGAAGTAGGAAATGTTGTTAAACAACATATTTAAATTAAATAAGGAAATAAATTACATGAAACACTTGATGACTTTAGCTGCTGCGTCTTTAATCGGCATGGCCGGTGTGACTGCTTCTGCTGCCATCGTTGCCCGCAATTTGGCGAGTGCTGCTAAAAAATAATGATATTTTAAACATTCGTACGAAAACGTCGCTCACCGTAAGCGAATCCCACGAACAACACCAGACAAGAAAAGAAGATTCCCTGCCGGCACTCGACATGCGGCAGGATGACACTAGGAAAGGAAATAAGCATGAAAGAATTGATCAAATTGGCCGCCGCTTCATTAATCGGTATGTCAGGTTTGACTGTGAGCGCGACCAACGTGGCGCAAAACATGGCTGATGCCGCAAACAAATAAACAAAAGAATACGCAAATACAAGCGTTTTGGTGATAGAAAAGGCCGTCTGAATTTTCAGACGGCCTTTTTATATTTAAGGGTGTAATAAGCGTTTGAGTTTTTTCAGTTCCGCCCATGCCTGTGCTTTTAAATGGGTTTGGCGCAATAAGCGTGCAGGATGGGGAATCACAAAATAAGGTCGCTCGCCGCACACGGTTTGCATGAGCGCGCGCTGGTTTTCGTGCTCAAAAACCTGCCCCAAAAACAACACGGCCTTGGCTTGCGATTGCGCCAATTCTTTGGCCAACTCACCGGCAGCCGCTTCAATTTGCGCAACACTCGGATTGGCATTGCTGATGGGCGCAAATTTCACCCAACAGGTTTTGTGCGCTTGTTGCGGCTGCAAGTCAATTGCCGTCAGCATATTGTCGAGCAATATACCCACGCTGCCGCTGAACAGTTGATTGGCGGCGCTGTCTTCCGTAGAAGGGCAAATGCTGACGACCATGATTTCAGATGTTCTGACATCAATCTGTAAGGGCGGCAGGCCGTCTGAAACCGGGGTTCGGCTTTCTTGGGCCGCAGGATTTTCGACAGGATTTTCGATATTGGCACGCAGTTGCAGCGGTGTGGCAGCGGGTGGCGCTATCGGTGCATTTTTCTTCTCGTTCACCAAAGCCGCCGCAGCCAAGCGGGCATGATGGGCGGCGGGCGAGAGCGAACGCACGGCTTCCGCAATCGGTTGTGCAGCCGATTGCGGTCGGGTATTCGGCGCAGAACGCAGGTTGCCACCGGCCGTTTCAGACGGCCTGACGGTTGCTTGCCGATTAAGCCACATCGGTCCCAATCCCAGCGCTTCGTGTAAATGTAAATAGCGGCTGCTCAACATAAGGAATCGTTTCAAAATATGCCGTCGTTTCAGACGGCCTTGTCCATCAACACCGCGTCTTCACGGCGGCCATCGGGCAGGGAATAATAATGTTTGCGTCGGCCGCATTCGGCAAAACCGTATTTGCGGTAAAGTATTTGTGCCGCTTCATTGCGCTCACGCACTTCCAAAAATAAGCGCGTGATTTGTTGCGATGAGGCCGTCTGAAACCATTGCGCCAACAAAGCGGAGGCAATGCCTTGGCGGCGGAATTCGGGCGCGGTGGCGATCAGGTGCAATTCGGATTCGTCGCACACACTTTGCCACACGATAAAGCCGCTGATGCAGCCATCGGTTTCGCTCGCCAAAACCGTTTCCGTACGGCTTTCAATGGCCGATTCAAATTGCTTGGCCGACCACGGCGACGGATTGCTTATCGCATCAATTTTTGCCAAAATGGCACAATCTGCCGATGTTGCCGGGCGAATCATGCCTGGCCTTTTCGTTCGGCTTGTTCCTTAGCTGTCAGGGCAATTTTATTGCGCACGTACAGCAATTCCACCTGCGCCGCATCGGTAGCCGGATAGCGGCCGGTAGCGGCCAAGTTCAGGTAATCGGCGGCGGTCGGCATATTGGTTTCACCGTCAAAAGGTGGCTTGTCGGCCAATGCAAATGCATTACCGATGCCGTCTGAACACGCCATGCCGTCGGGCGCGGTGATTTCTGCCGCTTTGCCGACTTGGTAGCCGCTCAAGCGGCGGTGGTTGGCGGTGTCGAACCATGCGTAAAAAACTTCGCCCATGCGTGCATCAGTCGCCGCCAACACGCAAGCGCGGTCAGGGAGCTGGTAGGCTACGGCATCCAAACACGGCACGCCGATTAAGGGTGTGGCAAACGGTGTGGCCAAACCTTGTGCCACGCCGGTGCCGATACGCAAGCCGGTGAATGCCCCCGGGCCTTGTGCATACACAACCGCCCCCAAATCGGCTGCGCTGATGCCCGCTTCGCCGAACAATGCGCCGATTTGCGGTAAAATCAGTTCGGATTGCCTGGTAGCGACTGCCTCATGATACACACGGGTTTGGCCGTGGTGGCGCAGGGCGAGCGAGAGATAGGAAGTGCTGGTGTCGATGGCCAACACAGGGCGGTTAAAATCGGCTTGCATGGTGGGTGCTTTACAGTTTTTTCAGACGGCATTATAGCATTGCTTGGCTTATAATACCGCTTTTGAACATGCCCGAGGCCGTCTGAAATATTCGGCTTTAAGGCGTTTGGTCAACCATCAGATGGAGCGTTCGCGCTATGTATGTAGGACGTTTTGCCCCCAGCCCGACGGGATTGTTGCACATCGGCTCGCTGCTGACTGCACTGGCTTCGTATGCCGATGCCCGCGCGCACGGCGGCAAGTGGCTGGTACGCATGGAGGATTTGGATCCGCCGCGCGAGACGGCCGGTGCTGCCGACCATATTTTGCGCACGCTGGAGGCCTTTGGTTTCGAGTGGGACGGCGAGGTCGCCTACCAAAGCCGCCGCCATCCTTTATACGAAGATGCCTTAGGCCGTCTGAAAGACAAGGGTTTGATGTATCCGTGTCATTGCAGCCGCAAGGATTGGCAGGCGGCGGCAAGTATTGGGGCGGATGGTTTTGTGTACAACGGTCGCTGCCGTGTGCCTGAAAACAGGCCGTCTGAAAACGGCAAACCGCCGGCGTGGCGCATTCGTGTGCCGGATGAAGTCATCGGCTTTGATGATGTGATTGTCGGCCATTATGAGCAGAATTTGGCGAACGACATCGGCGATTTTACGCTGCTGCGGGCAGATGGTTTTTGGGCATATCAATTGGCGGTGGTGGTGGACGATGCCGAGCAGGGCATCACGCATATTGTGCGCGGGCAAGATTTGCTGGTTTCCACGCCGAGACAAATTTTTTTGCAATATTCTCTTGGGTTTAGCCGCCCGAGTTATGCGCATCTCCCGCTTTTGGTGAACCAATCGGGGCAAAAATGGTCTAAGCAGACACTAGCACCTGCGCTCGATGGTTCGCAAGCCGAGTTATTATTACGGCAGGTTTCGGCTTATTTGAACCTGCCGCCAGCCCCGCAAATTGACCGTCCGCGCGATTTGCTCGATTGGGCGGTGGCGCATTGGCAAATCGGCCGTGTGCCGCGGCAAGCGATATGCACCGAATGAGTTGGTATAGATGCGACAATTCCGGCTTTTGGTTACTTCGTTTTTATTAAAGTTTGTAATTAAGTTGGCGAAGACAGGTTTTTTAAACTGAAATCCTTTAATATTGTCAGGTTGATCCAAACGGGGGAATGGCGAGCGCTTGCGCCGAGATGTTCAATCATGGATTGTTATGAAAAAGGGTATTTTTTCATGCCGTACAGATTCAGACTCTTTCGGCTCGATTGCCAGGCCGTCTGAAATATCGTTAACCATTAAATAAAATAAAAAGAATGCCAGAATATGCCAAGTGCTATTATTGTAGAAGATGAAGTGCTAGCCGCTGAGCGCTTACGGGTTTTGTTAGAAGAATGCAATGTTGTGCTGTTGAAAATATTTCATCATGCGCAGCCTGCATTGGATTGGTTGAGCGTGCATGAAGCTGACATTGTGTTCGCCGATATCGGTTTGCCGGAAATCACCGGTTTGGAATTGGTCGAACGCATCAAGCGCGTGGCCAAACGCCAGCCGGAAGTGATTTTCACCACAGCTTATGAAGAACATGCTTTGCGCGCTTTTGAATTGGCTGCGGTAGATTACCTGCTCAAGCCGATTAAAATGTCACGCCTGCAAACCGCTTTAGAGCGTGTGAGCGAAAAATATCGTGAAAAAGCAGACGATTTCACCCATTTCAAAGTATTCAACCGCAACCGCATGGTGGAAATTCCTTGGCAGCAGGTCCGCTATTTGTTGGCCGAACACAAAACCGTATTTTTGTTTACCGGTGACGGCCAAAGCTACGAGCTGCCGAAAACCTTGGTGTATTGGGAAGAATTGCTGGGCGAAAAAGTCATCCGTATTCACCGCAATGCCTTGGTATTCCGCCATACTTTGGATTGCCTGATTCGTTTGGACGATGAAGAAGACGAAAACAATGCGACATGGGGTGCCCGCGTGCTTGATGTAGAAAAACCGCTTGCCGTCAGCCGCCGCCAACTGGCCGCTATTCGAAAAATTTTGAAAAACGGTGCGTAAACGATTTATCATAAAACCCTGCTTAATGAAGCAGGGTTTTTTATTTCAGACGGCATAGAGGCCGTCTGAAATAGGCATGGGGATAAAAGGATAAAATATGGCTTTAGAAGTATATTTGGTGCGTCACGGCAAAACCGTTTTCAACAAAGTCGGTCGCCTGCAAGGCTGGAGCGATTCGCCCTTGCTGCCGGAAGGTAAAGAAGTTGCTCGCGCATTAGGACGGGCATTACAAGGCAAGGTCGATTTTGATGCCGCGTTTTGCAGCGTCAGCCCACGCGCCGCAGATACCGCGAAAATCATTTTAGAAGCCAAAGGTCAAGCTGATTTGCCTTTAGGCGTGATTGAGGAAGTGCGCGAATATTGTTTCGGCGGCTTTGAAGGTGATTTGGTACAAAATGTGCATGGTCTGATTGCGCAGCATCGCGGCTTTCCATCGATAGAAACATGGCTCGAAGCCTACCGAGCCGGCACCCATCACATGTTGGCCGAAACCGTTAGCGAATTAGACCCTTTAGGTTTGGCTGAAAATGAAGCCCAATTTATGGGTCGTCTGGAAAAAGGCTTGGATATTTTGCGCCAAAAATCACCAATCGATGGCGACGTCTTGCTGGTGTCGCATGGTATGGCGATTACTGGAATATTAAAATTGATTGATCCGCAGTCAACTTCATATAGAAGTGTCGAAAATGCAACAGTTTCACGGCTTTGGTTTGAGAATGGTGGATGGAAAATTGAATCGATTGGAGAGATTTTATCTGAATAAAATAAAAATTCAGGTTGGATGAATGCATAAATTAAATAAATTTATCCAAAATCCAATGGTGATTTATTTAAAATAAAGTTTTTTATTGATGTATTTTGATGGATTAATCTATCAAAAATTTAATATGGCGTGAAATTTTTTTGAAATATGATTTGTAAAGTGGATTATGATGGCTTGTAAGATTATTTCACAAATAATTAATAATCACTAAAGCTAAAGAATGCATGATTAAAAAATAAAATAAATTAAGCAGGCTTAGTCTATCTATAATAAATGCTGAGTAATTATTAAGTTTCTGAAGAAATTATTCGAAATAACTTAATTTTATTTTTATAGTGAATATACCTGCCCTTAATATATTCTGGCGTGAGTAATTTTATTGTCATTATCTATTTTAGATAAAAGATTTTAGATTGTCAACGTCATATTGCAATAAATATTAGGGCATATTCTAAATAAAATATCAGTGTTTTTATCAGGGAGATAATTATGAAACACACAGAGCAAATGACGACCAAAACATTAGTTGCTGCATTGTTGGCAGCAGGTATGTTTCCATCAGTGGCACATGCTGCCGATATTGATTACGTCAAAGTAAATGATAATGGTGAGTTGAACCGTTCGACTGAAGCAGCGGCTCGCTATTCTGTTGCAATAGGTATTCAAACGACTGCCGAAGGTTTGAGCTCAGTGGCGATCGGTTCGGATACTGCGGCCAATGGCGGATCTGCGGTTGCGTTGGGCGCATTGTCTGATGCCCAAGGTATTGCCGCTACTGCCTTAGGTCAGGGCACTCAAGCCACTGCAAATGCAGCTACTGCGGTAGGCCGCCAAGCTGCGGCCAGCGGTAACGGCAGCACGGCAGTTGGCTCTGTTTCAGCCGCCAGCGCTTCAGCCGCAACAGCATTTGGTTCTGGTTCAATGGCTTCTGCAAATAATGCTACTGCCTTGGGTCAAGGTGCTCAAGCCAGCGGCAGCAACTCCGTTGCAGCGGGTCAAAAAGCGGCTGCTTCTGAAGTAGCGGCTACTGCGATTGGTTCGGGGGCAGTTGCAAGCGGTAAATATGCGACGGCAACAGGCGCAGCAGCGACTGCTTCTGGTGTAGCCAGTGTTGCTTCAGGCTTGCAGTCAAAAGCTGAAGGTGGCTCATCGGTTGCCATTGGTCGCGGTGCCGTAGCTGCTGAGGATTATTCTGTCGCTTTGGGCACTGCTTCTAAAACTGAGGCCGCGGTAGGCACAACTGAAGCTACTGTAAACGGCATAACCTACAGCGGCTTTGCCGGCACTGCTCCTGCGGCAACTGTTAGCGTAGGTGCCGCAGATTTCGAGCGCACGATCACTAATGTTGCTGCAGGCCGTATTGAAGCCACTTCTACTGATGCTATCAATGGTTCGCAATTATATTTGATGACCAATAATTTACAGAATAAAGTAAATGCAGCTAATAGCAAAGTTGCTGCAGGTGCCAATATTGTAGTAACTCCGGAAACTTCTCCTACCGATGGCAGCACTACTTATACCGTATCGACCAAACCCGATTTGGTAGTTGGCAGTGTAACCGCAGGTAATACCGTTTTGAATAATGAAGGCGTAACCATCAACAATGGTGCCGCGGGTTCTCCTGTTACTTTGACCCAAAGCGGTTTGAATAATGGCGGGAACGTAATCACTAATGTTGCTGCAGGTACCAATCCTACTGATGCGGTAAATGTGCGCCAATTGAACTCAGCCAAAACCGAAGTTGTTGCCGGTGATAATATCACTATTAATAAGACTACCGGTGCAAACGGTCAAGATGTTTATAAGATTTCGGCCAATACCGCTGCTTGGGACAACCGTATCAACAATCGCATCAACGATATGGAAAAAGATTTGCGTGCCGGGATCGCGGGTGCGACTGCGATGGCATTTTTGCAACGACCTAACGAAGCCGGTAAAAGCTTGGTTTCTGCGGCAGTGGGCGGTTTCCGTGACCAACAAGCGTTGGCCATCGGTTATGCACGTAATTCTGATAACAACAAATGGTTTATCAAAGCCGGCGTCGGCGTGAACACCCAGAAAGATGTGAACTGGGGCGGCAGCGTAGGCTATCAATGGTAAAACCCGAGGCGACGGCCTGTTAACAGAATACATAAAGGAAAAATCATGAAATTATCAGCAATTGCATTACCTGTAATCGCCGCATTGGCTTTGGCTGCCTGCGGTAACTTGAGCAATGTGACCAAAGAAGGGACTACCGATAATCCGGTATGGCCTGATCCGGCTAAAACCACTTTCCGTCATAACGGTACTCAAGACGGCTCTTGGCCGAATTGGGACAATGTGCGCCAAATCGAAGCGGGCATGAACAAAGATCAAATCTACAACCTGATTGGCCGTCCGCATCACCAAGAAGGCTTGTATGGCGTGCGAGAGTGGGATTACTTGTTTAACTACCGTGAAAACGGCGAACACAAAACCTGCCAATACAAAGTTTTGTTTGATAAAGACAAAAATGCACAATCATTCTTCTGGAACCCTGAAGGTTGTGGTCTTAAAGAAAAAGAACCTGTTCGGGAAGTGATTATCCGCGAAGTGGTGCAAACACCTGCCCGTATCCGTCAATAATCGGATAAGCAATCAAGGCCGTCTGAATATTCAGACGGCCTTTTCAATCACGGATAATGGTAAGAAAATGGTTACAAAAGCTTGACAGCCATAAAGCTTACTACTATAATGCACAGCTTATCGGGTCGTTAGCTCAGTCGGTAGAGCAGCGGACTTTTAATCCGTTGGTCGAAGGTTCGAATCCTTCACGACCCACCACATTTCTTAAGCCTAAACAATCGTTTAGGCTTTTTTCTTTGCCACCTCCTATTTTGGGGTGTGCCTGATTTGTGCCGAAACCAAGACCGGCATCGTCCAATAGAGCTGCGTGTTTGTGCAGATGTTCCGGTGCAAGATGGGCATACCGCTGCACCATTCCCACATTTTCCCATCCGCCCATTTCCTGCAACGCGGTTATCGGTACACCTGCCTGAACCAGCCAACTTGCCCAAGCATGGCGCAAGTCATACCAGCGGAAGTCGGTGATACCTGTTTCTGCCAGCGCATTCTTCCAAATCCGCGAACTGATGTTTTCTGGGTAATATATAGCAAATAAACTTATTTATCGATACACATCCAAAACAGCCAATCCACATCCGTAATTCGCAGCCGATTCCTAACACCTCTAATCCAAGCCCACTTTTTCTCTATCCGATTCAGATCAGGGCGATAGGGCGGAAGCCATAACACAGTATGGCCTTTCTCCTTCAGAAGCGTTAAAGCACTCCCCTTATAAAACGTCGCATTATCCATTACCACCACACTGTTTCGCGGCAGCTCCGGAATCAAAATCCGCTCCACCCAAGCGTCAAATATTCGGCGGTCAATACTGCAATCAAACAAACCGACGGCAAACAGTTTGCCGTGAAATAACGCTCCGACGGCATTGGTCTGATGATGTCCCTGCCAATCATGGAGCGCATAACAGCGCCGGCTTTTTGGCGCATAAGCGTAAGGCCGGTAACAGGATGTTCTGAATCCGCTCTCGTCTAAATAAACAACCGGACGGTTACGGCGGATGTAGCGGTGCAGTAACTTCAGGAAGTTTTTTCTGAGCCCTCTGTTGGCTTTCGGGTGGCGGTTGGTCTTTTTTTGCAGCTGATGTTGTATCGCTTTAATGCTTTGTGTATGGCGGTATGGGAACAGCCAAAGCGTTGCGCTCTTTCATAGCAATAGGCATCGGGATAACGCTCAACATCTTCGAGCAGTGCTTGGGCGCTGATTTTGCGGGTTTTCCGTTGCTTCGGAGGGGTTTGAGGAGCCGGAGGGCGTTTCCAAAGCGTGATGGTGGAGATGGCGATGCCGAATTCTTTTGCGGCTCTGCGAATCGTCCATCCTTGACGGAGTTTTTTGAGTACGAGTTGTTTGAAGTCTTCTGAATAGGCCATGGTGGAATTGTATCGAAGAATAGGTTTATTTGCTATAACGGCGTTGGCTCGCCGCCTTGTCCTATTTTTAAAGTGAATCCACTATAAAATCTAACCCATCAAAAAAGCCGTCTGAAAACTTTTCAGACGGCTTTTGGCATGTTTAATCTTACTTGCTTTATTCCACAACAATTTTCGGGAAGCGGCTGCTGAAGTCTTTGCCTTTATCTGCAATAGACAAAGCCAGTTGGAACGCAGCGTCGGTGTAGATTTTTTCCACTTCGCCGTGGTTTTCCAATAACGCGGCGGCTTGGCCGTTGTCCATTGCTTCGCGTACCGGCAAGCTGAGCGGCAGCTGGCCGAGCAACGGCACATTCAGACGGCCTGCCAAGTCTTTGCCGCCTTCAGTGCCGAAAATGGCTTCGCTGTGGCCGCAGTTAGAGCAAATGTGTACCGACATGTTTTCTAAGACGCCAAAAATCGGAATGTTGACTTTTTTGAACATATCCACTGCTTTGCGCGCGTCAATCAGGGCGATGTCTTGCGGTGTGGTCACGACCACAGCGCCGGTTACCGGAATTTTTTGCGACAGGGTTAATTGAATGTCGCCGGTGCCCGGCGGCAAGTCGATAAACAGGTAATCCACATCGTCCCATTCGCTTTGGAACAATAATTGCTGCAGGGCCTGGCTCAACAATGGGCCGCGCCAAATCACGGCTTGGTCGGTATCCATCAGAAAACCGATCGACATTACTTGAATGCCGCTTTCGGTGGTAATCGGCACCAGTTTTTCGTTTTTGGTATCCGGTTTGCCGGCAGATACTCCCAGCATGGTCGGTTGGCTTGGGCCGTATAAGTCGGCATCCAATACGCCGACACGCGCCCCCATTCGTGCCATGGCGGTGGCCAAGTTGGCGGTGGTGGTGGATTTGCCCACGCCGCCTTTGCCGGAGCCTACGGCGATGATGTTTTTTACGCCTTTGATGGTGGCAACACCCGGTTGCACTTTGTGTGTGCCGACTACGGTGTCGATGCTCAAGTGAATGCCGGTGTCGCCGGTGAAGCCGATGATGGCTTCTTGAATGTGGTCGGCCAATTCATTGCCGATGTGCAAAACGGGATAGCCGAATTGTAGGGTAATGTGCAGGCCGTCTGAATCATGGTTGATGCTTTTGACGGCATTTTCGCTGCCGATCGTGCGTTGTGTGTGCGGAATGGTCACTGTTTGCAGGGCAGTCTGAATTTCTTGGATATTCATGAATCTCTCGGTATGAATGGAATGTGGTGGGATTTACAATTGGGCTGATTGCGCTAAATTCAAGCGCGTGATCGGCTTTGAGTCTCTATGCGCGTATTTTAACAGAGCGGATTTGTTTGTACCGGGTATCGCGATCCTTTCAGACGGCCTTTAACCTGTATTTATGCATCGATGAATCGGATGCTAAGAAAAGTTAAGATGATATTTGGGCTTCTTTTCTCGATATTACATTAATGAATTTAAATGTAGTCTTGTGTAATATGCTTTGTAAAGCTATGAAATATAGGCTTTGGCAGTTGGATTATCGAAAACGGCTGTGTTATTGTGGAGCCATGCGTTCGGTTAACCCGAATCGGAATGCGACACTAATTTTCACTATGAACAAAGCAGAGGAGGCTCCTATGTTACATTATGCAATCGTATTTTTCGTGATTTCCATTATTGCTGCAGTATTGGGTTTCGGCGGTATTGCCGGTAGTGCTGCAGGCATTGCGAAAATCTTATTTGTCGGCTTCTTGGTTTTGGCGGTATTGTCGCTGGTTTTCGGCCGCAAACGCTAAGATAAAATGACGAAAAAAACATTCTGTCGAATGGTTTTTTTATTTGTGTCGTAGAAACGAATAAATTATCCGGTCATAGAAAAATGCCGTCTGAAGATTTTTCAGACGGCATTTTTCATAAAGGTTTATTCTTGTTCGTTGCCAACTACGTCGGCAGGGCGCGGTGCGCGGGCATCGTTGCTTTTTTCTTTATGCTTCAACACCGCACGATCCAATTTATCCATCAATACATCAATCGCGGCGTACATGTCTTGTTCTACTGCTTCAACGTGCAAATCTTTACCGGCTAAGTGCAAATCGGCTTCGGCTTTTTGATTCACTTTTTCAACCGAGAGGGTAATGGCCACGGAAATCACATTGGCGGCATGGCGGTTGATGCGTTCCAATTTTTCAGACACATGGTTTTTAATCGCTTCGGTAACATCAAAATTCAGACCGGTAATTTTCAGGTTCATAATACAACTCCTTCGGTGAGTAAATCCGCCAACGTGACGGACATAAAAATCTTGTGTTCAGCCGATAAGCTTGCGCTTGTGCGCAGGCGGAATATCGAGCGACTCCCTGTATTTGGCAACGGTGCGGCGGGCGATTTCAATGCCTTGTTGTTTTAAGAGCTGCACCAAGGTTTCATCGGAATGCGGCTTTTGCATGTTTTCGCTGTCAATCAATTGTTTGAGCATCGCTTTGATTGCGCCTTGGCTCATGCCTTCGTTGTCGCTGTCGGTACTGACTGCCTGTGTGAAAAAATAGCGTAACGCAAATAAACCGCGTGGGCAAGCTAAATATTTTTGGTTGGCGGCTCTTGAAATGGTGGATTCTGCCAGCTCTAATTCGGCGGCGGCATCTCTGAGCAGCATGGGCACCAAGCCGATTTCGCCGAAGATGAAAAAATCTTCTTGCCGCTCAACGATGTATTCTGCCAAGCGGATAACCGTGCTTTTGCGCAATTCCAAGCTGTCGATTTTTTGGCGCGCTTCGTGCAGTTTTTCTTTCCATTCGGGCGAGGCGTCGTCGATGTCTTGCAGCAGCTCGATGTATTCGCGGTTGATTTGAATTTTTGGCCAAGCCGCTTCGTTGCCGCTGACTTTCCAGCCATCAGCCGTTTCTTTAACCCACACGTCGGGCTGGATGTAGGCGGTCGGCTCGGCGGAAGCAAAACCATAAGCCGGATAAGGGTTGAGTGATGCAATCAAATCCAAGGCCGTCTGAATGGTTTGTGGCGTGGCTTCGGGATACATTTTTTGGAAACGCTGAATGTTTTGCCGGCGGTTTTTGCCCAGTTCGTCAAACGAGCTTTGTATCAGATGGCCGGCCAATTGGCGTTCGGGCGAAGCGGGCAGACGCATGAGTTGCAGCAGAAGGGATTCGGTAATGTCTGCGGCGGCGACGCCGGGCGGATCGAAGGTTTGCAGGATGTCGAGCGCGTTTTGTAAATCGTCTTCATTCAGCATCCAGTCCAGCGGCGTATGGTCGACGACTTCCGACAGGCTGTCGGTGAAATAGCCTTGTTCGTCGAGAAAATCAATCAGAATGTGGACGTGGGCGGCTTCGGTTTTGGAAAGCGGGTGTTCGCACACTTGCGCATGCAGATAGGCGTTGAAATCTTCTTCTTCGGTAACATTGAGCCAAGCATCTTCGGCATCCTCGCCGCCGATTTGATTGCTGTGCGGTAGGGCGGCAGAAAGGCTGCTGTTGAACTCGGCATCGTTAAATTCATCGTATTCGGAGCGTTCGAGCAAGGGGTTTTCCTGCAGCCAGTCTTCTACTTCGCGCTCAATATCTTGATTGGACATCTGTAACACGCGCAAGGCTTGTTGCAGCCTTTGGTTGAGCTGCTGGGTTTGCTTGAGTTTTAAGCCGAAATTGGGATTCATAGGATAAGTAAGTTGCGTTTTATTTTATTGTTTTTACGGTGCGGCACTATCCGCTATGTGCAGGCGGTGGAACATAAAAGGCCGTCTGAAATAAGTTACTACAAAATGAGCGTGGTTACTATTTTTCAGACGGCCTCTTTTCATATTTATCAAACAAGGGCGCGTTTGGCGGCATCAGTATTTAAAGTTTTCGCCCAAGTAAACCGCACGCACTTTTTCATTGTTGACCAAGTCGTCCGGTTTGCCCGAAGCCAATACCGTACCCTCGCTGATGATGTAGGCGCGGTCGCAGATGCTCAAGGTTTCGCGCACGTTGTGGTCGGTAATCAATACGCCGATGCCGCGTGATTTGAGAAATTCGATGATTTTTTGAATGTCGATGATCGCTAAGGGGTCGACACCGGCGAAGGGTTCGTCCAGCAGAATAAAACGCGGTTTCATTGCCAATACGCGGGCGATTTCCACGCGACGGCGTTCGCCGCCCGATAAAGACGGGGCGGGGTTGTGGCGCAGGCGTTCGATGTTCAAATCGGCCAACAGTTTGTCGATTTCGCCGTCGATGCCGCTTTTGTCTTTCAGGCTGATTTCCAAAATAGCGCGGATGTTTTGCTCGACCGTCATTTTGCGGAAAATCGATGCTTCTTGCGGCAGATAGCCCACGCCTAAACGCGCGCGTTCGTGAATCGGCAGGTGGCGCAATTCTTGGCCGTCGAGTGTGACGCTGCCGCCATCGGCGGCAATCAGGCCGACAATCATGTAGAAGCTGGTGGTTTTGCCCGCGCCGTTGGGGCCGAGCAGGCCGACCACTTCGCCGCTTTCGATTTCGAGCGAGAAATCTTTCACGACTTGGCGTTTTTTGAAACTTTTTTGCAGGCCTTGGGCGACAAGGCGGCTGGCTGGTGCAGTCATAATCTGTTCTTTAAAACGGAATCAGGGTTGGATAGGCCGTCTGAAAGTTGGTTCAATAAAAGATTCAGACGGCCTCAGCTTATTGTTTGGTCGAAGTCGGTTGAATCACCACGCTTACACGACCGGATTTGGCCGGCGATTTTACGCCTGCCTGTTTCGAGCCGCCGTGAATGGTATAGACTTCGGTGCGCATATTGTAGGTAATCACCGCACCTTGGGCGACATCGCCGCCGCGCTGCACTTTGGCATTGCCGGTGAGTGTCACCAAGCCGGTGGCCGAAGCGTATTCGACTTGGCTCCCTTGGCCGTTGACCGTGCCTTTGTCGCCGTCAAGCTGCTGGCTGAAGCGCACGGGCGAGCCGTTGGCTTTCATCAGTTGGTTGCCTTTGTCGTTCCGCGAAACGGTGACGTTGGCGGCATTGATGTTCAGCGTGCCTTGTTTGATGATGACGTTGCCGCTGAAGGTGGTGGTTTGGTTGGCTTGGTCGAGCGAGCCTTGGTCGGCTTCGATTTGAATCGGTTGGCGGCTGTCGCTTTCCAGCGCGAAAGCAGGCGCACTGATCACCAGGGCGGACAATGCGGCAGCTTTAAAGATTTTTGGCATCATAAATCGTGGCTTTCACTTTTGATGGAAAATTGAGTAAACCTTTGGTGTGGTCGTAAGTCATGCCGACCGAAGAACCGTGGGATTGACCGTAGGTAAATTCAACCGGATGCTCGGTTTGGGCAAACCGGGCCTGAGTGTCGACATGAATAAATTCGGTTTTGACCGTGCCGGCAGGGTGGGCGGCATCAGCCGGTTTGGTCAGCAATACTTCTTTTTGGAACACGGCAACGCGCGTATCGGTGTTATACAGGCCTTCTTTGCCTTCCACTTGATAAGCGAGCTTGCCTTGTTGATGCACATCCAACTTGGGCGAGCGAAAATGCACGTCTTTGCTGTTGGGCAATTGGAATGCTTCCGTAGCGGTGAAATGCTCTTGCAGGTTGCCTTGCCCGTCAAAACGCTTGCCTTCCATGCCGCCCATCCAATATTGCGGTTCATCGGGATTAAGCTGCACTTCTTCCGTCTGAATCTCGCTGATGCGTCCGAGCCAAGCCGACAGGCCGCCGAGCGCGACGGCCAGAATCAAAGGAAAGGCGAGACTGTATTGCCATTTTATTTTCATTTGACATACTCGTCCAAAGCAGGTTGCAACGTGCCTTGCGCCTGCATAATCAAATCGCACACTTCGCGCACCGCGCCTTTGCCGGCGGGGCGTTGCGTGATGTAGGCTGCGTGTTCGCGCGTAAACCAATGCGCTTCGGGTACGGCCACCGGTAAACCGCAACGCACCATTACCGGCAAATCGACCACATCGTCGCCGACAAATGCGCATTCGTGTTCCGCCACGCCTGCTTGTTCGCGCAATCGGGCATAGGCTGCACGCTTATCGCGGATGCCTTTGAAGTAATAGGCAATGCCCAATTGCCGAACGCGAATCCCGACCGACGGTGCATCCCGGCCGGTAATAATGGCCGTCCGGACGCCGCGCTCTGCCAGCATTTTGATGCCGTGGCCATCGAGCGTGTGGAAAGATTTGATTTCTTCGCCGGTGTCGCGGATGTAGATATGACCGTCGGTCAATACGCCGTCCACATCTAAAATCAACAATTTGATAGCGGCGGCGCGCTGTTGCAATTCGGGGGATAAGCTCTGCATGGCGGATTCCTTGTTCAGACGGCCTATTCTAGCATAAAGGCCGTCTGAAACGTTTTGGGTAGAATAAACAATGCGTAAATTTTTGCAGCCTGATAGCTTTGCAAACTTCCTGTCTTGGGCGCATTTTTTCGTAAGGTGCCACTCGAAAGCTTGCCTGTTTTTTTGATATGTTTGGGCGTTCTGTGCCGTGCCCGCTTCCGGCTGCGCTCAAGCTCAGGGCTTTGCCAAGGTCTCAGCCTTACACAATACGCGCCATCAGCAAATCATGCATATTGAGCGCACCGATTAACAGGCCGTCCGAATCGGTCACCAACAGGCCGTTCACATGATTGGCTTGCATATGCTTCAAGGCTTCGGTGGCGAGCTTGTCGGCGGCGATGGTTTTCGGTTCGGCGTGCATGATGTCGTTGACGGTCAAGCCTTTGAAATCATCGCGTTGTTGGAACAGACGGCGTAAATCGCCATCGGTGAATACACCTTTCAGACGGCCTTCATCATCGGTCACGGCCAACATGCCCAAGCCTTTTTCACTCATGCGCACAATCGCGTCTTTGAGCAAGGTGCCGCACACCACCGCGGGCAGTTCGTCACCGCCGTGCATGATGTCGGCTACGCGCAGCAGCAGACGTTTGCCCAAGCTTCCGGCCGGATGGCTGAGCGCAAAATCATCGGTGGTGAACGCTCGCGCTTTCAGCAATACAATCGCCAGTGCATCGCCCAGCGCCATCACGGCGGTAGTGCTGGAAGTCGGTGCCAAGCCGAGCGGGCAGGCTTCTTTCGATACCGAAGCCATGATGTGGATATCGGCATGACGCGCCATAGTTGAAGTCGGGCGGGCGGTGATGCAGATTAAGGTGACGTTTTTGCGTTTCAAGGCCGGAATAATCGCCGCAATTTCATCGCTTTCGCCCGAATTCGACACCGCCATCACCACATCGCCGTCGACAATCATGCCCAAATCGCCGTGCGCCGCTTCCGCCGGATGCACGAAAAAAGCCGGTGTGCCGGTGGAGGCCATCGTAGCGGCCATTTTGCGGGCGATGTGTCCCGATTTGCCCATACCCATAATCACCACACGGCCTTGGCAATGCAGCAAGGTTTCAGCAGCCTGAACAAAATGTTCGTCCAATTCGCCGGCAATTTCATGCAAGGCTTCCGCTTCGATATGCAACACATCGCGCGCCCAAAGTAAGTAAGATTCGATAGTTGTCATTATTGTGTCCGTCAAAAGGTGATACTGTTCAAAGGCTGGAAATCAAGGTATAGTAAAAATCCATCGGTTTGACTATTTATCGCGATAGCGAATGATTTGGAAATCTCATTCGCTATACTAAAACAATACAAGACTAAACCCGCTCAACCAAAAGGATTCAGAGATGACTATTTTATCGGACGTTAAAGCATTAGGCCAACAAATCTGGTTGGACAACTTATCCCGCTCGCTGGTGCAAAGCGGCGAATTGGCCGAAATGACCAAGCAAGGCGTGTGCGGCGTGACTTCCAATCCGGCGATTTTCCAAAAAGCCTTTGCCGGGGACGGACTGTATGCCGATGAAGTGGCCGCTTTAAAAGCGCAGGATTTGAGCCCGAAAGAGCGCTATGAAACCTTGGCGATTGCCGATGTACAGGCGGCTTGCGATGTGTTGCTGGCCGAACATGAATCTACCGGCGGCAAAACCGGTTTCGTCAGCTTGGAAGTGGCGCCGGAATTGGCCAAAGATACTGCCGGTACCGTGGCCGAAGCCAAGCGTTTACACGCAGCCATCGGTCGTAAAAACGTGATGATTAAAGTGCCGGCTACTGATGCCGGTGTGGAAGCGTTGGAACAATTGGTTTCAGACGGCCTGTCGATTAACCTGACCTTGCTGTTTTCCCGTGCGCAAACCCTGAAAGCCTACGCCGCTTATCAGCGCGGTATTGCCAAGCGTGTGGCCGCCGGTTTGCTGGTTGATCGCATTCAAGTGGTGGCCAGCTTCTTTATTTCGCGTGTCGACGCCGCTTTGGATGCGACCTTGCCGGAACATTTGAAAGGCAAAATCGCCGTCGCCTTGGCTAAAGCCGCTTACCAAGATTGGGAACAATTCTTCAACGGCGCCGAGTTTACCGAATTGGCCGCTAAAGGTGCCGACCGTGTGCAATTATTATGGGCATCGACCGGCGTGAAAAATCCCGACTATCCGGATACCTTATACGTCGACAGCCTGATCGGTGCGCACACCGTCAACACCGTACCGGATGCCACACTGAAAGCCTTTGTCGATCACGGTACCGCCAAGGCCACGTTGACCGACAACACCGATGAAGCCTTGGCGCAACTGGCCGAAGCGGAAAAACTCGGCGTTGATTTGGAAGTCTTGGCAACCCGTTTGCAGGAAGACGGTTTGAAGCAGTTTGAAGAAGCCTTTGATAAACTGTTGGCGCCGTTGGCTTAAAGTTTGATTAGGATAAATGAGGCCGTCTGAAAAAATGATTTTCAGACGGCCTCATTCATAAACAGCCGTTTCTGAATCGTCAGAAACGGCTGTTTCGATATGGTAGGCACGATCGGATTCGAACCAACGACCCCCACCATGTCAAGGTGGTGCTCTAACCAACTGAGCTACGTGCCTGTGATGGAAGCCGATTATAGGCGTGGCCGCTTGCTTTGGCAAGGCCGTCTGAACGGTTTGGCCACTCGAAACCCTTACTGAACGGCATAACCGAATACACCGCCGTATATGCCGGCAAAGGCTGCGACAGCAAAGCCAATCGGGAATGCTTAAACACAAAAAGCTTTCGGACGGCATCATACGTAAAGCCCGCCGTGGCCGCCCCCTAACAGACGAAGGCAAACAACGCAACCGATACTTATCGGAAACCCGTTATGCGGCGGAACAGGGGTTCGGTACATTGCACCGCAAGTTCCGCTGCCATAGGGCAACATATTTCGGCTTACGGAAAGCGAATGCGCAAAGTCATTTGAAAGCGGTGTGTTTGAATTTGCCCGAAGCGGCAAACAAATTCAGCCTCGTTGCGCCTGCTGCCTGAAAAGGGGAGCACCCGGGAAATCGGGCGCTTGGGCGGCAGGATTCGGGGGAGTTTAGGGAAATCTGTGTGTTTGGAGAGGAAATAAAGGTTACTTGATAATTCAAGTAACCTTTATTGTTTGGGAAAGGGAATTTTGCAAAGGCCTCAGGTGTAGGAAATTGTCGGGTTGTTTACACTTTATTATTCAAAACAGCTTTTGTTTTTTGCCCGAATGATTGTTTTAGGATTTTTGAGCATTATCAAGAACCATGCGGCTTTGCCGTGCCTTTCGGCATTCTTGGCAACACTCGAAAATCCCAACATGGGTCTTCCAGCAAATAAAGCAAAAGTGTAAACAACGCTAGGATTTTCTACGTCCCAGGCCGTCTGAAAACGAAATATGCGCTTTCAGACGGCCTTTCTTTTCACACAACTGACTTATTTTTTCAAACGCCCGTGTAGCTCTTGTACGCTGTACACGCCCAAGTGATCCCGGCTTTTTGCGCCTTCGCTCATGGCTTCGCCGCCGGCAACGGTGGTGTATTGCGGCACACGTTGGGTCAGCGAGGTGCGGCGGATGCTGTGGCTGTCGGCGATTGCCTGGCTGTCGTTGGCAACGGTATTGATGACCAGCGAGATTTCGCCGTTTTTGAGGGCATCGACGATGTGCGGACGGCCTTCCAATACTTTATTAACGGTTTGGACAGTGATGCCCTGTTCCGCCAGATAAGCAGCCGTGCCACGGGTGGCGCACAGGCCGTAGCCCAGGGCTTGGAAGTTTTTCGCTGTTTTGAGAATCAGCGGTTTGTCTTCATCACGCACGGCGATAAACACTTTGCCGGTAGCGGGCAGGCGTTCGCCTGCGCCCAGCTGGGCTTTGTAGTAGGCTTCGCCGAAACTTGCGCCCACGCCCATCACTTCGCCGGTGGAGCGCATTTCGGGGCCGAGAATGGTGTCCACGCCGGGGAATTTGATAAACGGGAACACGGCTTCTTTCACGGCGTAGAAATCCGGAATCACTTCTTTTTCAATGCCTTGTTCTTTCAGCGAAATGCCTGCCATTGCCCGTGCGCCGACTTTTGCCAACGGCACGGAAGTGGCTTTGGACACAAACGGTACGGTGCGTGAGGCACGAGGGTTCACTTCCAATACGAACACCACGCCGTCCTGCACGGCAAACTGTACGTTCATCAGACCGACCACACCCAGTGCATACGCCATGGCTTTGGTTTGGCGGCGGATTTCGTCTTGGATTTCTTGGCTCAAGGAATACGGCGGCAACGAGCAGCCGGAGTCGCCAGAGTGGATGCCCGCCTGTTCGACGTGCTGCATAATGCCGCCGATAACGACATCTTTGCCGTCTGAAACGCAGTCCACATCGACTTCGATGGCGTTGTTTAGGAAGAAGTCGAGCAGCACGGGGCTGTCTTCGGAAACCTGCACCGCTTCACGCATATAGGTTTGCAGCTGTTCTTTGCTGTGAACCACCTGCATGGCACGGCCGCCCAAAACGTAAGACGGACGGACGACCAGCGGATAGCCGATTTCTTCCGCTAAAACAAGGGCTTCTTCTTCGTTGCGGGCGGTGCGGTTCGGTGGTTGGCGCAAGCCTAAGTCGTTCAATACTTTTTGGAAGCGTTCGCGGTCTTCGGCGGCATCGATGCTGTCGGCGGAGGTGCCGATAATGTTCACGCCGTTTTCCACTAAGGCGTTGGCAAGTTTCAGCGGGGTTTGTCCGCCGTAATGCACAATCACGCCCCACGGGTTTTCTTTTTTCACGATTTCCAACACGTCTTCCAGCGTCAGCGGCTCGAAATAGAGGCGGTCGGAAGTGTCGAAGTCGGTGGAAACGGTTTCGGGGTTGCAGTTGACCATAATGGTTTCAAAACCGCTTTCACGCAGGGCGAGGGCGGCGTGAACGCAGCAGTAGTCAAACTCGATGCCTTGACCGATACGGTTCGGACCGCCGCCGAGAATCATGACTTTCTTGTTTTCAGACGGCCTTGCTTCGCATTCTTCTTCGTAAGTCGAATAGAGGTAGGCGGTGTCGGTGGCAAATTCCGCTGCACAAGTGTCCACCCGTTTGTAAACAGGGTGCAGCTTGAGGGCGTAGCGGTGTTCGCGCACTTCTTTTTCGGAAACGTTTAATAATTGCGCCAAACGCTTGTCGGAGAAGCCTTTGCGTTTCAGACGACGTAAGGCAGCGTAATCCAAATCGTTCAGGCTGCCTGCGGCAACGGCGGCTTCTTCTTTCATCAAATCTTCGATTTGTGCCAAGAACCAAGGGTCGATGGCGCAGATTTCGTGGATTTCCGCCAAGCTGAAACCGGCACGGAAGGCATCGGCGACAAACAGCATACGTTCGGGGCCGGGGTTGGCTAATTCACGGCGGATTTCAGCTTTGTCGAGCGTGCGGGGGTTGAAGCCGCACAAACCGGTTTCCAGTCCCCGCAGGGCTTTTTGGAACGATTCCTGAATGGTGCGACCCATCGCCATCACTTCGCCCACCGATTTCATCTGCGTGGTCAGGCGGTCGTCTGCCGCCGGGAATTTTTCAAAGGCAAAACGTGGGATTTTGGTAATCACATAGTCAATCGAAGGCTCGAACGAAGCGGGCGTTCTGCCGCCGGTGATGTCGTTTTGCAGCTCGTCCAAAGTGAAGCCCACCGCCAGTTTCGCCGCCACTTTCGCAATCGGGAAGCCGGTGGCTTTGGAAGCCAGTGCAGATGAACGGGATACACGTGGGTTCATCTCGATGACAATCATCTCGCCGTTGGCGGGATTGACGGCAAACTGCACGTTCGAGCCGCCGGTGTCCACGCCGATTTCACGCAATACCGCTAACGAAGCGTTACGCATGATTTGGTATTCTTTGTCGGTGAGCGTTTGCGCCGGCGCAACCGTAATCGAATCGCCGGTATGCACGCCCATCGGGTCGAAGTTTTCAATCGAACAGATGATGATGCAGTTGTCGTTTTTATCCCGCACCACTTCCATTTCATATTCCTTCCAACCCAAAACCGACTGCTCGATCAGCAGCTCGTGGGTCGGCGAAGCATCAAAGCCCCGTTCGCAAATCGCCAAAAATTCATCACGGTTGTAGGCAATGCCGCCACCCGAACCGCCCATGGTGAAAGACGGACGGATCAGCGTCGGAAAGCCGACCTGTTCCTGCGCCGCCAACGCCTCGTTCATGGTGTGGCAGACAAACGATTTCGGGCAGGAAAGCCCGATTTTTTCCATCGCCTCTTTAAAGCGGCCGCGGTCTTCGGCTTTGTCGATGGCATCTTCGGTCGCACCGATCAGCTCGACATTGTATTTCGCCAACACGCCGTTGCGTGCCAAATCCAAGGCACAGTTCAACGCCGTCTGTCCGCCCATGGTCGGCAACACCGCATCAGGACGCTCTTTGGCAATAATCTTTTCAACCGTCTGCCACATAATCGGCTCGATATAGGTAACATCCGCCATTTCAGGGTCGGTCATAATCGTGGCGGGGTTGGAATTGACGAGAATGACTTTATAGCCTTCCTCACGCAACGCTTTACATGCTTGCGCTCCGGAATAGTCAAACTCACAGGCTTGGCCGATGACAATCGGGCCAGCGCCGATAATTAAAATGGATTTTAGGTCGGTACGTTTAGGCATGGTGGGTCTTTCTTCAAAATTATTGGCAATTAATTTTATTCAATTGATCTACAAGTTGTTGTTGCTGTTCTTGTCTGATTTGTATGTCTTGCTCGGTTAATTGGTAGTGATACCATCCCCCTGAAGACTTGGATTTTAGTTCTTCTCTAATATTATCTAGTTGTTTCTGTAAGTGTTGCTGCATTTGCAAACAGGAGTTTTTATTTTCTACAATCGATGAAAGTTTTGAGTTTTCATTAATTATTCTTTGGTTTGTATTTGCAACTTGAGTGCTATTTTGTATGCAGCGATTAAATTCTTCACGAGATACATAACTTTATTTTATTGAGTTTTCTAAATTTCTCTTTTCAGTTTGGCAGATAGCAAAATTTTTCTCGGACGTGGATTTTTCTGTCTCTAGTTTGTTTTTTTCTTCTTTTAGATCATTAATCTGCCGAATATATGATTCTTTGTTTTCCTTATGGGAATAGTCAATAATAAACCATGCTGATATAACACCAATGAAGAATCCGATGATAATTCCAGTAAACGTTTCTTTTTTTGACCATTTGGTTGCTTCGTTGTGAGAAATAGACATGATTTATATTCCTTAAAAAATGCCATTTGAAAAAAGCTGTAGCAAGCGTAGGTGGGGCGTGACCCAAAAATTTCTTAAACGCCATGGTTGTGTTGGGTTTTCAACCCAACCAACAATATCCCTACAAATTCAAAAGGCCGTCTGAAACTCAAACGTCCAACTTCAAATCCCCATCTTTAATCCAGTTTTTTCTACGCATAAATGCGGCAATAATCAGCGTCAATACCGCAGGCAACACAAAATGCAGCAGGCCAATCGCCAGCCAAACGGCCGGGGCGTTTCCCATGGCGTTGATAGTGCCGACTTGACCGACCAAGCCGCTGGTGCCCATGCCTGCTCCGCCGGGGATGTTGCTCATTTGAAAGCCGACGGTGGCGACAGGGCCTAAAATCGCGCCGCTGAGTGTGGGCGGTATCCAAATCAGCGGGTTTTTCACGATATTGGGCATTTGCAGCATGCTGGTGCCCAAGCCTTGGCTGAGTAAGCCCGACCATCGGTTTTCTTTAAAACCCATTACCGCAAAACCGACCATTTGTGCGCAGCAGCCGACGGTGGCCGCACCTGCCGCCAAGCCGCTGAGTGATAGGGCGATGGCGACGGCGGCGCTGGAAACGGGCAGGGTCAGAATCATGCCCATCAACACGGCAACGATAATGCCCATCAACACCGGCTGCAATTCTACTGCCCACATAATCAGCGCGCCGGCTTGGGTCATGGCGGCGGCGATAAGGGGGCCGGCAAACTGGGCGGCGGCCATGCCGCTGATTAAGGTAGCGGCCGGGGTGGCGATGATATCAATCGGGGTGGTTTTGCTGACCAGTTTGCCGGTTTCGGTGCCGACGGCAACTGCGATAAAACAGCCGACAGGCCCGCCGAGTGCCGCACCGGCCAAGCCGACGATGGTACCGGCGAACAAGACCAGCGGCGGGGCTTTCAAGGCATAAGCCACGCCTACACCGATGGCCGCACCCATGCCGGCTTGTGCTTGGCCGCCGATTTCGACCAGCCAAGGCAGGTTTGTCCAGCCGCCGACGGTTTTTAAAATCAGGCCGATAATCAGCGAGCCGAACAGGCCGAGCGCCATGAAGTTCAGCGCATCAATACCGTAGCGGCGCAAGCTGAATTCGATGTTTTTTTGTGCGAGCAGGGTTTTGATGTCCATTTTTCCTCTTGATGAACATGCCGTCTGAAAAAATAAAGGCTTTCAGACGGCCTTTGAATACATGCGTGAAGCAGTCATCAGTATAGTTTTAATATTATTTTGAGATGGGATCGTTATTTTTCAGACGGCCTCTTTTATTCCGTTAGAGGCCGTCTGAACACGCAGCATTACGCCTTAGCCGCTTTGATGCTGTCGATAAATTTGTCGAACAGATAAGCCACATCGTGCGGGCCGGGGCTGGCTTCGGGGTGGCCTTGGAAGCTGAATGCCGCTTGATCGGTCAGTTCGATGCCTTGCAGCGAGCCGTCAAACAATGAGCGGTGGGTTACTTTGGCGTTGGCGGGCAGGGTGTCTGCGTCCACTTCGAAGCCGTGGTTTTGGCTGGTAATCATCACTTTGCCGCTTGCCAAGTCTTGCACGGGGTGGTTGGCACCGTGGTGGCCGAACGGCATTTTGCGGGTTTTGGCACCGATGGCCAAACCCAATAATTGATGTCCCAAACAAATGCCGAACAGCGGTTTTTTGCTGGCGAGCAACTCTTTAACGGCGGCGATGGCGTAGTCGCAAGGTTCAGGGTCACCGGGGCCGTTGGAGAGGAAAACACCGTCGGGATTCAATGCCAATACGTCTTTGGCGGGCGTTTGGGCGGGGACGACGGTCAGGCGGCAGCCCCGTTCGGCGAGCATACGCAGGATATTGGTTTTCACGCCGAAATCGTAGGCAACCACGTGATACGGCTGATTTTCAGGCTTGGTGTGACCTTGACCGAGTTTCCATGTGCCTTCCGTCCATTCGCAGGCTTCTTTGCAGCTGACTTCTTTTGCCAAGTCTTTGCCGACCATGCTGCCGAATGCGGCGATGAGTTCTTGTGCTTTTTCAACGGTGGCGTCTGCGCCGGTGAGGATTGCGCCGGCTTGCGCACCTTTATCCCGCAGAATGCGGGTCAGGCGGCGGGTGTCGATGTCGGCGATGGCAACGGTTTGGTTGCGTACCAAGTATTCTTGCAGGCTTTCGGCGGCACGGAAATTGCTGTGTAAAAGCGGCAGGTCGCGGATAATCAGACCGGCGGCGAATACGCTGTGGCTTTCAGTGTCTTCAGAGTTGGTGCCGGTGTTGCCGATGTGCGGATAGGTAAGGGTAACGATTTGTTTGCAGTAAGACGGGTCGGTCAGAATTTCCTGATAGCCGGTCATGGAGGTGTTGAACACGACTTCGCCGGAAGTCGAGCCGTTATAACCGATTGATGTGCCGTGGAAAACGCTGCCGTCTGCGAGAACCAGAAGTGCCGGAGTTGTCATGATGAATTCCTGTCTTGCTTTGAAATGTTTGATATGAGGCCGTCTGAAAAAAGAAAGAGCGTTTCAGACGGCCTTCGGAATACGGTTAAAAAAAAACACGTCACACAATATCGGGAACATTGTGTTACGTGCTTTTTCAGGCATTTCTGTTTATGCCGTAGAAGCACTGCATTTTAAGCGAAAACATGGTTTGGTTCAAGCCTAAAAACGGGTACATGGCAGAAAAAAGCGATAAATGGCTGTTTCATTTTTGTCATCAATTTGCCGTGTAGCCGGCTAAATTGGTGCAAAGGCCACCTATTATGCAATAGAAATGATAAAATCAGGTTTCGACAAACAATAACAAACGGTTTGTATTTCCATGAAATCTAAATCTAAAAAACATATTATTGGGAACCGCGCTGCGCGCAAAAACAGTGTTCGTCCGATTATTTTGAGCGTGGCATCGGCATTGTCGCTGGTGCCGGCGCAGGCGGCATATGCTTCGTTTGCGGCAACGCCTTTGGGTTTGCAAAATAAGACGGAAACTTCAGGTCAGTTAGCGGTAAAACATAACATTATGTTTTTTATCGATGACTCGGGGAGTATGGCGTTTAACGTTGATGGTACAAAAACAACTGCAGTACCTCCCGCTGAGCAGCGTTTAACCATTGCTAAAAATGCTTTAAATAGTGTTTTAGATAAATACAAAGACGAATTTTATTGGGGTTTGCAAACCTTACATAATAATGGTCGTTCAGATACAACAGATTTTTCAACTCCTTGGACGGAGATGAAAAATAAGGTCAATCGAATTTCTGCCAGTAATGGTACGCCTACAACGCGCCGATATTATGAAATTGTCAGTAATGTGGTGATGCCTAATGTGCAATACCGTTGTCAGAAATCTTATGTCGTATTAATGTCTGATGGTGATGCCAATTTGAGTTGTAACTATAATTCTCGATATAGCAAAGTTTCTAACTTCACATATAATCAAGGTAGTTATTATTCGGATTACTATAATCGTACAATTAATCTAGGATCAGAGGCAAATTTTGCTGATTCATACCGTTATTTCGGAGTGCCGGCTAACAGTGGTTCCTGTTTTGATATGACGGGCGGGTCATACAGCACATTCTGGGATCGAGAGGGTGGATTAGGCTTTTTCAGTCAGCGCTTAGCCAATGACGATTTTAAAAAGACGGGTGTGGATAAAGCCGGTGTGAGTTGGAATGGTGATCCTAATGTTGACCCTAAAGGTACAGATTTCAGTAAGCAGCTTGTGCAAACCTTTACTGTAGGGTTTGGCGGAGGAATGACCGCAGTAGGGCAAAAATACTTAACACAAGGTGCTAGCCGGCCGGAATGGTATTTTAATGCACGAACTCCGGATTCGTTATTGAAAGCGTTTGCCACCATTGCAGAGAGCATTCAAAATGATAGTGCCAATATTGGCTTGGTGGGTGCCGGCACTGTAGCACCGGCTAAGACCAGTAGCGGTATAAGCGGCATGGCGGCAAATGTAGAGTTAGATTCTGGAACATGGAGCAGCCGTCTGCGCTTTTATGATGTGGATAAAGCGACAGGCCGGGTGAAGGCCAATCCAGCCAAATACCCATTATTCACAGAGCGTCAAACTTTAATTAATACCGATGGTGTAAATATTTATTGGGCTAACGATTACACATCTTATGGTAATAATGCCCTGTTTGGCTTGGGCTCAAGTGCGAAAGAAGATGAATGGAAGAGCGCTTTAGTGCCGTGGGTTATCCGTACTGGTAATGACAATGATATCGCCAATCGTTACGGCAAGGCGCAAGGCTACAGTCAAGATTATCGAGAACGCAAACCTACTCAGGAAAATCCGGATACACGTAACTTGGGTGATATTATCGATAGTCCGGTCTTGACTATTGGTGGCGGTACTGCAGACGGTTTGGTTAACGGACGTAATGAATTTTTGGTGACTGCTGCAAATGACGGTATGGTACATTTGTTCCGTAGCCATAATGATCAAAATCCATATAGCTTGGCTTTAAGCTACATTCCTGCTGCGATGGAGCGAGGCAGTGAAAGTGATAATTATGGCGGTCGGAATATTGCCCATACCCTGAAAGAAGTTGCGGACAAAGATTATGGCGATGCTGCCCATCCTCACCGTTATTTGATTAATGGTGGTATTGTTGTCCGACGCACGGCTAATGATACTAACGTTAAAGGTCAGCAATCATTTATGTTTGGTGCGATGGGGCAAGGTGCGCGTGGTGCATATGCTCTGAATATTGGTGGTAAGAATCGTGTTACCGGTGAAAATATCGGATTAAATGCGGCCCCGTCATCTTGGTTGAGTCAAGTACCACTATTTGAGACAAAGAAAACCAATGAAGATACGGCTAATGGTAAACCACATTATATGAATATGCTTGGTTATACGGTCGGTACACCACAAATCGGGCGTATTGCATTGCAGCGTAAAAATGGCGCGGTAAATTTTGAAGAAAGCACCCGTTATGGTGGCTTCTTAGCAAATGGTTATGGCTTGAGACCCTCGAATTCGACTGAAACGGCTTTGTATGTTTATGATATGTTGGGGCAAAGTGCCTATGATGGTTCAATAAATGGTGCCATGGCTGGCGATGTGATTCATAAATTTGAGATTGGCGGCCATGCAGGCTTATCCAGCCCAACATTAGTGGATACCGATTTTGATGGCGTAGTTGATGTTGCTTACGCGGGTGACTATGCGGGCAATATGTATCGCTTTGATATGCGTGCAGATTCGACATCAGGCTGGAAAGCGACCAAAATTTTCTCAGGCAACCCGTCTCAGCCGATTACTTCTGCGCCTGCGGTTTCCCGCCTTGCGTCCAATAAATACGTAGTTATTTTTGGTACGGGTAGCGATATTTATCAAGAAGATATTAATGATAAAAATCAGCAAGCAGTATATGGCGTTTATGATGATTTGACTGTAGAAGCGCCGGCTGCTGTTTCCGTAAGTGATTTGCAGCAGCAGGATTTGTCTGAAACTGGCGATGGTTTCCGTCGAATCACCAATACCAATGCAATCGCAGAAGGTAAAAAAGGTTGGTTTGTACCTTTGGGTGCCAATGATGGTGAACGTGTTGTGGTAAAACCGACCATGATTTTGCGTACAGCAGTCGTCAGTACACGTATTTATAATCAAACCACCAAGCCACCACAGGGTAATTCTGAAGATGTTTGCCGCGTAGATAGCAAAACCACTGAAACTTCAAGCTCAAGCTGGATTTTGGCATTGAATGCCGAAACCGGTGGTGCTTTAAAGAAAGCCGATGCGCGTTTGAAATTTATTCAACAGGCTGATTCGGCTGCTCCTTATTATGCAGGAATGAAGTATGACGGCATTACCAGCTTTACCTATATGGATGCAACAAAGTTGAATGATTCTCCGGTAACGCGAGATGGTGATAGCGGTGGTTCAGGCACTGACCAACCATTCAAAGCGCCGAATAGTGAAATTCCGAACAATAAATGTTTTAGTCGTGACGCGGTTCGCGTGTTGCTAACGAACAAGAATGAGAGCTTCGATGTCGAAGGCCGAATCTGCGGTATCCGCCGTCTGTCTTGGCGTGAAATCTTCTTCTAAATTAAGGTAATAAAAATGAAAGGCCGTCTGAAAGGTTTGTAAAAATCTTTCAGACGGCCTTTGCCTTTAATGTGGTGAACAGTTTATTGAAAATCTAGCGTTTCAACTTTTAATCATGCAATTGTGCAGCGTGTAAGGTGTTTTCCAAAAGCGTGGCAATCGTCATCGGGCCGACGCCGCCGGGTACGGGAGTAATCATGGCCGCGCGTTCTTTGGCGACATCAAATTCCACATCGCCGCACAAGCTGCCGTCTTCCAAGCGGTTGATACCAACGTCGATGACCACGGCGCCCGGTTTTATCCATTCGCCTTTAACAAAATTCGGGATGCCGACGCCGACCACCAAAATATCGGCTTGAGCAACTTCTTCGGCCAAATTTTCTGTGGCGCTGTGGCAGATGGTCACGGTGGCGCGGGAAAGCAGTAATTCCAATGCTTGCGGGCGGCCGACAATATTTGAAGCGCCCACAATCACGGCTTTTTTTCCTTTAGGGTCAATGCCGTAGGCTTCGAGAAGCGTCATTACGCCTTTAGGGGTGCATGGACGCATTAACGGCATTTTAACGACCAAGCGGCCAACATTGTAAGGGTGGAAACCGTCCACGTCTTTATCCGGCAAAATGCGTTCCAACACGGCTTGGCCGTCGATGTGTTTCGGCAAAGGCAGTTGCACCAAAATGCCGTCCACTTCAGGATTGGCGTTTAATTCGTCCACCAGCTTCAGCAATTCGTCTTGCGTGGTTTCGGCCGGTAATTCGTAAGACAAAGAAGCAATGCCTGATTTTTGGCAGGCATTTTTTTTATTGCGCACATAAACCGCGCTGGCCGGATCATCGCCGACCAAAACCACGGCCAGGCAAGGCGTGCGCAAGCCGGCAGCTGCGCGTTGTCCGACTGCTTGGGCGACTGCCGCCAAGCGTTGTTGGGAAACTTCTTTACCGTTGATTAATTGAGCAGTCATGTTCACTCTCTCGTTGTCAGGGAAGGGGGATGGAAAATCGGGTAATTATCTCATTTTTAAGCCGCTTTTTGCATTATTTATCTTCAGCTTTATCGCGATTATTTTTTCAGCCGACCTAGTATATTCCTAAAGGGTAAAAAAAGAGTGCCGGAATTAAATTTTAAATAAAAATAATCAGATAAAGGTAATTTTAAAAAAATGTCAACCCTAAAGGTTGACGTTATTTTCGAAAATCAGTATAGTTCGGTTCTTCAAGTCGGGGCGTAGCGCAGCCTGGTTAGCGCATCTGCTTTGGGAGCAGAGGGTCGTGAGTTCGAATCCCACCGCCCCGACCACACCAGTTTTCAGCACGTAACGGCATGAGCGCCCGTAGCTCAACCGGATAGAGCACCGACCTTCTAAGTCGGGGGTTACAGGTTCGATTCCTGTCGGGCGTGCCAAAAAGTTTACGGTGGCTATAGCTCAGTTGGTAGAGCCCCGGATTGTGATTCCGGTTGTCGTGGGTTCGAGCCCCATTAGCCACCCCATCTACATCGGGGCGTAGCGCAGCCTGGTTAGCGCATCTGCTTTGGGAGCAGAGGGTCGTGAGTTCGAATCCCACCGCCCCGACCAAAATAAAAAAACCTGCTTCTTTTAAGAAGCAGGTTTTTTTATTTGTCACATTAAATTCACAAAATCACACGCAAAAGGCCGTCTGAAACCTGTTCAGACGGCCTTTTGCTTTGCCTTTTCATGTCGCTTCGGTATCATAGCCTTAATCTGAATGAAATGATGGAATGCGTTATGTCCGAATGGCTTTTACCCGATTTTGAACAAAAAATCTGCCCGCCTGAAGCGCTTGCCGAACGCTTGGCTGCTTTGCCGCGCCCGCTGGTGTTTACTAACGGCTGTTTCGATATTCTGCATCGCGGTCATGTTACCTATTTGGCGCAGGCACGGGCAACCGGTTCGGCGATGATTTTAGCCTTGAACACCGATGATTCCGTGCGCCGTCAAGGCAAGGGTGACGACCGCCCGATTAATCCTTTGGAAAATCGTGCAGCAGTAGCAGCTGCGTTGGCCAGCGTGGATGTGGTGACGTGGTTTGACGACGATACGCCGGCGGCTTTGATTGAGTTGGTGAAACCGGATATTTTGGCCAAAGGCGGCGACTGGACGGTGGATAAAATCGTCGGTTCGCAAGAAACATTGGCACGCGGCGGCAAGGTGTATTCGATTCCGTTTTTGCACCAAACATCCACCACGCAAACGCTGGAGAAAATCCGCGCTGCAGAGGCAGCCGGTAAATGAGCAGCATGAAGCCTCAGCATTGGCAGGTATTGGCTGCGCTTTCAGACGGCCTGCCGCAGCATGTGTCGCAACTGAGCCGTTTGGCCGGTGTGAAGCCGCAGCAGCTCAACGGATTTTGGCAGCAAATGCCGCCTCATATCCGCGGTTTGTTGCGCCAGCAAGATGGACAATGGCGGCTGGTGCGGCGCTTGGCGGTATTTGAAGCCGAAGCTTTACAGCGTTTGGCACAGGCACATGGTTTTCAGACGGTCTTAAAGCACGAATGCGTTTCCAGCAACGATGAAATCTTAGCCTTGGCGCGCGAATCGGCGCAAAAAGCGCATAAAACCTTGTGTGTGGCGCATTTTCAAAGCAAAGGGCGCGGGCGGCAGGGACGCAGTTGGCAGCACCGTTTGGGCGAATGCTTGATGTTCAGCTTCGGCTGGGCATTTGATAAGCCGCAGCATGAATTAAGCGCGTTGGCCTTGGTCGCGGCGTTGGCTTGTCACCGCGCTTTGGCAAAACTGGGTTTGAATACGCAAATCAAATGGCCGAATGATTTAGTGGCCGGACGCGACAAGCTCGGCGGTATTTTGATTGAAACCGTGCGCAACGGCGGCCAAACAGTTGCGGTGGTCGGTATCGGTGTGAATTTTGTGTTGCCCAAAGAAGTGGAAAACGCCGCTTCGGTGCAGGCGTTGTTTCAGACGGCCTCACGACGCGGCACAACTGTGAATCAATTGATGAGTGCCTTGCTGGCCGAATTAAACAGCGCATTTGAAGCCTTTGCGCAAAGCGGCTTCGGCGCGATGTCGGATGAATATCAGGCCGCCAACCGCGACCACAAACGTCCGGTGATGTTGCTGCAAGACGGCGTGGTGGTGCATGAAGGCACAGTATCGGGTGTAAACGGGCAGGGTGCGTTGCGTTTGGTCACCGCCGCGGGCGAGAAAACCATTGTCAGCGGCGAAATCAGTTTGCGCCCGAACGATAATCCGCTGCCGCAGATCATCGTACGCAACGAACGCTACTTGCTGCTTGACGGCGGCAACAGCCAACTGAAATGGGCGTGGGTGGAAAACGGCGCATTCGGCGAAGTGAGCCGTGCGCCATATCGCGATTTAAGCCGCTTGGGTGAAGAATGGCGCGAGCATTCAGACGGCACGGTGAAAGTGGTCGGTTGCGCCGTGTGTGGCGAAACCAAAAAAGCGTTGGTGGCGGAACAATTGTCCCGGCCGGTCAAATGGCTGCCGTCGATGTCGCAAGGTTTGGGTGTGCGTAACCATTACCACAATCCGGCCGAGCACGGGGCCGACCGTTGGTTCAATGCCTTGGGCAGTCGCCGCTTCAGTCAAAACGCCTGCGTGGTAGTGAGCTGCGGCACGGCAGTCACCACCGATGCGCTGACTGATGACAACCACTATCTCGGCGGCACGATTATGCCCGGTTTCCATCTGATGAAAGAAGCGATGGCGCTGAAAACTGCCAATCTCAATCGCCCTATCGGCAAGGTCTATCCTTTCCCGACAACCACGTCTAATGCTTTGGCCAGCGGTATGATGGACGCGGTGTGCGGTGCACTGCTGATGATGCATGGCCGTCTGAAACAAAAAGTAGGTAAGGAAAAACAGGTTGACGTCATCATCACCGGCGGCGGGGCGGCCAAAGTGGTGCAGGCCTTGCCGGAAACATTTGTTTTGGACAATACAGTCAAAATTGTAGATAATCTCGTCATTTACGGCTTACTCAACTGGATAGAACAAAAATGAAATGGTTATTCGCCGTGTTGGTTGCGCTTAATATCATCGTATTCGGGGGAATGGTGGCACACCGCATGACAGAAAAGCAGTTTGAAGCAGCCAATGTGCCGCTGGAAGGTGGAGTACATGAGTTGGCACGCCCGGCTTCTTTGGAGCCGAAAACTGCTACGCCGTCTGAAAACAGCGCGCCGGAGTGGATTAACGTGCCGGAAAACAATGCCGATATTCCGGAGCCTGAATCGGAAGAAGCCATCACCGCACGCAAACAAAAAGAGCGTGAAGAAAAGCTGACAAAAGAGAAAAAAGCGCGCGAAGAAAAAGCCAGGCGTGAAAAAGAAGCGCAGCAAAAAAGCACGGATTCGCAAACGGAAAATCAGGCCAATATTGAGCCCGCCGGCAATTCGGCGCGTCAATGCGTTGTCACCGCCAGCGTTTCCATGGATGAAGACGATTACCACCGCATCAAAGGCTTGCTGACCCGTTGGCCGCATGCTGCGAGTCGAAGCGTAGAAAAGCGTTCGGCCAAAAAAGGCGAAAATGCAGTGGGCAAAACTTTCCGCGTGTTGCTGCCGTCTGACGGCGATGCCATGGCACAGCTTGAAAACTTAAGCAGCAAAGGTTTCACCGGTGTGGTGTACAACGGCGAAATCAGTATGGGCGTAACCCGCAGCCGCTCTTCGGCGCAAATCCTGATTTCACGCTTGGCCGGTGCCGGTTTCGGCGGCGCACGTATTTTGGAACGGGAAGAAAAAAGCAGCGCCCCCGATGATACCTTGAGCGTCTCGCGCATGACCGTGACCTTTATGGCAGTTGGCGAACGTGATGCGCAGGATATACGCAATGTGGTGGGACGCTATGGCAATCTTAATGTGAAAGCCTGCCGCTAATCAATTCCAAGGCCGTCTGAAAAGAATCAATCGTTTTCAGACGGCCTATAGCCATCAAACAGCAAACCCGCTGCATACGCAACGGGTTTGCTGTTTTTCGGTTTTGAGTATTTGATAAAGGGAACAGTCAATATGTCGTATACGCACACTCCGATAAAGATGTCGGCAACAGAGAGATAGGCCGACGAACCAAAATTTAAGGAAAAATTAAAAAAGGGGGTATTCTGTCGTTTAATGGCTCGGTGCAGGACGCTGCCGAGTAAGTTTTATTATACGCTAATAATAACTATTATCAACAATAAAGTTGCTTTATCGGGGGATTTTCATATAAGAAATTGAATTTTATGGAAATAAAATTTAAAAATTTGGATATTCAAATACAAAAACCGGCATGGCAGCAAACAACCGACATGCCCAAGCCCGTGCAAATACCGTATAATTCCACCTCACTCTTTTAATTACACTTTTCTGAAAAGGCCGTCTGAAAACCATGCAGCAAACCTATTCTCAAGTACAACGCGATTTGCTCGGAGCCAATCAACTCTCGCCGGAATTGTTGGCCAAAAGCCTGAGCCTGATTGGCGCGCATCATGTCGATTATGCCGATATCTATTGCCAGCGCACGGCTTACGAAAGCTGGCATTTGGAAGAAGGTATGGTGAAATCAGGCAGTTTTCAGATTGACCAAGGCGTTGGTGTGCGTGCCGTATCGGGTGACAAAACCGCCTTTGCCTATGCCGACAGCCTGAACATCGATTCGATTAACCGCTCAGCTCAAGCCGTGCGCGTGATAGGTGCGGCAGGACGCGAACAAAGCATTAAAGTGCCCGGTGCGGTGTACGGCAAACCCGTGCATGCCGCGATTGATCCGATTGCCAGCTTGGATTCGGCCGCCAAAGTCGCCTTGCTCAACAAAGCCGAAGCCTTGGCCAAAGCCGCCGACCCGCGTATTGTGCAGGTGATGGCCGGTTTGACCTGCGAACACGATATGATTTACCTCGCGCGTTTGGACGGTAAACACGCCGCCGACATCCGCCCGATGGTACGTCTGAACGTCAGCGTGATTGCCAAACAGGGCGGCCGCCGTGAGCAGGGCAGTTCGGGTGGCGGCGGACGTTACGATTTGGCTTATTTTGACGAACAGTTGGTGCAGAAATTTGTCGATTCCGCCGTGAAGCAGGCCTTGACCAATCTCGAATCGCGTCCGGCGCCTGCAGGTGAAATGACCGTGGTTTTGGGCAACGGTTGGCCGGGCGTATTGCTGCACGAAGCAGTGGGTCACGGTTTGGAAGGTGATTTCAACCGCAAAGAAACCAGCGTGTTTACCGGCCGTATCGGCGACCGAGTGGCCGCCAAAGGCGTGACCGTGGTCGATCAGGGTGACATTGCCGGCCGCCGCGGCTCGCTTAATATCGACGACGAGGGCAACGAAACACGCCGCACCGTGTTGATTGAAGACGGCGTTTTGGTCGGCTATATGCAAGACGAAACCAACGCGCGCCTGATGGGCGTGCCGGTTACGGGCAACGGCCGCCGCGAAAGCTACGCTTCCGCCCCTATGCCGCGCATGACTAACACCTTTATGGAAAACGGTGCCTACGACCCGCAAGAAATCATCGCTTCAGTGGATAAAGGCATTTACGCCGTCAACTTCGGCGGCGGCCAAGTTGACATCACCAGCGGCAAATTTGTGTTTTCCGCATCAGAAGCGTGGTGGATTGAAAACGGCAAACTGCAATATCCGGTCAAAGGCGCAACCATCATCGGCAGTGGCCCGGAAGTATTGAAACACGTTTCTATGGCCGGTAATGACACCGCGCTCGACAGCGGCGTGGGCGTATGCGGCAAAGACGGCCAAAGCGTGCCTGTCGGCGTAGGGCAGCCGACCTTGCGCATTGAGGCGGGGCTGACTGTGGGAGGCAGTGAAATTTGAGTGATAGGCCGTCTGAAGGTGATGGGCCAAAATATTAAATCGCAATATAAGCTGGGTTCTGAAATCAGAATCCAGTTTTTTTATGTCTCAAAAAAATTCCCCTAAGTCATGATTTTAATATAAATAATGGGGTGGGTTCGGTAAAAATTTGCCTTTCAGACGGCATATGAACCATTCATATCGGATGACAAATAAGATTTATGACTTATCGATAGAATAAATGAGTAAGTCATCTTTTGAAGATTTGAACTAAAGGAACAATCATGAAACTTTTGCCGCAAACCGCTCTTAGTGCAACTGCTGTTGCTGTGGCTGCTGTATTTTCTTTGCCTGTGCATGCGGAAACGCCGTCATGCAGCTTCCAAGGTGTAGAAGAATGTAGCCTTTCGGAGAAAAATTATACTTTATCCGGCCACTATCAAAATGGCGTATTGAGTCGGGAAGAGATGGCGCGTATAGAGCAAGGCAAAAATAATAGAGGATATTCGTTATTTTCCATTAGAGATAATGCTAATGTTGTTGCAGAGCCTAACACCAGTTTCACGCTGGATAAATCATTGTCAGGTTATGATGTATTCATGTTGTATAAATCACATTTGGTACCTTCAGATGGTGTAACAACGCTTACTTTGCCTGCAGGTACGAAAATAACCGTGAATCCAAGCTTCATTGAATCCATTACCGATAAGGAAACTTTGTTTGATGATGAAGATTTTCATGGCATAACTGCGGTTATGTCGCATGATTCTATCGTTAATAGCCAAGCAGATGTCGTGATCAATAGCATGAAAACGGATGCTTACAATGCCAATCCGGGATCGACCATGAATCTTGGCGGTAATATTACGTTAAATAATACCTTGAATTTAGGTTTGCAGGCGCACGTTGATTCGGTTATCAATTTCAAAGACGGGACACTAACAGCGACTGATAAATCTGATTTTGCTAATGCCATGTATGTTGGCGAAGGTGCGAAAATCAATGTTACCAACAGCCGTATTCGCATGGATAATCCATTGTCTGCGATTTCTGTAACAGGAGCAGGCACCATTAATTTGACCGACAGCCAAGCGGAAGCTGCCGGTATGGGTGTGTTACATCGTGATTATAGTTTTTATAAAGGAGAAACCGATTATACTCATCTAGATATTAATCTTAAAAACTCAACCTTTAGCGGCAAAACCGCGTTGGTTGCTGTAAATGCTAAAGATGACGGATGGGATCGTGTTTTTGTAGAGGAAGGCACACATTTTTCCGAAGCGTTCAAAATTAATCTGAATGCCGATGAGGGCAGTACGCTTAAAGGTTCGGTAGAGCTTAATCCGAGCGATAAGATTACTGATGCGGCCAAGCAAACGCAGGTAAATATCCATTTAAATGACAGTACTTGGATTTATGATAAAAACAGCACGCTCACTCAATTGACTGCCGAGCAGGGTAAAGTGGTTTCTGATGTTTCAGACGGCCAATTCAATACGCTGACCATCAATGGCAATTTGAGTGGCAATGCACATTTCACACTGAACACCGACTTGGCCGCGCAAAAAGGCGATAAAGTAGTAGTGAAAGGTCAAACTGACGGTGCACATACTATTACGGTACAGAATAGTAAAAGTGAGCCGAAAAGCAGCGGCGGCCGTTTGACCTTGGTGGAAACCAACGGCGGTAACGGTACGTTTGCGTTAACCAACAATAATGGTAAAAATTATGTTGATGCAGGTGCATTCCGTTACGACTTTAAACAAGAAGGGAACAATTGGGTTTTAGCCAATGCCGGGAAAACCGAACCAGCTAAACCGGTTGAGCCAGCCAAGCCTGTGCAACCGACAGAGCCGGTGAAACCAGCGGAACCGGTACCACCGATTGCCCCCGTTGCACCAGTCGTGCCGGTGGTAGTGCCGGTTAACCCATCACAGCCTGAACCGGTACAGCGGGCCCTAAGCAATTACACCAATGCGCCATTAGGCTATATGCAGGCGGCTTCAACTTTGGTTCAACAGCAACATGCCGCTTTAAATCAACGCCAAAGCCAATATCATCAGCCTCAACAAGGCCGTCTGAACGGTTTGTGGATGCAGGGTGGTTACAGTCGCAGCAAACATGATGCACAAGATGTCGGCCATCAGGCGCAAAGCGCAGGGTTTACTATGCGCCATCAAGGTTTCCAAATCGGTTATGACCGTCAAGTAGACCAAGGTTATGTCGGTATTCTGGCAGGTAGCAGCAATGGCACGCTTGATTATAATGGCGATTATACTTCGACCGATTTGAAACAATACAGCGCCGGCCTTTACGGCGGTATTGGTTTTGGTAATGGTTGGTTCGCCGACAGCACCTACCGGTACAGCCGTTTTAAAGCTGAAACAGGTGATGAGAATGCACGATTCCACGCTCATAGCCTGAATGTGCAAGGCGGTAAAATCATTGGTTTGAATAAGGTTTGGTCTTTGGTTCCGCAGGCTGCGTTAACCGTTACCCGTTTGTCCGGTAGTGGCGAAAGCAAGAGCGCGACTCTGTTGCACAGTAAAGTTGGTGCGGATGTGCAGGCCGGTTATACCTTGGCCGGTGGGGTGCAGCTTAAGCCTTCTATTGGTGTGTATTATTTGGGTGACCATAACCATGCTAAGGTTGATTTCAATGGATACCGCTTTGAGGTGCCAAATAATGGCCATCGTGCAGCATTGCGTGCAGGTTTGGATGCGGTGCTTTCTCCGGCATCGAATTTGAACATCAACTTACAAACCGAATACGGTCAAGATTACCGTCGTGCGATTGCGGCGGAAGTGGGCTATCGTTACCGTTGGTAAGTTGTCAATCTTGGAAGGGATATTCGGGTGATTGTGTTTTTACCGAAAAATACATTCTCAGACGGCCGGTAACGGTTTTTCTGTTACGATGAATACACGTTGTAAAGAATATTTTCATTTAAATAAGGAGAAAACCATGAGCACGACTAACCCAACCAACCAAGGCAGCACTTTCGATGTATCTTCCGCTGCCGAAATGGAAGCGCTGGAGCGTGAATTGGTGATTGAAGATTCGGTGGACAGCGTAGTGCGTTATGCCGAAGAGCCGTTGTCTGACGAAGAAATCGAAGCACGTAAGTTGGATGAAGAAGAGATTGTGCCGGATTCCGGTCCAATCGGCGGTTTGGAAACTGAAGTCGACAAGTAGTCAAATGAATACGCAGGCCGTCTGAAACCGTTTCAGACGGCCTTTTCTTTGAGCTTCGTGTTAGAATGCCGTCTGAATGAATAACCACTGAAGAAATAATAATGAACCAACAGATCCAACACGCATTAGGGCAGCTTAATCGGCTGATTTTGGGGAAAGAACAGGTTTTGCAGCAATTGATGGCCGCGGTTTTGGCGGGCGGACATGTGCTGCTGGAAGATGTGCCGGGGGTAGGTAAAACTACCTTGTCGCAAGGCGCGGCGACGGTATTGGGTTTGCGTTATCAGCGCGTGCAGTTTACCAACGATATGCTGCCCTCGGATTTGCTGGGCGTGAATATTTTCCGGCCGAACGAAGGCAAATTCGAGTTTCATCCGGGGCCGGTATTTCATGAATTTTTGTTGGCCGACGAAATTAATCGTGCCTCGCCCAAGCTGCAATCGGCTTTGTTGGAGGCGATGGAAGAGCGGCAGGTGTCGGTGGACGGCAAAACTTATGCGCTGCCCAAGCCTTTTATCGTGATGGCCACGCAAAACCCGACCGAACAGCTCGGCACGTTCCCATTGCCCGAATCGCAGCTCGACCGATTTATGATGCGTTTGAGTATCGGCTATCCGACGGCGGAGGCGGAAAAACAGCTTTATTTTCAAGGCAGCAGCCGTAATCTGATGGCGAAATTGCAGGCAGTGTGCGATGCACGGACTTTACAGCAATGGCAGCAGCAGGCGGCACAGGTGCAGTTTTCGCAAGCGGCGGCGGATTATGTGTTCCGCTTGGTGCAGGCCACGCGCCAGTCCGGCCGTTTTGTGATGGGACTCAGCCCGCGTGCCGGTCTGGCGGTGGTGAACTCGGCCAAAGCATGGGCGTTTATGCAGGGCAGGAATCATGTGTTGCCCGACGACATCAAGGCGGTGTGGGTGGCCGTGGCGAATCACCGCGTCAAATCGGTGCAGCAGGGTTTGACTTCTTCGCAAATTTTAAGCGACTTGCTCAATCATGTGGCCGTCTGAACAACACACGCCGCCGGTGCTGCCCGATGAAGCAGCGACCTGGCGCAATCTGCGCATCCGCCCGACGCGCTTGGGGTTGGGTTTGGCGGTGACGGTGGCCTTGCTGTGGCTGGTGGGCTTGAATTATCAGGCGAACTTGGCTTATGCGGCGGCGTTTTGGCTGCTGGGGTTTATCGTCGTCGGCACGATGCAGAATGTAAACCAATTGCGCGGTTTGCGGCTGGTGTGGCTGATGCCGTCTGAAATTTTTGCCGGTGCGCCGACGGTGTTGACCTTGCAGGTTGAAGGTAAAGTGCGCTACCGTTGGCTGTGGGTGAAAGCGGATAATCAGGAACGCTGGCAGGAATGGCGCGTTTCAGACGGCCAATCTACGGTTGAATTGCCGCTGGAAGCGCATCTGCGCGGCTATGTGCGCCTGCCCGAGTGGCACATTGCCAGCGCTGCGCCTTTTGGGATTTGCACGGTAGAAGCAGTGTGGCAGGAGCAGAGCGACAAAGTGGCGTTTCCAGCGCCGGTAGCGCATGACGTACCGTCTGCGTTTCATGCCGGCGAAACCCGCGAAGCCCGCGCCGTGTTTGCCCAAAGCAGCGACGATTTATCGCATTTGCAGGCGCATACCGACGGTGCCTCTTTGCAACACATTGCCTGGAAAGCCTACGCCAAAACCGGCCAACTGCTCGACAAGCATTTTGAAGCGCAAGACCAAGGCAGCGGCAGCCACATCATTTCCTACCGCGATTATCCGCAAGGGGCGGGTGTGGACGCATTGGCCGGCTGGCTGTGTTTCCGCGTATTGGAAGCCGAACGCAGCGGCGTGCGTTACGAATTGGAATTGCCCAATCAAAATATCGTACCGCAAAAAGGACAGCGCGAGATGAGTTTGACCGCATTGGCGTTGTGGTAAACAGCAAAGCAAAGGCCGTCCGAAAAGTATTCCTACTTTCGGGCGGCCTTTAAATCAACAATTAAAACACAAATTTATTCAACACCGCCACCAAGCAAAACAGCGCGGAAACCACCATGCCGACTTTTAAAAACGGCCAAGTACGCGACACGGCTTCATCAGTTATGGCCGCTTCGATGCCGTCTTCCACCGCAATTTCAGGGTAGCGCACGTCGTTGCTGCCGACATACCAGCCGCCGTCGTCGCCGACGACTTTGGCCGATGGAAACGCCTGCGCGATTTCAATCATGCGTTCTAGAAAAGCGTCGCTCGGGTTTTTTACGCGCAATTCACCGCCGCCGTATTCCATAATGTTTTCTTTGAAATCACAATGGTAGAAAAAATCGAAAATGCCGTGGCGGTCTTTGCGGATTTTGAAGCCGAATTGTTCGGTTAAGACTTGGCTGACCTTGTCGAAATTCTGCAAATCTGAAAAAGCCGCAGCCACATCGGCCTTATCGCTGATGAATACCAGTTGGTTCATGTTTTCGTTCCCGTAACGATTCAAAATTATTTAATGGCGACATTAAAACACGGTTTATTATACCGGTAAACCGAATATCCGTTATTTGATACCGCTTATCAAAATTTAACGCTGATATAATGGCAGCAATTCAATGGAAAGGCCGTCTGAAATGACTTTAGAGCAATGGCTGCGCCAATCTGCGCTGCCGAAAAACGAAGCGCGTATGTTGCTGCAATACATCACCGGCTATTCGCGCGTGCAGTTGATTACGCAAGGCGATGCTGAAATGCCGTCTGAAACTGCGGCGAAACTGGATGCGGTAGCACAACGCCGTCTGAACGGCGAGCCGATAGCCTATATTTTGGGTGAACGCGAATTTTACGGACGTATGTTTGCCGTCAACCCGCACGTATTGATTCCGCGCCCTGAAACCGAGCATTTGGTTGAAGCGGTGATAGAGCGGTTACCGCAAGGCGGCAAGGTGTGGGATATGGGCACCGGCAGCGGCGCGGTTGCCGTTACCGTGGCACTTGGGCGGCCGGATGCCGATGTGCGCGCTTCCGACATCAGCAGCGGCGCGTTGCAAACCGCGCAAAGCAATGCGCAGCATTTGGGTGCGGCGGTAGAGTTTGCAGCAGGCTCGTGGTTTGACGTAGACAGGCCGTCTGAACCGCACAGCTATGATGTGATTGTATCGAATCCGCCATATATCGAAGCGGAGGACGAACATTTGCAGCAGGGTGATTTGCGTTTCGAGCCGCCGACTGCCTTGACCGATTTTTCAGACGGCCTAAGCTGCATCCGCGGATTGGCTGCCGGTGCGCCGCAGTATTTGAAACAAGGCGGCTGGCTGCTGTTGGAACACGGCTATAATCAAGGGCAAGCGGTGCGGGATATTTTGACGGCGAATGGATTTGTTGAAGTGAGCACCTTACAAGATTTGGCCGGACTCGACCGCATTACTTCAGGCCAATGGCCTGCCTGATTTCAGACGGCATGAAATCAAGGCGTGCGGGAGAACCTTTGCAAAACTTCGGATTTGAGTACAGTTCGAAGTGAGGGAGGCGCAGAAAGCGCAGGCATATCATCTGGATAGGCAAGCTTTCGGGCAGTGCATAACGAAAAAATGTGCCAAAGATGAAGATTTTGCAAAGGTCTCAGGGTGTAGAAAATAACCGGGTTGCGTACACTTTATTATGCAAAACGGCTTTTGTTTTTTGCCTGAACGATTGTTTTAGGATTTTCGAGCATGATCAAGAACCATGCGGCTTTGCCGTGTTTTTCGGTATTCTTGGTAACACTCGGAAATCCCGAAATGGATTTTCAGGTAAAAAAGAAAAAGTGTAAACAACGCCGGGATTTTCTACATCTTGAGCCGTCTGAAAATCACGCCAAGTAAATATTTCCGGTGGCACGGTTTACCGATGCTTACCTGCTTTTGCCGAATCCATAAGAACGAATCGGCCAAAAATGGGCATAATACGCACACATTCACTATCGTATGTATGATGAAAAAATTATCGTATGTATGATGAAAAAAATGACCGAGCAGAAGGAGGCCTGACATGACTTCATACAAAAAATATTGTGCCACGGCATTGATGTCGGCGGCATTGGTGTTGCCAAGTACCGCCGTACACGCACGTGGTACATCGAATCAAACCAAAGCCACGATTGTGGGCGCGGCAGCCGGCGCGGCATTGACCGGTGCCTTGGGGGGCAACGGCCAAAGCATGCTGCTTGGAGCCGCAGCCGGCGGCTTGGCCGGTAATGCTTATGCCTACCACAACAAAAAAATGGATCAAAAAGAAAACCGCGGTTACCGCCATTACAAAGTGTCCGATAAAAAACACAAGAAACACAAAAAATATGCCGAACACCGCCGCCATTACCGCGATTGGGATTGATGCTCTGGCAACCGATACAGTATGGATAAACCGATAATCGATTGCTCAACAAAGGCCGTCTGAAATTTCAGACGGCCTTTGTATATCTTGGCATTTTGTTGCCGTACATGTTATGTCGATGTAAATTTATGTTATGATAACGTTTTCTTTTTGATGTCCCATCAAGAAGCTGTTTCTTTACAACAAAAACGGAGAAAAGGCATGAATGCCGTTGTAATTGCAGTAGTGGTGATGCTGGCGTTGTCGCTGGCCAGGGTACACGTGGTGCTGAGTTTGGTGATTGGCGCGTTTATCGGCGGTTTGATTGCCGGTATGCCGTTGGCTGATTTGAAAGATGCGGCCGGTGCGGTATCGCAAGAAGGCATTATCACCGTGTTCCAAAACGGTTTGGCCGGTGGTGCGAAAATCGCGCTGTCGTATGCGATGTTGGGTGCGTTTGCGATGGCGATTACCCATTCGGGTTTGCCGCAGCAATTGGCCGGTGCCGTGGTGCGCAAACTGAATAACAACGGCAGCGTGCCGGATCAGGTCAACCGCAGCGGCAGCTCGGTAAAATGGACCTTGCTGATGGTGTTGCTGGTGATGGGCATCATGAGCCAAAACGTGGTACCGATTCACATTGCCTTTATCCCGATGATTGTGCCGCCACTGCTGCTGGTGTTTAACCGCCTGCAGGTCGACCGCCGCTTGGTGGCTTGTGTGATTACCTTCGGTTTGGTAACGACTTATATGTTCCTGCCGTATGGTTTCGGCGCAATTTTTTTGAACGAAATTTTGTTGGGCAACATTAAATCTGCCGGTTTGAACATCGATGGCTTGAGCGTAATGCAGGCAATGGCGATTCCGGCTTTGGGTATGGTCAGCGGCTTGGTGTTGGCGTTTATCCACTACCGCAAACCGCGTGTGTATCAAAACAGTCAAATCGACACCGACAACAACGATGCCAGCATCAAGCAGCCTGAGCCGTCGTTTTACCGCAGCTTGGTGGCAGCCGTGGCGATTGCCGTGTGTTTCGCCATTCAGCTGATTTACAATGATGCCTTGCTGTTGGGCGCGATGTTGGGCTTTGCCGTATTCATGACCTTGGGCGTGGTAAAACGCAGTGATGCCAATGATGTGTTCGGTGCGGGCATTAAAATGATGGCGATGATAGGCTTTGTGATGATTGCCGCACAAGGTTTTGCCGCCGTGATGAATGCCACCGGCGATATTCAGCCACTGGTTGACGGCAGCATGGCCGCATTCGGCGGCAGTAAAGGCATGGCCGCCTTTGCCATGTTGGTGGTCGGCTTGCTGGTGACCATGGGTATTGGTTCGTCGTTTTCGACCTTGCCGATTATTTCCGCGATTTATGTGCCGCTGTGCATGAGCTTGGGCTTCTCGCCGCTGGCAACCATCGCTTTGATTGGCACCGCCGGTGCGCTGGGTGATGCCGGCTCGCCCGCATCCGATTCTACACTCGGTCCGACCATGGGCTTGAATGTAGACGGCCAACACGACCACATTCGTGATTCCGTGGTGCCGACCTTTATCCACTATAACATCCCGCTGATGATTGCCGGCTGGATTGCCGCCATGGTGTTGTAATGGAAGACTTGGATAACCGTATCACCGAGCTGGAAATTCAGACGGCCTTACAAGACGATCTGATTGCCAGCTTGAGCGATACCATCGCCAAAATGCAGCAAACGCTGGATTTGCAGCAAGCGCAAATGCGGCTGCTGTATCAGAAAATGCAGGACAAAGGCAGCAATGACGGGCGCGGGGAATACAGCTTGCGCGATGAGGTTCCGCCTCATTATTAGATTGAAACCTTTGCAAACCCCCATTTTGGGCACATTTCTTCGTTATGCGCTGTTTGAAAGCTTGTTTATCTAAATAATGTTATCCTGCATTTTCCGCGCTGATCTACCTTCGAACTGTACTCAAATCAATGGCTTTGCAAAAGCCCAAGCCGTTATTTTGAAAACAATCAAAAGGCCGTCTGAAAGTAAAGGCAAGCTTTCGCAGCCTTCTCGTTGCAAGATATCGGGCAGCCTGAAAAACTGCACAATAATAAGATAATCCGACTGTCGAACGCTGATTTCCCTGACTTTATAATCCGTCTGTATTCTTGAACATATTGACTAAAATGACCGGCCAGATACCTATTTCTCAAGCAGAAGCCATGCAGCTTTTAAAAGAATGCATTCCGATTTTCACAGTCTTGTCGGATGAAAACCGTCATTTGATTTTGAAATTGCTGCTGGAAAACGGCGAAATGAACGTCAACCAACTCACTGAAAATCTACATCTTTCACGCCCTGCGGTTTCCCATCATCTTAAAATCATGCTGGCTGCCAATGTAGTGGGTGTCAGGCAAACCGGAAAAGAGCGGTTTTATGCGCTGGCCATGAAAGATGAAGTGGAAAAAATGGGGGCATTGGCGGATGTGTTGAAGTTTTATTGTCCTGCCCGAGCAGATTGATTTTCAAACAGGCTGCAACCCAAACACATTTTATTGACTTATCGTCTATAATTTGTATAATTAGTTTAAATTTTTAAACATGTAGACATAAGGTGAAAAATGCTGTTCCAACCATTTACTTTTCCCAACGGCATGACTGCCAAAAACCGTTTTTTCAAATCCGCGATGGAAGAACAACTCGCGCAAAACAGCCAACCCACGCAACAATTGGTGCATCTTTACCATACTTGGGCAACGGGCGGAGCAGGTGTCTTGGTCACCGGCAATGTGATGGTGGCGGAAAACGGTAAAGGTTCGATTAATGATGTGGTATTGAGCGATGATCGCAGTATGGCTGTGTTGCAGCGTTGGGCACAGGCCGGTAAACAAAACGGTACGCTCATTATCATGCAGATTAATCATGCCGGCAAACAATCGCCAAAAGCAGTAAACCGCGAGCCGGTTGCGCCAAGTGCCGTACCGTTGGTCGGGATGGATGGTTTTATCAATCCTCCCCGTGCCTTAAAAAACGATGAAATCGAAGCATTGGTGCAATCCTTTGTCCGTACCGCCCAATTGGCGGAACAGGCAGGTTTTTCGGGCGTACAAATCCATGCGGCACACGGTTATCTCATCAGCCAATTTTTGTCGCCGCATCACAACCGCCGTGATGACGAATGGGGCGGAAGTTTGGCCAACCGTATGAATTTTGTTTTGAAAATTTATCAAGGCATTCGGGCAAATGTCGGTAAGGATTTTCTGGTCGGAATCAAACTCAATTCGGCAGATTTCCAAAAAGGCGGATTTGATGAAAGCGAAAGCATTCAAGTCGTGCAAAAGTTATCTGAATTGGGCATTGATTTTATTGAAATTTCAGGCGGGAATTATGAAAGCCCGCAAATGCTGTCTGAAAAATCCAGCACACGCCGGCGTGAAGCCTTTTTTATCGATTATGCCGAAAAAGCCCGTAAAGTCAGCCGTGTACCGTTGATTATTACCGGCGGTTTCCGCTCGGAACAGGCGATGAATGAAGCCCTGCAAAGCGGTCATTTGGATATGGTGGGCGTGGCGCGTCCCTTTGCGCTTATGCCTGATTTGCCCAACCAAATTCAAAACGGCAACTATCAAACCGTAACAACCGAGCGCATTAAAACAGGTTTCCTCCCGGTGGACAATAAAATCGGCGCCGTATTGGAAATGGATTGGTATATGGCGCAAATGGCGTTAATCGGACAGGGGAAATCGCCCAATCCCAAGTTGTCGCCATGGAAAGTATTACTCAAAACCTTGTGGCAAAACGGTAAAGCGGGCCTTTCTACCGGACGCAGTTGATTTTCCTGTTTCTTGATTTTTTGTGGTTTTTTATTTACAAAAATATCAAAAGGCCGTCTGAAAGCTTAAATTCAACTTTCAGACGGCCTTTCGGTTTGCCAACACCAAATCCTTACAAACACGCCAATTCATTGGCCATTTGCTGCTCTAAGGTTTCGCGTTGCCGGATGAGTTTGGCCTCGCTGCCGTTGACCAACACTTCCGCCGCGCGGTTGCGGGCGTTGTAGTTGCTGGCCATGCTCGCGCCGTATGCCCCCGCGCTGCGCACAGCCAGCAAGTCACCGGCTTCGCAGGCGATTTGGCGGTTTTGGCCGAGAAAGTCGCCGGTTTCGCAAATCGGGCCGACGATGTCGGCGGTAAACGGGCAGATGTCTTTTTGTTCGACGTTTTCAATGTGGTGGTAAGCGTCGTAAAGGGCGGGACGCATGAGGTCGTTCATGGCGGCATCGACCATCACAAAATTTTTTTCTTCGCCGGCTTTGACAAATTCCACGCGAGTGAGCAGGGTACCGGCGTTGCCGACCAAGCTGCGGCCGGGCTCGAGAATCAGCTTCAAGTTGCGGCCGGCCAGGAGCCGGTGGATTTCGGCGGCATAGGCAGCCAAATCAGGCACGTTTTCGTCTTTATAAACAATGCCGATACCGCCGCCTAAATCTAAGTGTTCCAGCACAATGCCGTGCTCGGCCAAAGTATCGGCCAGCAGCAAAATGCGTTCGCAGGCTTCGACCAGCGGACTTAAATCGGTGAGTTGCGAACCGATGTGGCAGTCGATGCCGACGATTTTAAGATTCGGCTGTTTGGCGGCATGTTGGTAGGCAGCCAAAGCATCGGCATAGGCAATGCCGAATTTGTTGGCCTTCAGGCCGGTAGAAATATACGGGTGGGTTTTCGGATCGACATCGGGATTGACGCGCAACGACACGTGTGCGGTGGTGCCGAGTTTGGCCGCCACTTTTTGAATGCGGCCGATTTCGGGAATGCTTTCCATGTTGAAGCATTTTACGCCCGCATTCAGTGCGGATTCGATTTCGGCTTCACTTTTGCCGACACCGGAAAAAATCACTTTCGATGCATCGCCGCCGGCCGCCAAAACGCGCGCCAGCTCGCCGCCGGATACGATGTCGAAACCGCTGCCCAGCGCAGCAAAGTGTTTGATGATACTTAAATTGCCGTTGGCTTTGACTGCATAGCAAATCAGTGGGTCGAGCGCGGCAAAAGCGGAAGTGTAGGCGCCAAACGCTTCAGTCAGTGCGGCTTGGCTGTAAACATACAGCGGCGTGCCGAATTCTTCGGCCAAATGAGTATGGGGGACTTGTTCGCAATAAAGTGTCATAATCGTTTAATCTGGTGATTGGGTGGTGGGTTCTTTGGAGTTGCGGTTAAATTCGAGGCCGGTTTGAATCACGCCGAAACGCGCTTTGTCGCCTTCCTTAGGTAGATACAAATCGCCTTTATAACCGCAGGCCGACAGCAAAACCGCCGCCGCAACCGATAAAAATACGCAGGATTTCATAGGAAAACTTCCGTGTTGAGCGTGAATGTGGCAAGATTGAGTATCTTAAACAAAAAACACACAAAAAGCCATGATGACCGAGAGTGAATTTATCCGCCACACGGAAGAATTGTTCAACCGCATCGAGGATCAAATCGATGAAAACGGCTGGAATTTCGATTGCCGGTTTGCCGGAAACGTATTGACCATCGAAGCCGACGACGGCACGCAGATTATCGTCAACCGCCACACGCCCAATCAGGAATTGTGGATTGCGGCCAAAAGCGGCGGTTACCATTTCACCGAAAAAGACGGCCAATGGTTGTCCACCCGCGACAACAGTGAATTTTTCGCCGTATTAAACGATGCCTTGAGCGCAGCTTCGGGCGAAGACGTTGCCGTGGCTGGGCTGTAAACTGACCGCCTGATTCGACTTTTCATAAAAGCATTTAAGGAAAAGACCATGCCTTTATTAGACAGTTTCAAAGTTGACCACACCCGCATGCACGCACCTGCCGTGCGCGTGGCCAAAACCATGACCACCCCGAAAGGCGACACCATTACCGTGTTCGACCTGCGTTTCTGTATTCCGAATGAAGAAATTTTGCCGGAAAAAGGCATTCATACGCTGGAGCATTTGTTTGCCGGTTTTATGCGCGACCATTTGAACAGCAGCGATGTGGAAATCATCGATATTTCGCCGATGGGCTGCCGCACCGGTTTTTACATGAGCCTAATCGGCACGCCGTCTGAAAGCCAAGTTGCCGAAGCGTGGCTGGCGTCGATGAGCGATGTGTTGAACGTGCAAGACCAAAGCAAAATTCCGGAATTGAACGAATACCAGTGCGGTACTTATCAAATGCACTCGCTCGCCGAAGCGCAAGGCATTGCCGAAAACGTATTGGCGCGCAAAGTGGCCGTCAATAAGAACGAAGATTTGGCTTTGGACGAAAGCTTGCTGAACGCGTAAGCGGGGTTGACGTCATGATAAAAGGCCGTCTGAAAAGATATTTTTCAGACGGCTTTTTTTATCGGAACATTTTCTTAATTATTTGATTTTATTCAATAAATATGGTATCATTATGGTTAGAAAAAAATTCTTTCACTGTTACTTTAAAAAGGAAACATAAAATGAAAATTATAGCTAAAATGAAAAATTGGTTGGAACCTATTTTTAACATAAAAGCTTCCATTGATAAAGCTTTATCATATGGATAAATTATACCATAAATTTTTATAAAAATCAATATATTAAAAATCATATTCTTGATATAAAAAATAATTTTTCGCTATAAGTTATTTTTTATATCATTTATTAGTCTGAAACAAATTCAAGCGAAGCCTATTCTTGTCATGCTTCATTTAGCTCTACATTGTTTTGAAAATAATCAAAAATTTTCCGCAAACAACCTAATAGAACCAAACAGCAGCCTTCCATTGACCAGAAAGTAAGGGGAATGGGGTTTATCATGCTTCATTCGCTTTACTGTAAATCATCATTTATCTACAAAGCCCAGTCCCCTTTCAGACGGCCTTTACCCCCTGTTTCGCTTCTTCTCCGAACACCTTCAGCCACAGTTTGCGAACGCTTTCATAATGTCTCAGTAAAACGTCATTCACTTCCACTTTGCCGACATCGCGCAGCTTGGTGTTGTGCTGCTGTTGGCGGTAGAAGCGGTAGGCGGTGCGGCTTTTTTCGGCCAGTTGTTTGTCGATCAAACCGCAGTCGGCGGCGATGTTTAAAAGCGCGATGTTACCGTAGTTGTCGAGCAATTCGGGGTGTTGGCGGGCGTGTGCCAAAATCAGGTACTGCACGATGAATTCGACATCGACCACTCCGCCGCGTGCGTATTTGACGTTGCTGTCGGCAGGCGGATGGGTGGAGAACATTTTTTCGCGCATCTCGATGATTTCGCGTGCCAGCTTGGCGGTGTCGCGTTCGGTGGTGAGAATATCGGCGCGGATGCGGTCGAAGGCCGTCCGAATCTCGGGCATGCCGCAGATAAAGCGGGCGCGGGTGAGGGATTGGTGTTCCCACGTCCAAGCGTTTTCGCGTTGGTATTTTTCAAAAGCGGCCACGCTTTGGGCGAGAAAACCGCTGTCGCCGTCCGGGCGCAGGCGCACATCGACATCGTAGAGCGTGCCTGCGCCGGTAGGGGCGGAAAGCCAGTTGGTCAGGCGGCGGGCAAAGCGGATATACACGTCTTGCGCGTAAGGATCATTGTCGTCAAACAGGTAAACCAAGTCTAAATCCGAGGTATAGCCCAATTCTTTGCCGCCGAGCTTGCCGTAGCTGATGACGGCAAATTGCGGCGTATCGCGGTGTTTTTTCGGCATATCGGCCCACACGAGCGGCAGCGCGGCGGCAATCACGGTGTCGGCCAGCGCGGAGAGTTCGTCGGAGAGGGCTTCAATCGTCCACAATCCGGCCAAGTCCTGTACCGCCAAACGGAAGAGTTGGGCATGTTGGAAATGGCGTAATATGTCCATTTGCGCTTCGGTGTCGTGTTTGCAGTTGTTGAGGCCGTCTGAAAGCTCTGCGGCCAGCTTCGGCCAATCGAAATCGGTTTCAAGCAGTTGGGTGCTGATCAGTTCGTCGAGCAGAATCGGGTATTGCGTGAGATAAGCGGCAACCCACGAGCTTTGGCTCATGATTTCGGCCAGTTGCTGCAGGGTTTGCGGGTGTTCGTTGAGAAAGGCGAGATAAGACGAGCGTCGGCTGATGTTTTCCAGAAAATCCATCAGGCGCATAAAAGTGTCGGTAGGGTTGGGTTGGGCGGCGGCGGCCTGCATAAAGGCAGGCACCATCGCATCGAAACGCGGCTGTGCCTGCGCCGACAAATGGCGGTATTTGTGGCTGCCGCGCAATTGGTCGAGTCGGGCAGCCACGCTGTCGGCATGGAACCCGTGTTCGTTCAGGCGTTGGGCGCGTTCTTCTTCATCCGGCGCTTCCTGCCAAGCCCACAGCCATTCGTGGTTGCTTTCGTCGATTTCGCTTTCCGAACCGCTCAAAATTTCGTTAAACAAAGCATTCACGCGGCTGCGGTGGGCATTGAGGCCGTCTGAAAAAGCGGCGTAATCGGCAAAACCCATGCTTTCGGCCAGCAATTGCCGCTGCTCGGACGTGGTCGGCAGGGTTTGCGTTTGCTGGTCTTCCCAGTATTGCAGGCGGTGTTCGACATCGCGCAAAAAGCGGTAGGCTTCCAGCAGCGCAACGACTTGTCCGTTCGGGATAATGCCCGATTCTTCCAGTTTCAACAGCGTTTCCTGCGTGCCTTTCAATTGCAGCGCACGCATTTGCCCGCCGCGTATCATTTGGAAAATCTGCGCGATAAATTCGACTTCGCGGATGCCGCCCGCGCCGAGTTTCACATTGTCTGCCAAGCCTTTTTTGCTGACTTCGTTGCGGATTTGGCGGTGCAGGCTGCGCATGGCGCTGTAGGCGTTGTAGTCCAAATATTTGCGGAACACAAACGGGCGGATTAAGCTTCCAATGTCGTTCGGATACGGCGTCACCACACGGCCTTTGCACCACGCATAGCGCTCCCATTCTCGCCCTTGCTGAATCAAATATTGCTCTAAGGCCGTTTCGCTCAATACCAGCGCGCCTGAATCGCCGTCCGGCCGCAAGCGCATGTCGACGCGGAACACCCGGCCGTCGTCGGTGACATCGTTCAACAGCGCAATCAGCTTCTTGCCCACGCGCGTGAAAAATTCCTGATTGTCGCGGTCGCGCTTGCCGTTGGTCGAGCCTGATTCGGGATACACAAAAATCAAATCAATGTCGGACGATACGTTCAACTCGTAACCGCCGGCCTTACCCATCGCCACCACGCTCAAATGCTGCGGCTCGCCCGTGTAGCGGCCGATGGGCGTGCCGTGTATGTCTTGATAATAGGCATAGGAAAAATCCAGTGCCATATTGATGGCAAAATCGGCAAACAGCGTAACCGTGCGTGTCACTTCGTCCAAATCGCTCAAACGATTCACATCGCGCACGATAATTTGCGACACCACATAGCGGCGCAACTCGCGCAACTGCTTGGCCAACTCTTCTTCGTTTTCATCGGCGCGGATTTTGTCCCAATCGGCAAAGGTTTGGAAATCTTCCATGCTTAAAACTTTTTTCAGCATGGGATGAAAAATTTCCGCTTTCAGACGGCCTGAATCTAAATTGCGGGCGAGAAACGGAGAATAGCGGCGGGCGGTATCGAGCAGGTCCATGATAGTGGGGAGGCGGGAAGGGGAAAGATTTATCATAGCAAAGAAAACAGGCCGTCTGAAAGGGTTTCAGACAGCTTTTAAAAGCTAAATCGGTAATTGTTGAATATACTGTAACCTGTCCCTTTCCCGTCCGGCGGAGGAAGGGGCGGATTTTGGGTCTTTCAGTTTCATTAAAGGTGATGACTGCAATATCCATCCACTCTGTTGTCTTTGCCTTTGCCGGAGACGGTTTCGCCGGTGATACCCTCCTCATCGGTTTCAATGGCCTGACGTTGTTTGCCGCCGGCGGTTCGGATGAGGCGGCGATAACGGCGGCTTTTTCTACTTTTAAGCCTTTTTCGGTTAATCGGTTCCGACGGATAAGGCAGAGTTTGGTCTTGCGCTAACCGGTAGCGGCAGCGGCAGAGTGTGCTGTGGTCGGGAATGCCCGGTTCGTCGAAGCCGCAAAGAGGTTGGAGTCGATACGGGTAATCAAGTTGTGTTCGAGTTCGGAGTCGGATAGGCTGTGCCATTGGCCGATCAGGACTGTTTTGAACATGTAGGGCAGGAATAGGCAGGACGTCCGCGGTGGTTGGGAATGCAGCGGTTTTTTTGTTGCCGGAGACAGGTATGGATGGGTTGCCAATCGATGGCCTGGTTGATTTTGGGCAGCGGGAAACGGTTGACGCCCTTGATGGCAATGATGGTTTGGGCGGTTTGTTGGAAAAAGCTGCTGATGGGAAATCCTCTAAATTCGGTTTAGGGGAATTTAGAGGATTTTTGGGGCAAAGTTATCGGCCTTTATTCACGCAACATCGGCCGCTTTTCCGTCAGGTAACGCCAATAGCGCTGCGGCATCATTTGCCGGTGTTGGCGCAGGTTGATACGCGAAGTGACGGTGGCACTTTTGAAATAACGTTGCCACAGCTTCTGATAATGCCGTTCGCGATCGGATGGGGCGGCGTGTTCGCCGGAAGTATCCAAATCACGGATTTGATGCACCGCGGTTTTGTCGAAATACACGCCGTATCTGCGGCCGACATCGAAAATCAGCCATTGCATGCCGGAGTAGCGGTTGCGGAAAAAACGCGTAATCAGCGGCAGGATATCAAATTGCGGCTCGATGCGGGCGATGTAAACGGGATCGGGTTTGCCCTGCACATGGTATTCTTCAAAGCGGACAAACGCTTCCATGTGGTGCTTTTCGCGGCTGACGGTTTTCACCCATTGCGCCCACTGCATCACATCGGGGTGGCCGTAGTCGCTGAGAATATTCGGGCGGTCGGGATGCGCCAATGCCAGACGGACAATACGCAGGAAGGTGTCGGGCATGTCTTTGTCGTTGACGAGGAAACCGTAAATCAGCGTTTGGATGCCGCATCTGCCCAGTTGCCGCTGCAAACGCTCGAGTACGCGCGCGGCATGTTCGGGGCTGTTGGCCACAGATACGGTATGGCCGAACAAATCGGCATCGTTGGGGTCGGCGGTAATGTGCACGCAATCGGGCGGATATTTGCCGGCATACACGGTAAACACCGCGCTGAGCAAACCGTCGAAGCTGCCGTCGTAGAGTAAGGTGTATTGGTCGGGTGCGGTCATGATTGCTTCTCACCAAAGAGGCCGTCTGAAACATGTGTCGCAAAGCGGTTTTAGGCGTTCAGACGGCTTGTTATGTTTATCCGAACAAATCCCCCTGCACCGCATCGCTTTGCATGAATTTCGAGCAGGTCTGCTGCAACAACAGGCTGCGTAAATTCGGGCTGTCGATTAAGGCCGCGTAGCGGTTGGGTTCGGGCAGGGTGATGAAATAGCGTGCGCGGTTGAGGGCAATGCCCATTTTCACCAACTGCGCCCACGCCAACATGCGGAAGCGGCGTGCCTGCACAATGCGTTTGGCCGATTTTATGCCGATGCCGGGCACGCGCAGAATCATTTCCAGCGGTGCATGCTGCAAGTCCACGGGAAAATAAGCGCGGTGGCGAAGCGCCCAAGCCAGTTTGGGATCGAAGTCCAAATCGAGAAACGGCTGCTCGCGGTCGAGAATTTCATGGTCGGCAAAACCGTAAAACCGCATCAGCCAATCGGCTTGATACAGACGGTTTTCGCGCCGCAGCGGCACTTGCGCCGATAAAGGCGGCAGGCGGCTGTCTTCCAGCACCGGCACATAGCCCGAGTAATACACGCGCTTGAGACCGTAGTTTTGATAGAAGCGTCCGGCAGCGTGGATAATTTGGCGGTCGTTTTCGCCGCCGGCGCCGATGATGAGCTGCGTGCTTTGTCCCGCCGGTGCGAATTTCGGCGTGGATTTGATGGTGTTGCGGCTGTCGGCGGTAGCGGTGATTTCGTTTTTGACAAACAGCATGGGCCGGATGATATCGGTGTGTTTTTTCTCAGGAGCGAGCCGCTCTAAACCCGAAACGGTGGGGATTTCCATATTGATGCTCAAGCGGTCGGCGTAGCGTCCGGCTTCCTGCAGGATTTCGTCCGATGCTTTGGGTATGGCTTTGAGGTGTATGTAGCCGTTGAAGCGGTGTTCGGTGCGCAGTTTTTTGGCGATGCGTACCAAGCGTTCCATGGTGTAGTCGGCGTTTTTGAAAATACCCGAACTGAGAAACAGCCCTTCGATGTAGTTGCGCCGGTAAAAATTCATGGTCAAATCGACCACTTCTTCCACCGTAAACGCGGCGCGCGGAATGTCATTGCTGCGGCGCGACACGCAATAGGCGCAATCGTAGATGCAATGGTTGGTCAGCAGGATTTTGAGCAATGAAACGCAGCGGCCGTCTTCAGTGAAACTGTGGCAGATACCCGTGCGTGACGAATTGCCCAAGCCGCCGTCGTTTTTGCGCGAACTGCCGCCGGATGAGCAGGATACATCATATTTGGCCGCATCCGCCAAAATCGCCAGCTTGCGGTTGATTTTATCGTAATTCATATCCAAAGCTAAGAAAAATATTATTTTTTTAATTATAAAACATTATTTTTATTTAGTCTTGTAAGATTTTATTTAGTTTGAATGGCGAAAAAGGCCGTCTGAAACATATTATTCAGACGGCCTTGATGCCTGTATTAAATCTATTTTAAAGCAGGAAGATGGTCGCCAAACCTAAGAAAATCAGGAAGCCGCCCGAGTCGGTGACAGCGGTAATCAGCACAGAGCTGCCCAGCGCCGGGTCGCGGCCGGCTTTATCGAGTACCACCGGAATCAATACGCCGACGGTAGCGGCCAAGAGCAGGTTTAAGGTCATCGCGGCAACCATCACCAAGCCTATGCCCAAATTGCCGTACAATACCCACGATACCAAGCCCATCACGCTGCCCCACAAGATGCCGTTGACCAAGGCTACGCCGACTTCTTTTTTCAGCAGTTTGCTGGCTTGGATGCCGGTAATCTGGCCGACCGCCATCGCGCGCACAATCATAGTAATGGTTTGGTTGCCCGAGTTGCCGCCGATACCGGCTACAATCGGCATTAAGGCGGCTAAGGCAACGATTTTTTCGATGCTGCCTTCAAACGCGCCAATCACGCGGCTGGCGAGAAAGGCGGTACACAGGTTGATGGCGAGCCACATCCAGCGGTTTTTCACTGAATCCAAAATCGGTGCAAACAAGTCTTCTTCTTCCTGCAAACCGGCCATGTTTAACATGTCGGCTTCAGATTCTTCACGGATCACATCGACGATTTCGTCAATGGTGATACGGCCGATGAGCTTTTTGTTTTCATCAATCACGGGCGCAGTCACCAAGTCGTAGCGTTCGAACGCTTGCGCGGCTTCTTCGACGTTATCGTCAGGACGGAAGCGCACCACATCGGTGGCCATTACGTTTTCCACCAATTCTTCAGGGTCTGCCACCAGCAGGCTGCGGATGGTCAACACACCTTTGAGAATATCGTTTTCATCAACCACGAAAATTTTGTCGGTATGGTCGGGCAGGCTTTCAAAACGGCGCAGGTAACGCAGCACCACTTCGCAAGTTACGTCGGCGCGGATGCTGACCAGTTCGAAGTCCATAATCGCGCCGACTTGGTCGTCTTCATACGACATCGCCGCCTGAACCTGCGCGCGCTCTTCTTCGTCACGGGTTTGCAGGGCTTCATAAACCACTTGGTGCGGCAAATCGTCGGCCAGTTCGGCCAATTCGTCGGCATCCAAATCATCGATGGCGGCGAGCAGCTCGTCTTTGTCCATCGATTCAATCAGTGTTTCGCGGACGGAATCGGACACTTCCAGCAAGATTTCGCCGTCGTCTTCCGGTGCAACCAACAGCCAAACGATGTTACGTTCGCGCTGCGGCAGCGATTCGAGCACATCGGCGACGTCGGCAGGGTGCAATTCGCTCAATAAGACGGTCAGTTCGGTGAACTTTACGCGCAGGGCTTCGTCTTCAATCGGCGTGCCGGCTTCGATTTGCGGGAAAGCGGGTTCGAGAATTTCACACAGCGCGTGGATAAGGCCGAAATCGGCGGCAATGCGTTCGACATCGCTTTCACCGGCATCAGCGGCTTCGTGGATTTTGTGTTCTGGTTCGTGGCTCATAAATGCTCCGCCCGCCGTGCGGTAGAGCATTCGGCGGGATTAGTGAAGGGCGTTGCGGATGGCGTCTTCAGCCAATAAACTACTGGGAAGGTCCATGACGGGTAAGTCTGCGTGAGACAAGAGTGATAAACGGGGCGTATTCTACACTTTTTTGAGGCGGCTTACTATTCTTTACATCATAGGCCGTCTGAATAGGTTCAGACGGCCCGGGATCTTTGAAAACGCCCCGTCTTTGGCACATTTCTTCGCTATGCGCTGCTCGAAAACTTACCTGTCCTAAATGATAGGTCTGTGCCTCCTGTGCCGCGCTCACTTCGAACTCTACTCAAATCCGGGATTTTGAAAAGGTTTAAATATATGATTTTATTTAAGAAAAAATAACATAATAAAATCATATTGATGAATTTGGATAGGTGGTAGAAAAGAATAAACTATATCAACCAAATAACAAGGCCGTCTGAAAGGAAATAGCCTTTCAGACGGCCTCTTTGATGAACACCAAATTATTTCATTTCCAACACGCTCAAGCCGGATAAATCGGCAAAGCTGCGATCGCGCACGATTTGGCAGAAATTATCGATATAGCTTTTGTGTACGTCTTCCGTGCGCATGGCGGCGTAGAGTTCGCTGCGTAGGCCGTCTGAAGTGATTTTGCATGAGGTGACATAGCCTTTTTCCAAATAAGGCATCACCGTCCAATAAGGCAGGGCGGCAATACCGCGGCGGCTGGCGACCAATTGGATAATCGCGATGGTGAGTTCGCTGTGGCGGCGCGGGGGATTGACGCCTTTCGGTTTCAATACTTTTTTTACCAAATCCAACATGTCATCGGGAACGGGATAGGTAATCAGCGTTTCGTCGGAAAAATCTTCCGCTTCCCAAATATTCTTATGATTCAGAGGATGGTCTTTGGCGCAAATGCCGACCATTTCATAAGAAAACAGCGGGAAATAAGTGATGCCCGTTTGAGGCTCGGCTTCGGAAACAATCGCCACATCGGCACGGTGTTGCAGCAGCAAGCCGACCGGATCGACGTGGAAACCGGAAACAATATCCAATTCGACTTGCGGCCACAGCGGACGAAATTCACCCATTGCGGGCATCAGCCAATCGAAACAGGTATGGCATTCCACCGCTACGCGCAACTCACCCGCTTCGCCTTCGATAATCTGCGCCAAATCGCGTTCGGCAGTGGCTACCTGCGGCATTAAATCACGAGCCAGTTGCAGTAGGCGTTCACCGGCCGGTGTGAAGCGCAAGGGAGTGGACTTGCGTTCAAACAAAGGCGTGTCGTAATAGTTTTCTAAAGCGCGGATTTGGTGCGACAGAGCCGATTGGGTCAGAAAAACGCGTTTGGCCGCCAAGGAAACACTGCCGGTTTCTTCCAATGCCAGCAAGGTTTTTAAATGTCGCAGTTCAATAATCGAATCCATGGGGGTCCGTTCAGACGGCCTTTGTTTGTGAAGTGTGAATATTAAAATAATTCATGTTGATGTGCAAACGGTTAATAATCAAATGTGTAAATGAGAACGGCTGTTTATTTAAGTGTAATGATTGAAAAGCGCAGGGGATTTTCAGATAAAATGCGCTACTTTAGAAGAATGTAAGCAAAGGAAGACAATATGGCGACACGTCAGGAAATATTGGATTGGTGCCGAGAAAATCTGCAAGTGAACCTGTTTAAAGACTATGCGCCCAACGGCTTGCAGGTCGAAGGGCGTGAAACGGTCAACAAAATCGCGACATCGGTAACCGCCAGTAAAGCGGCGATTGATTTTGCCGTCGAACAAGGCGCAGATATGTTGCTGGTGCATCACGGCATGTTTTGGAAAAGCGAGCCTTTGACGATTACCGGCTGGAAAAAAGAGCGTATCGAAACATTATTGCAACACCAAATCAATATGGTCGGCTACCACCTGCCTTTGGATGCGCATTCCGAATGGGGCAATAATGCGCAATTGGCGGCTTTACTGGGTTGGGAATTGGATTACCAGTGCGGTGATCAAAACCTGTTGAATGTGGGCCGTCCGAACACACCGCAAACCTTACGGCAGCTTTCAGACGGCATGGCCGATAAATTGCAGCGCCAGCCGGTTGTCGTGGGCGACATGAATCGCGAAATCAAACGCATTGCGTGGTGTACCGGCGGTGCGCAAGGCTTTTTTCAGACGGCCGTTGACGAAGGGGTTGATGCTTATGTGACCGGTGAAATTTCCGAAGCGCAATACCATTTGGCCAACGAATGCGGTGTGGCGTTTATCAGCGCCGGCCATCATGCAACCGAGCGTTACGGCGTGCAGGCGCTGGGCAAGGCGATTGCAGATGTCTTTAATGTAGAAATATGTCGCTTTGACGAACAAAACCCTGCCTGAATATTGAGAAATATCACAAAATCTTTACCTTATTTTAAATAATGCTTTGAGTATTACGACAAACTAGGTAGAATTACACTGTTTAATGGCTCGGTATTCCCAAAATTCTTAGGACGACTGAATAATGGATAATCAAGAAATCAATAACGGCCGCCGCCGTTTCCTGACACTCGCAACCTGCGGTGCGGGCGGTGTCGCCGCCTTGGGCGTGGTAACGCCTTTCGTGGCAAGTTTTTTCCCGTCGGAAAAAGCCAAAGCCGCCGGTGCTGCCATTGAAGTAGATGTCAGCAAAATCGAAGCAGGCCAATTACTTACCGCCGAATGGCAAGGCAAACCGATTTGGGTGCTCAACCGTACGGAACAGCAGCTCAAAGACATGAAATCGCTCGACAGCCAGCTGGCCGACCCCGCTTCGGACGCAGACCAGCAGCCTGAATACGCTAAAAACGCAACCCGTTCGATTAAACCGAACATTTTGGTTGCCATCGGTATCTGTACCCACTTGGGCTGCTCGCCGACCTTCCGTCCCGACATCGCCCCGGCCGACTTGGGTGCCGATTGGAAAGGCGGCTTCTTCTGCCCTTGCCACGGCTCGAAATTCGACCTGGCCGGCCGCGTATATAAAGGTGTTCCTGCACCAACCAACCTCGTCGTGCCGCCTTATAAATATCTGAGCGACACCATCGTCTTGGTTGGCGAAGACTAAAAATAAGGAACTGAACTATGGCAAACCAAACCAATAGCAAATCAAAAGCATTGCTGGACTGGGTGGACGCACGCTTCCCCCTGACCAAAATGTGGAATGACCATGTCGGTCAATACTACGCACCGAAAAACTTCAACTTCTGGTATTTCTTCGGCTCGCTGGCACTTTTGGTGCTGGTGATTCAAATCGTCAGCGGCATCTTCCTGACCATGAACTACAAGCCGGACGGCAACCTGAACAGCTACCATCTGCCTGCCGCCTTTACCGCAGTCGAATACATCATGCGCGACGTATCCGGCGGCTGGATTATCCGCTACATGCACTCTACCGGTGCATCGTTCTTCTTTATCGTGGTTTATCTGCACATGTTCCGCGGCTTGGTGTACGGTTCGTACAAAAAACCCCGCGAACTGGTGTGGATTTTCGGCTCGCTGATTTTCCTGGCACTGATGGCTGAAGCCTTTATGGGCTACCTGCTGCCTTGGGGTCAGATGTCTTACTGGGGCGCACAGGTAATTATCAACCTGTTCTCCGCCATTCCGGTAATCGGCCCAGACCTTTCCACTTGGATTCGCGGCGACTTCAACGTATCCGACGTTACCCTCAACCGCTTCTTTGCCCTGCACGTGATTGCCGTGCCGCTGGTATTGATCGGCTTGGTGGTTGCCCACTTGATTGCCCTGCACGAAGTCGGTTCCAACAACCCTGACGGCGTGGAAATCAAAAAACTGAAAGACGAAAACGGCGTACCTTTGGACGGCATTCCGTTCCACCCTTACTACACCGTTAAAGACATATTGGGCGTTGTGGTATTCCTGATCGTATTCTGTGCCGTATTGTTCTTCGCACCGGAAGGCGGCGGCTACTTCCTCGAAGCGCCTAACTTCGATGCAGCCAACCCGTTGAAAACCCCGCCGCACATTGCGCCGGTATGGTATTTCACTCCGTTCTACGCCATTTTGCGTGCCATTCCTTCTTTCCTCGGCACACAAGTTTGGGGCGTAATCGGCATGGGTGCAGCCGTGGTTCTGATTGCCCTGCTGCCTTGGCTGGATAAAGGCGAAGTTAAATCCATCCGCTACCGCGGCCCGATTTTCAAAACCGCCGTTGTCCTGTTCATCATTTCCTTCATCGGCTTGGGTATCTTGGGCGCAATGGTTGCCACCGACACCCGCACGCTGGTTGCACGAATCCTGTCTGTCATCTACTTTGCGTTCTTCTTGGGCATGCCTTTCTACACCAAGCTGGACACCAACAAAGAAGTACCGCAACGTGTAACCATGAGCACCGGCAAACAAAAAATCATGTTCTTTGTTTATGCCGCGATTACCGCAGTAGGTGCTTACCTGTTTGCAACCAATATCTGATGAGGGCAGCTAAAATGAAACAAACGCTTAAAAACTGGTTTGCTGCCTTGCTGTTGGCAGTACCGATGAGTGCAGCAGTTGCTTCCGGCGGCCATGCTGCGTATGAAAAAGTCGATATCGACCTGCGCGACCAAGTCAGCCTGCAACGAGGCGCACAGATTTTCACCAACTACTGCCTGTCTTGCCACTCTGCAAGCGGCATGCGCTTCAACCGTCTGAAAGACATCGGTTTGTCTGATGAAGAAATCAAGAAAAACCTGATGTTCACCACCGACAACGTCGGCGATGTGATGATGGGTGCAATGAACCCGAAAGATGCGCAAAAATGGTTTGGTGCCGCACCGCCTGATTTGACGCTGATTGCCCGTTCCCGCGGCGCAGACTACCTGTACGCCTACATGCGCGGCTTCTATAAAGACCCTACCCGTCCGAGCGGCTGGAACAACACCGTATTCGACAAAGTAGGTATGCCGCACCCATTGTGGGAACAACAAGGCGTGAAAGCTGTCGAGCTGGATGCCAAAGGCCAACCGGTTTGGGTTGAAAACGAACATGGTGTCAAAGAGCCTAAACTCTACTGGGAATCCACCGGCCTGCACAGCCGCCGCCTGCCAAATGGCAAAGTAATTGAAAAAGAATACGACGCTTACGCTCGTGATTTGGTCAATTTCTTGGTGTACATGGGTGAGCCGGTGCAGTTGCAACGCCATCGTACCGGTTACATCGTGATGATTTTCCTGCTGGCAGTGATGTTGCCATTGGCTTACTTCCTGAAGAAAGAATTCTGGAAAGACGTTCACTGAGAAGCACGATAAAAAGCAAGCCTGCGGGCTTGCTTTTTTGTGTTAGTAGAATGGAAATTCTGAAAAATAATTAATAAAAATAAAGCATTAACTTGATTTCCTAGCTTTAAATCACGCAATCGTATATAATCAGGCCATTAACTTTATATATAGGCCGTCTGAAAGGCGGTATGCAATTAGGAGCCAAACGCTATGATGACTTTATATTCAGGCATTACTTGCCCGTTTAGCCAGCGCTGCCGTTTCGTGTTGTACGAAAAGGGTATGGATTTTGAAATCAAAGATGTCGATATTTTTAACAAGCCGGAAGATTTGGCGGTAATGAATCCGTATAACCAAGTGCCGGTATTGGTCGAGCGCGATTTGATTTTGTATGAATCAAACATCATCAATGAGTACATTGACGAGCGTTTCCCGCATCCGCAATTGATGCCGGGCGATCCCGTGATGCGCGGTCGCGGCCGTTTGGTTTTATACCGCATGGAAAAAGAGTTGTTTAGCTTAGTGAAGATTTTGGAAAATGCTGAATCTACCAATAAAGAGCAAGCCAAAGCGCGTGAAGCTATCGGCAACGGCTTGACTTTGTTGGCTCCGGCATTCTCGAAAAACAAATACATCTTGGGTGATGAATTTTCGATGATTGATGTTGCCTTGTCACCATTACTGTGGCGTTTGGATTATTACGACATCAAATTGGGTAAAACCGCCGCCCCATTGTTGAAATACGCCGAACGCATTTTCCAACGCGAAGCCTTTATCGAAGCTTTGACGCCGGCTGAAAAAGCCATGCGCCGTTAATTGCTGATTTCAAGGAGGGCAGATGACTGCCAGTACCAAACCTTATTTAATCCGTGCCTTATATGAATGGTGTTTGGATAACAACCAAACGCCGCATATCGTTGCGTGGGTAAACGAGCATACCCGCGTGCCGATGCAGTATGTGCGCGAAAACGAGATTGTTTTAAACATCGGCCAAGCTGCCAGCCATAATTTGAACATCGATAACGAATGGGTTAATTTCTCTGCCCGTTTCGGTGGCGTTGCACACGATATTTGGATTCCGGTAGGGCATATTGTCAGCATTTTCGGTAGGGAGAGCGGCGAAGGCATGGGCTTTGAGGTCGAGCCTTATGCGCCTGATGAAGCCAATAAAGCAGTTGAGCAGAAACCTGCTGCTGAAGCAGAATCTAAACCGAAAAAAGGTTTGAAGTTGGTGAAATAAAGCTTTCCTAAAAGAATAAAATAAAAGGCCGTCTGAAAATTTCAGACGGCCTTTTAATGATAAAAAGGGTAACGGGTTTTAACCGCTGCTCTTTTGTTTATCTGTTTTACAGATTGCCTAAGATAATGCGCAATACGCGGCGCAACGGTTCGGCGGCACCCCACAGTAATTGGTCGCCAACGGTAAACGCGCTGATGTATTCGCCGCCCATGCCCAGCTTGCGGATACGGCCGACCGGTACGTTCAGTGTGCCGGTTACAGCGGCAGGAGTCAGGTCGTTCATGCTGGTTTCTTTTTTATTCGGCACCACTTTCACCCAATCGTTGGCTTCGGCCAAAATGCGTTCGATTTCTTTGATTGGCAAGTCTTTTTTCAGTTTCAACGTAATGGCTTGGCTGTGACAACGCATAGAGCCGATGCGCACGCATAAGCCGTCAATCACAATTGGCTGCTCAGTGCCCAAAATCTTGTTGGTTTCCACGCCGCCTTTCCATTCTTCTTTGGATTGACCGTTGCCTAAGTCGGCATCAATCCAAGGAATCAGGCTGCCGGCCAAAGGTACGCCGAAATTGGCTTTGGGATAGTCTTGGCTGCGTAGGAAGTCGGAAACTTTGCGGTCGATGTCTAAAATGGCGCTGGAAGGGTCGGCCAATTCATCGGCTACTTGTGCTTTGATAGCACCCATGCCTTCAATCAGTTCGCGCATGTTTTTCGCGCCGGCGCCGGAAGCGGCTTGATAGGTCATGCTGGTAGCCCATTCGACCAAATCGTTTTGGAACAAGCCGCCCAATGCCATCAGCATCAGGGAAACGGTGCAGTTGCCGCCGACGTAGTTTTTCACACCGTTTTTCAGGCCGTCATCAATGACGTTGCGGTTAACCGGGTCTAAGACGATAATAGCATTATCAGCCATGCGCAAAGAAGAGGCTGCATCAACCCAGTAGCCGTTCCAGCCGCTGTCGCGCAGTGGTTGGAAAACCGCTTTGGTGTAATCACCGCCTTGGCAGGTTACGATGATGTCCATTTTGGCCAGTTCGGCCACATCATTGGCATCCAGCAGAGTTTTGACTGCTTGGCCGAAATCAGGGGCGGTGCCGCCGGCGTTGGACGTGGTGAAGAAATACGCTTCAGGAATGTGGGCGAAATCGTTTTCTTCTTTCATGCGTTGCATCAATACTGAGCCGACCATGCCGCGCCAACCAACGAAACCTACTTTCATTCTGTGCTCCTTGAGGGAAATTGTTAACAAAATTCTGAAATGAATAAAGTAAGTGTTTTAACGCCGTCTGAAAAAAATGTAAAGGTTTTTATTGAAATTTTTGCAAATGCGCAAATATGCGTGTTTAAATCTCATTAAAAGGTGAACGTATGAATGATATGAATTCGATGCCGTCTGAAATGATGGGGCAACAAATTGAAGTGGATTTGGCGCCGCCAATGAAGCGGATGGGAGCGGTAATCCTCAATAGCGTGTTGAATATTGCTGCGTATATTCCGCTGATTATTTCGGTATTGACCGGCGAGAGCGGCTATTTGCAGCGTGCCAGCGCGTCAAAAGAAATAACCTTGCCCGAAATCAACATGACTTGGCTGATGATTGGCATTGCGGTGTTGGTGATCTATGGTGCGGTGCAGATTTATTTTATGAGCAAAGACGGCCAATCATTGGGTAAAAAAATGTTGGGCATTCGGGTGTTGAAAACCGATGGCACCAATCCCGGGTTTTTCGGTACGGTATTTATGCGCGAAGCGGCCTATTACTTTTTATTGGGCTTGGCCGCGGGTGTTATTGCGTATGTCGCCCAATCAATTACCGGTAATCCCGATATGTTTGATTTGTTGAGTAATTTTATACAGCTTGCTGCTTATGTGGCGTGTGTGGTGATGCTGTTTAAAGTGAAAAGCGACCGCCGCACTTTGCAGGATTATTTGGCTAATACTGTGGTAGTGGAATTGCCAAAGCGTTAAGAAATGAGGCTGTCTGAATGTTTCAGACGGCCTTGTGTGATGTACGGGAGACAATACGTTGGGCGCGTTCATTGGCGATATTGTCGGTTCGCCGTTTGAATGTAATCCTTATAAACACACTGATTTCGAGCTGTTTGGTGCCGAGGCTGATTTTACTGATGATACGGTTGTGCCGTTGCCGTTGCCGATTGGGTGAATCAAGGTTGTCCGGATCATTTGGCGGCTATTTTGCAAAGCTGGTGCCGTCGTTAGCCCAATTCGAAAAGTGCATATGGCGGGCGGTTCCGTGAATGGATTTTTCAGGAAAGTCCGCAACCGTATGGCAGTTGGGGTAATGGATCGGCTATGCGCGTGTCGGCGGTAGGGTGGGCATTTGATAATTTGAAAGATGTATTGCATTATGCCGTGCAATCTGCCGTCGTCACGCACAATCATCCTGAAGGCATTAAAGGTGCACGGGTTGTAGCTGCGGCGATTTAGTGGGTGAGAATCGGGCAGGGTAAGGCGTTTATCCGTGCGCAAATTTCTGAGCGATTCGGCTACGATTTGAATCGGACGTGTGATGATGTTCGCCCGGATTATCAGCCCGAGACCTTTGCAAAATTCCCTTTCCCAAACAATAAAGATTACTTGAGTTATCAAGTAACCTTTATTTCTCCTCCAAACACACAGATTTCCCCAAGTTTCCCTAAATTCCCCCGAATCCTGCCGCCCAAGCGCCCGATTTCCCGGGTGCTCCCTTTTCAGGCAGCAGGCGCAATGAGGCTGAGTTTGTTTGCCGCTTCGGGCAAATTCAAACACACCGCTTTCAAATGACTTTGCGCATTCGCTTTCCGTAAGCCGAAATATGTTGCCCTATGGCAATAGCAGCGGAATTTGCGGTGCAAGGTACCGAAACCCTGTTCCGCCGCATAACGGGTATTTGATAAGTATCGGTTGCGTTGTTTGCCTTCATCTGTTAAGGGACGCCACGGCGGGCTTTCCGCATGATGCCGTCTGAAAGTTTTTTTGTTGTTTAAGCATTGCAGCCTTTGCCGGCATATACGGCGGTGTATTCGGTTATGCCGTTCAATAAAGGTTCGAAGTGGCGGCACTCGTGTTCGTTGGCGGGGCTGACATGCAGTTGGCCGGTACAGCCTTCTTGGCCGGTACAGGTGTTGTTTGCCGCCGGTAGTTTGGATGATGGCGGCGTCGATAACGGCGGCGGCTTTTTCTACTTTTAAGCCTTTGCCGGTTAATCGGTTCCGACGGATAAGGCAAAGTTTGGTCTTGCATTAACCGGTTGCGGCAGCGGCAGAGTGTGCTGTGGCCGGGAATGTCCGGTTCGCCGAAGCCGCAGAAGAGGTTGGGGACGATACGGGTAATCAGGCTGTGTTCGAGTTTGGGGACGGAGAGGCTGTGCCATTGGCCAGTCAGGACGGCTTTGAACATGGAGGGCAGGGAATAGGCCAGACAGCCGTGGTGGTCGGGGAAGCAGCGGTTTTTTTGTTGTTCGAGACAGGTATGGATGGGTTGCCAATCGATGGCTTGGTCGATTTTGAGCAGCGGGAAGCGGTCGATGCCCTTGATGGCAATGATGGTTTGAGCGGTTGTTGGAAAAAGCCGCCCAAAAAAATCCTCTAAATTCGGTTTAGGGGAATTTAGAGGTTTTTTTTGGGGGGCGGGGTTGCAAAGGTTTCAGGCCTTTATCCGTATCATTAAATTGTTTACAATGCCATACGGTCATTTTTTAATTTAATAAAGAGCAAAAGATGAAACACATCGCAATATTGGGCGGCGGCTTATCCGGTCGTTTAACCGCATGGGGTTTGGCGCAGCAAGGCTTTGAAGTGTCGCTGTTTGATAAGGGTACGCGTACGGGGGAGCAGGCAGCGGCTTATGTGGCGGCGGCGATGCTTGCGCCCTTGGCCGAATCGGTGGAAGCCACGCCGTTGGTGGTGGCGCTCGGGCGGCAAAGCATGGATTTGTGGCGCGACATCACAAGCAGTCTGAAAACGCCGGTGTTCCATCAGGAAAACGGCAGTTTGATTGTGTGGCATGGGCAGGATAAACCTTTGTCGCGCGATTTTCAGCAGCATTTAAGCCGCGCCAATCAAGGGGAGAACCCGACTGTGCGCTGGTGTGCCGCCGATATTGCCGATCATGAGCCGCAACTGGCCGGTCGTTTTTCAGACGGCCTGTATCTGCCTGGCGAAGGCCAGTTGGATAACCGCCAAGTGCTGGTGTCGTTGGCGGATACGCTGGAAGACATCGGTGTGCATTGCCATTGGCAGGAAGTGTGTGAAGTGGCTGATTTGCAAGGATTTGACGGTATTGTCGATTGTCGCGGCTATGGTGCCAAAGCGCGTTGGAACAGGCCGTCTGAACCGAGCCGTTTGCGCGGTGTGCGCGGTGAAGTGGCGCGCGTTTATGCGCCCGAAGTCAGTCTGAACCGTCCGGTTCGCCTGCTGCATCCGCGTTATCCGCTCTATATTGCGCCGAAAGAAAATCATTTGTTTGTGATTGGTGCGACTCAATTGGAAAGCGAAAGCGAGGCGCCGGCCAGTGTGCGTTCGGGGTTGGAGTTGTTGTCGGCGCTGTATGCCGTGCATCCGGCTTTTGGTGAGGCCGAAATCCGCGAAATTGCTGTCGGCTTGCGCCCGACTTTACACCATCATAATCCGGAAATCCGTTATCATGAGGCATCGCGTTTGATTGAAGTAAACGGCCTGTTCCGCCACGGTTTTATGATTTCGCCGGCAGTGGCAGGTGCAGCAGTGCGCTTGGCGGCCAACCTGTTCGACGGCGGTGAGATTGCCGAATCCGATGCCGAAACCGGCTTGGATTATGTGCGCTTGGCGGCCGTCTGAAAACTATATAAGGAAACCTAAAATGCAGTTCCCAAAATTAGTTAACCCTTTGAAATTTTACGCAGTCGTTCCGACTGCCGACTGGGTCGAGCGTATGGTGAAAGCCGGTGCGGATACGGTGCAGTTGCGCAATAAAGATTTGAGCGGCGATGACTTATACCGTGAAATCGAACGCTGCGTTGCCGTCTGCCGAGGCAGCGATGCCCAGCTTTTCATCAACGACCACTGGCAAATGGCGGTGAAAGCGGGCGCGTATGGCGTGCATTTGGGGCAAGAAGACATGGATACCGCCGATTTGGCTGTCATTGAAGCCGCCGGATTGCGCTTAGGTTTGAGTACACACTCGGTAAGCGAACTTGACCGCGCTTTGTCGGTGAATCCGAGCTATGTGGCCAGCGGTGCGATTTTCCCGACCACGACCAAGCAAATGCCGACTGCGCCGCAAGGTTTGGATAACCTGCGCCAATATGTGCAGCAGGCGGGTGATACGCCGGTAGTGGCCATCGGTGGTATTGATTTGAATAATGCGCGCGAAGTGTTGGCGACAGGTGTGGCATCGCTGGCGGTGGTGCGTGCGGTTACCGAAGCGGCAGACCCTGAAGCAGCGGTTAAAGCGTTTCAGGCTTTGTGGGATGAATAAGCCGTCTGAAACGTTTCAGACGGCCTCAAGGAAAGTTGGCATGAACATTAAACTTAACGGTAAAAGTTTTGAATTTTCAGGGAAAAACGTTGCTGATTTGATGGCGGAAGTCGAGCCTGCGAAGCCGTTTGCCGTGGCTGTAAACACGCAATTTGTGTCTAAAGGCGTGTATGGGAAAACGCTTTTAAACGAAAACGATGCAGTCGATATTGTACGCCCGGTGGTCGGCGGTTGAAGCGGAAAGGAACATCATGTTGAATCTTTATGAAGAATCGTTTGCTTCGCGCCTGCTGCTCGGGACAGCGGCTTATCCGACGCCGGAAGTATTGCGCCAGTCGGTCGAAGCGGCCAAACCCGGCATGATTACTGTATCACTGCGCCGTGCGGGCTCGGCAGGTGAAGCGCACGGGCAGGGTTTTTGGGATTTGTTGCAGCAAATGAATGTGCCGGTGCTGCCCAATACGGCCGGTTGCCAAAGCGTGCAGGAAGCCGTGGCCACGGCGCAAATGGCGCGGGAAGTGTTTGAAACCGATTGGATTAAATTGGAATTAATCGGTGATGATGATACCTTGCAGCCCGATGTGTTCCAATTGGCCGAAGCGGCGAAAATCCTGATTAATGATGGTTTTAAAGTGCTGCCGTATTGCACCGAAGATTTAATCGCCTGCCGCCGTTTGCTTGATGCCGGTTGTCAGGCATTGATGCCGTGGGCGGCACCGATTGGCACCGGCTTGGGTGTGGTACATGAATATGCGCTGAAAGTGTTGCGCGAACGTTTGCCCGACACGCCGCTGATTATCGATGCGGGTTTGGGTTTGCCGTCTCAAGCGGCGCAGGTAATGGAATGGGGTTTTGACGGCGTGTTGCTCAATACAGCCGTGTCACGCTCGGGCGATCCGGTGAATATGGCGCGCGCATTTGCATTTGCTACCGAAGCGGGACGCGCCGCATTCGAAGCCGGGCCGGTGCAAGCGCGCGAACAGGCACGGGCGAGTACGCCGACAGTCGGACAGCCGTTTTGGCATTCGGCTGAATATTGATTGAAGTGGCCGGCATAAGGAAAGAGGCCGTCTGAAAAGAGTCGTTTAAACCTTTTCAGACGGCCTTTCCGTATTTAAATCAATGTTGGCCGCACACGCGGCAATCGGGGTTTTTCTCGAATTCAAATTTCTGCCAATCGCCCGACAAGCCGTCATACACACGCAGGCAGCCGTGTTGGGCGGTGCCGCTGCCCATCAGGATTTTCAAGGCTTCGGCGGCTTGGCCGGTACCGATGATGCCGACCAAGGGTGAGAATACGCCGAATAAGGCGCAGGCGCCGTCGCTGGCGGAATCGCCGTCAAACAGGCAGGCGTAGCAGGGCGAGCCTGCCAAGTCGGGACGGTATACGGCAAGCTGGCCTTCGAAGCGCACCGCCGCGCCGGAAACCAAAGGTGTGCGCGTGGCTACGCTGGCGCGGTTGACGGCTTGGCGTGTGGCGAAATTGTCGCAGCAATCCAAGATAATGTCGGCGTGTTGCAGCAATTCGGTTAAGCGCGCTTCGTCGAGTGCTTCGGTGATGGCGGTGATGTCCACCGCGCTGTTAATCGCGTTCAGACGGCCTGCCATCACTTCGGCTTTGCTGCGGCCGATGTCGGCTTCGGTGAACATGATTTGGCGTTGCAGGTTGCTGTCGTCGATGGTATCAAAATCGGCGATGGTCAGGCGGCCGATGCCGGCGGCGGCGAGATAGGGCAGCGCGGCGGCACCGAGTCCGCCGCAGCCGACCACCACAGCATGGGATTGTAATAATTTTTCTTGGCCTTCAATGCCGATTTCGTCCAATAAAATGTGGCGGCTGAAGCGTAAGAGTTGGGCATCGTTCATAGTATCGCTTGAGGCCGCCCGAATGTTTCAGACGGCCTTTTTCAATAAAAAGTCTGCACCGATTATAAAGCAATCGTGCAGACTTAGCAGAATGAGAAAGCGATATTTAGTGCTGTTTAGTAGTCGATGTTTTCAAAATCGTTGTTAAACAGAAAGTTGCCGCTTTTGCCGCCGGTTTTCTCTTCCAAATGAATTTGGGTGATGGTCATACTTTTATCAACGGCTTTCATCATGTCGTAAATGGTCAAAAGTGCAATGTTGACGCCGGTGAGCGCTTCCATTTCCACGCCGGTTTGGCCTTCGGTGGTGGCGGTCACGGTGGCTTTGACGCGTGCCAGTTCGACATCGACATTGAAATCTACGCGCACATGGGTCAGTGAAATCGGGTGGCACAACGGAATCAGAAAGCCGGTTTGTTTGGCGGCCTGAATTGCCGCCACGCGTGCTACCCCTAAGACGTCGCCTTTTTGTGCAGCATTATCGGCCAAGAGGCCGATGGCTTGCGGGCTCATGTTGATGACGCCGCTGGCACGGGCGGTGCGGGCGGTGGAGGCTTTACCGGAAATATCCACCATGTGGGCTTCGTTGTTCTCGTTTAAGTGGGTCAAGTCTAACATTGTCGTTTCCTGAAATGTGTCGGCCAAAGCCGGTTTTGTTTATCAATGTGCGAACGATGGCATTTTAAGCTATTTTTGGCTTAGGGAATAGGGTTTACGCGGATCGGGTAATCATTAGGCCGTCTGAAAATTGCAGTTTAATCCGTATGTTAATAATGAAACAAAAACTGACTGATACGAAAAGAAACAGGCGCATGGCTTGCGATAAGCGGCATTATTATCATTGTAGCGGTTTTCCCTATCCTGCTATACAATGGAATCGTCTAAGCTTGAAATAAGAGAGAAAAATATGCAGCTCCATATTCTGAATAACCCGAAAGACGCGGCGCTGGCTGCCGATGCCGAGTTTTTGAAACAATGCCTGTTTAACCTGTTGCACCAAGAGGCATCGCCATTAGTGGTGGAAATTGTGAAGCAGTTATCTACATCCGATGATACCGGTGCGCTGATTGAGAAGGTTTTGCCGCAGCTTGATGAGCAACAGGCACACGATTTGACCTTGGCTTGCGGTTTGTTCGCCCAAATTTTGAACATTGCCGAAGACGTACACCACGAGCGCCGCCGCCAAGTACACGAAGATGCCGGACACAATACTGCCGACGGCAGCTTGGCCGAAACCGTGCGCAAGCTGCGTGCCAATAAGATTGACGGCAAAACGGTACAAAAACAATTAAACAAAACCAGTGTCACTGCCGTATTGACCGCCCACCCGACTGAAGTGCAACGCCAATCGGTGCTGCGTTTCAACCGCCGCATCCGCGCGTTATTGCCGCAGCGTGAGCGTTGCACCAATGCCGAATCTTTGGCCGATTTACGCCGCGACATCGAAACCATTTTGCTGGGCTTGTGGCAGACCAGCGAAACGCGCCAATACAAATTGAGCGTAAACGACGAAATCAACAACGGCGTCAATATTTTCCCGATGAGCTTTTTTGAAGCGTTGCCAAAACTCTATCGTGGCATGGAACGTGATTTTCAGACGGCCTATCCTGATGTGGAAGTGCCGGATATTCTGAAAATCGGCGGTTGGATCGGCGGCGACCGCGACGGTAATCCGTTTGTCACCGCCGAAACCTTGCGCCATGCATTTACCCGTCATGCCGATGCGGTGTTCCGCTGCTATCGCGGCGAATTAGACGAACTGTATCACGAGCTGCCATTGTCTACCCGCCGCGTGAAAGTGAATGATGAGGTGATGGCGATGTCGGACGAGTCGCCGGATGAAGAAATCGCCCGTTTGGAAGAGCCGTACCGCCGCGCGATTGCCTACATCATGGCGCGTGTGATGGGCAAAGCGCGCTCATTGGGTTTGGGTATGGGGTGCCATTTCGGATTCGGCGAACCGTATGCCAACGTGCAGGAATTTATTGCCGATTTGCAAAAGCTGCAACGCTCGCTGCGCAACAACGGCAGCGCTTTGATGGCCGAAGGCCGCTTGGCCGATTTAATCCGAATCGCGTCGGTGTGCGGCTTCAATATGATGCCGCTGGATTTGCGCCAACACGCTGAAAAACACGGTGATGTGGTGGCGGAATTGTTCCGGCATGCCGGTTTGGAAGATTATGCCGATTTGTCGGAAGAAGAAAAGCAAACCGTGTTGCTGCGCGAATTACAGCACCAACGTCCGCTATACAGCCCGTTTGTAACTTATAGCGAACATGCCCGCCGCGAATTGGCGATTTTTTCCGAAGCGCGCAAAATCAAAGACGAATTCGGCGAGCAGGCGATTACCCAAAGCATCATTTCCAACTGCGAGCAGCCGAGCGATTTGCTGGCCTTGGCCTTGCTGCTGAAAGAATGCGGCTTGTTGTTGATTGAAAACGGCAAACCGAAGAGCCGCATGAACATTGTGCCTCTGTTTGAAACCATCGAAGCCTTGGAAAACGCCTGCCCGGTGATGGACAGAATGTTCGGTTTGGAATGGTATCGCGAGCTGGTGATGAGCCGCGACAACATTCAAGAAATCATGCTGGGCTATTCCGACTCCAACAAAGACGGCGGCTATGTGACCAGTTCATGGTGTCTGTATCAGGCCGAATTGGGCTTGGTAGATTTGTTTAAGAAATACGACGTGCGCATGCGCCTGTTCCACGGCCGCGGCGGCAGCGTCGGCCGCGGCGGCGGCCCGTCTTACCAAGCCATTTTGGCGCAGCCTGCCGGTTCGGTGGCCGGTCAAATCCGCATTACCGAGCAGGGCGAAGTGATTACCGCCAAATATGCCGACCCGAGCAACGCCCGCCGCAATCTGGAAACCTTGGTGGCGGCCACGTTGGAAGCCACTTTGCTGCCCGACCGCAAAGATCCGGATCCGAAATTGATGCAAGCCTTGTCGGATATTTCCTTTAAGTATTACCGAGAGCTGATTACGCATGAAGATTTTATCGATTACTTCCTGCAAACCAGCCCGATTCAGGAAATCGCCACGCTGAATTTGGGCAGCCGTCCGGCCAGCCGCAAAACCTTGTCGCGGATTCAGGATTTGCGCGCGATTCCGTGGGTGTTCTCATGGATGCAAAACCGCCTGATGCTGCCGGCTTGGTATGGTTTCGGCAGCGCGGTAGAGACCTTGTGCCGGCAAGATTTGGCGAGCATGGCAGTGATGCAAAATCACGCCAAACAAAATCCGTTCTTTCAAGCCATGCTGTCGAACATGGAACAAGTAATGGCAAAAACCGACATTACCTTGGCAGAAGATTATGCCGGATTGAGCGAAACGCCGGAAAAAGCCGCGGCCATTTTCCAAATGATTAAAGCCGAATACCTGCGCAGCCGCAAAGCCTTACTGGATATTCTGCAAACCACCGAGCTCTTGAGCGACAACCGCAGCTTGGCACGCTCGCTGGCTCTTCGCATTCCGTATCTGAATGCTTTGAACGGCTTGCAAGTGGCCATGCTCAAGCGTTTGCGGAAAGACCCCAACAACCGCCATGCGTTGCTGATGGTGCATTTGACCATCAACGGCGTGGCGCAAGGTTTGCGTAATACCGGTTAAGGTTGGATTAGAATAAGGCCGTCTAAAAATATATATAGTGAATCCACTTTAAAATAGTACGGCGTTGGTTCGCCTAGCCGTATTATCTATGCTGTCTCCGGCTCACCGCCTTGTCCTATTTTAAAGTGAATCCACTATACTTTCAGACGGCCTAAAACCTTTGCAAAACTCCCTTTCCCAAACAATAAAGGTTACTTGAGTTATCAAGTAACCTTTATTTCTCCTCCAAACACACAATATTTCCCTAAACTCCCCCGAATCCTGCCGCTCAAGCGCCCGATTTCCCATTTTCAGGCGGCAGGCGCAGCGAGGTTAAATTTGTTTGCCGTTTTGGGCAAATTCAAACACACCGCTTTCAAATAACTTTGCGCATTCGCTTTCCGTAAGCCGAAATATGTTGCCCTATGGCAGCGGAACTTGTGGTGCAATGTACCGAACCCCTGTTCCGCCGCATAACGGGTATTTGATAAGTATCGGTTGCGTTGTTTGCCTTCGTCTGTTAAGGGGCGGCCAAGGCGGGCTTTACGCATGATGCCGTCTGAAAGTTTTTTTTGTTGTTTAAGCATTGCAGCCTTTGCCGGCATATACGGCGGTGTATTCGGCTGTGCCGTCGAAGTGGCGGCACTCGTGTTCGTTGGCAGGGCAGACAGGCAGTTGGCCGGTATAGCCTTCTTGTCCGGTACGGGTGTTGTTTGCCGCCGGCGGTTTGGATGATGGCGGCATCGATAACGGCGGCGGCTTTTTCTATAGTGGATTCACTATACTTTTAAGCCTTTTCCGGTTAATCGGTTCCGACGGATAAGGCAAAGTTTGGTCTTGCGCCAACCGGTTGCGGCAGCAGCGGTCGGGAATGCAGCGGTTTTTTTGTTGCTCAAGATAGCTATGGATGGGTTGACAATCGATGGCTTGGTTGATTTTGAGCAGCGGAAGGCGGTCAATGCCCTTGATGGCAATGATGGTTTGGGCGGTTTGTTGGAAAAAGCTGCTTATGGAAAATCCTCTAAATTCGGTTTAGGGGAATTTAGAGTGTTTTGGGGGGCAAAGGTCTCGGCTTGATGTAAGCTGCATGAGAACCGTGCCGGAAGCGGTGATTGCATTTTTGGATAGCGAAAACTTTGAGCGTGTCATTGGGTGGCGACAGCGATACTTTGGCTGCTATTACGGGCAGTATTGCCGAAGCGTATTATCAGCAGATTCCATCGGTGATTATTGAGAAAGCTTTGGTGAAATTGCCTGATGAGATGAAAGAAGTATTTATTTAAGATTAAGGCCGTCTGAAAAAGAGCTGCTAATCCCGAATCAGATTGAGATTTTAATCTAAAGCCAATAAAAAAGCTCTTGCATTAAGCAAGAGCTTTTAAAATCTGGTGGAGGTAAGCGGGATCGAACCGCTGACCTCTTGCATGCCATGCAAGCGCTCTACCAACTGAGCTATACCCCCTTGGGAAAACGAGTTGAAATCAGATTTCAACCCGTTTAAGTATGGTGGCGAATCAGGGATTCGAACCCCGGACACAAGGATTATGATTCCTCTGCTCTAACCGACTGAGCTAATTCGCCGTTTCGTGAAATCGCTATTATATGTTTTTTTGAATCATTGGCAAGGGTTAATTGTCAAAAAAATTCTTGATTATTGATTTTAAATGGTAAAAAAAATCTGCCAAATATCTGGAATCAGTTTATAGGCCTTCTAAAAATGTTCAGACGGCCTATGAACTTGTTTATAACTTATGGCTGATGTCGCCAAATTGAAAGCCTTGCCAATCCACATTAATGTGTTTGCCAAAGGCAATGACTTTGAATAACTCACCCATTTCGTGTTGGTTGAGTAATTTTTGCATTGCCGCCGCTTCGCGTAAATAGGCTGCAGAACCGACATCGCCGGTTGCTGCCAGTAGGTCGGTGATGCCCAGATTGAGCAGAAAATGGGCTTGCGTAGTGTAGCCGATAAAGTCCAGTTCGGCATCGGTGGCGGCTTGGGCGATGTCGGTAAAGTTGACATGCGCGGTCAGGTCGGTCAGGCCGATGTGGAAAAACGGGTCGTGAATGGTATGGTGGCGGTAATGGCCGATGAGAGTGCCGTCATTGCGTTGCGGGTGGTAATACTGTTGCGCATCAAAGCCGTAGTCAATCCAAATCATCGCGCCACGTGCTAATTTTTGCGAAAGCGTGGAAATAAAGGCGTATTGTGCGGGATGAAGTTCGCTGGTGTAGCCTTCAATGGCGGGTAGGTAGGCTTGAGCTGCTTGCATTAATGTTTGGGATAACAAGGGTTTGGTAGTTTGTATGAATTGCTTGTCTTCTACGCCCACCCCGACTTGGCGGAATGCACCTGCTTGGTAGCGCATGCGCTCAACCGGTATGGCATCGAGCACTTCATTACCTAAAATGATGCCATCGAAGGTGTTGGGTAAGGCAGAAAGATGGATGACTTTTGCGTTCAGTTCGGGGGTGAGCTGCCGGTCTAGCCAAGTGCGTTGGCGCTGTGCCAATTCGGCAGACAATTCAATGATGTAGTAGTTTTGTAGGCCGTCTGAAAGACGGGGCAGCAAGTCTGCTGCCAAGCGGCCTGTGCCTGCGCCGAATTCGTAAATATTGCCGTCGGTTTGCGGTAAAAGCGTGTTGAGTTGGCGGGCAAGTGTTTGAGCGAATAAAGGGGAAAGCGTCGGGGCAGTGATAAAATCGCCGGAGGAGCCGATTTTATGGCTGCCGCCGGTGTAGTAGCCAAATTCAGGGTGGTAAAGCGCCAATTCCATGAAGCGGGAGAATGGCATCCAGTTGTCATGGGCAATAATTTCTTGACGGATGCGTTGGCAGAGCTGCTGGCTCGACTGGCGAGCTTCGTCAGACGGCTGGGGAATATGTGGCTTCATGACTGTTAGATAATGTAAAAATTCAGAATTTGCTGCGACATTATAGCGTGAATGAGTAAGTCTCGAAACAGCGGCTGTAAATACAATATTTTGTGTTTGTTCATATTCTAAACACAAGATATTGTATTTTTTTATGGGTCATGCGTATGCGTAACGGATTGGGGTAATCATGCTTTATATTTATATATATGTATTTTAATGGTTTTTTTCTGTAATGCGGCTCTGTTTTTGCGCTTAGAGTGATTTGACCGAAGTATGAAAATTTCTTATAGTGTAGGCTGGTGGGGTAAGGTGGGTGAAAGTGTCAGAATTCCCCAAATTTTGATTAACCGGTGAGAGGGTAGAAACGTGTTTGGCGGTTCTCATGAATTGAGCATAGACAGCAAAGGGCGGTTGGCCATTCCGGCTAAATTCCGCGACCTGTTGTCGCGCCAATACACTCCATCGCTGGTGGTGACTCTGGATTCGCGCCAAAAGCTGCTGCTTTATCCCGAAGCTGAGTGGGCGCGTGTTTCGGCTCAATTGCTGAACATGAAAGTGGCGGGTAATTCTGTTTTGCAGCGTTATCAGAATTTGCTGCTGCACAATGCGGAAACACTGGAATGGGATGCTTCCGGCCGTATTTTGATTTCTGCCAATTTGCGCAAGCGTGTCGATTTCGACAAAGAAGTTACCTTAGTGGGCCGCGCCAACCGTTTGGAGCTGTGGGGCCGCCAACATTGGGAAGAAGAGATGAATCAGGCTTTGGATATCGATCCTGATGAGTTGGCCTTCCAATTGAGTCAAACGGATTTGCAACTGTGAGTAAAGCTGGAGATTATCAACATATCACCGTGTTGCTGCATGAGGCAGTCGATGGTTTGAATATCCGTGAAGACGGTGTTTACGTCGATGGTACATTCGGTAGGGGAGGGCATTCCCGCCTGATTTTATCGAAGTTGGGTACGGCAGGGCGCTTGGTGGTGTTTGATAAAGACCCGCAAGCGATTGCAGTAGCCAATCAGTTGGCTGCACAAGATAAACGGGTCAGCGTGGTGCATGACGGCTTTGCCACTTTTAAGACGGCTTTGAATCAATTGGGTCTAGAAAAGATTGACGGTGCTTTGTTTGATTTAGGTATTTCATCGCCGCAGATTGATGAAGGTGAGCGCGGTTTCAGTTTCCGTTTCGATGCGCCTTTAGACATGCGCATGGATCCCACTCGCGGAATGTCGGCGGCAGAATGGCTGGCAGTGGCGGGCGAACAAGAATTACATGAGGTGATAAAAAATTATGGTGAAGAGCGGTTTAGTCGCCGGATTGCGCGGGCCATTGTTACAACGCGTGAACAGGCGCCCATTGATACAACCTGCAAGCTGGCGCAGCTCGTGGCGCAAAACGTCCGTACTCGTGAGCGCGGACAAGACCCGGCAACGCGCACCTTCCAAGCAGTTCGCATCTTTATTAACCGTGAGCTCGAAGAAGTAGAAGCCGTTTTGCCGCAAGTGGTAGGCCGTCTGAATGAGGGTGGCCGGTTGGCGGTAATTGCATTTCATTCCTTGGAAGACCGTATTGTGAAGCAGTTTATGAAAAAGCATTCACAACATGTGCCGTTGCCGCGTTGGGCGGCGGTAAAAGAATCCGATTTGCCGCAACCGCCTTTAGCGTTGGCAGGGAAAGCCATCAAACCCAGCGAGGCAGAAACCTCATCTAATCCGCGCGCCAGAAGCGCAGTGTTGCGGGTGGCGGAGCGCACGGCAGGCAGCTTTGTGGCCGAATAATCAATATACGGTTTGTCAGGCCGGCTGAAATTCAGGCGGCCGGTTGAATTGAAATGAATAAATTAAACGCATTATTATTAGTTGCTGTTTTTGCGACCGGTGTGGCGGTGGTGACCGTACAAAACCAGTCGCGCTTACACTTTATCGCCTTAGATAAAGCGCAAAAGCAGCAAATCAAACTGGATCAGGACTACGCCCGCTTGAAGTTGGAGCAGGCACGCTTGGCCAATCATAAATTGATTAAAGTGGCTGCGGAAAAGCAGAACCTGCAGCCGCCGACTTCGCGCAACACGGTTATGGTTGAGCGTCGTAAATAATAAATTCCTGCATTTTTTAAGAATAAAACGAGAGAAAACGCCCATACGGCCATGCCGTGCAGGTATTCATAACGAGAAGTTTGCAATGTTGATTAAGAATGAATATAAACCGCAGATGATTCAAAAGCCGGTGAAAACCAAGAAACCCATCACCAGTGATAGGCGCATTTGGACGGTTTTGGGGTTGATTGTCGGTGCATTTGCCATTTTGTTGGGGCGCGGTTTGTATTTGCAGACTACGCAACATGAATTCTTGAAGAATCAGGGTGAACAGCGCTTTGTGCGTACCCTGACGCTTCCTGCATCGCGCGGTATGATTACCGACCGCAATGGCGCGACCTTGGCTTTGAGTGCACCGACCGAGTCTTTGTATGCCATGCCGTCAGGAATTGATGAAATGCCTGATGCCGGCCAAATGGCGCAATTGTCGGCTATTTTGGACATGCCGGTCGAGACCATTCATGAGCGCTTAAACCGTAAAGGCCGCGATTTCGTGTATTTGAAGCGCCAATTGAGCCAAGAAACGGCAGATACCATCACTGCCTTGGGTATCAAAGGTTTGGGTTTCCAAAAAGAATTGAAACGCCATTATCCGATGGGTAATTTGTTTGCCCACGTCATCGGTTTCACCAACATCGACGGCAAAGGCCAAGAAGGTTTGGAATTATCGCGCGAGGACAGCTTGCGCGGTGAGGACGGTGCCAAAGTCGTCTTGCGCGACAACAAAGGTAATATCGTTGACAGCTTGGATTCACCACGCAACAGCGAACCAAAAAATGGCCAAGACATGGTGTTGTCGTTGGATCAGCGCATCCAGACCTTAGCTTATGAAGAGTTGAATAAAGCCGTGAATTACCATCAGGCCAAAGCGGGCACGGTAGTGGTGTTGGATGCGCAGACCGGCGAAATTTTGGCCTTGGTGAATAGCCCGGCTTACGACCCAAATGCACCGGGTAAGGCCAGCAGTGAGCAGCGCCGTAACCGAGCGGTAACCGACATGATTGAGCCTGGTTCGGCCATGAAGCCGTTTACTATTGCCAAAGCATTGGATGCGGGCAAGACCACGCCCAATGAAGTATTCGATACCATGCCTTACCGTATCGGTAATGCTACTGTGCGCGATACGCATGTTTATCCGAAATTAGACGTGCGTGGCATCATGCAAAAGTCGTCTAACGTCGGCACCAGTAAACTGTCGAAGATGTTCAAGCCGAAAGAAATGTATGATTTCTATCACGAATTGGGCGTGGGTGTGCGTATGCATTCGGGTTTTCCGGGCGAGACTGCCGGTTTGTTGCGCAGCTGGCGCAAATGGCAGCCGATTGAGCAGGCGACCATGTCTTTCGGTTATGGTTTGCAATTGAGTCTGCTGCAGTTGGCACGCGCTTACACCACCTTGACCCATGATGGTATTTTATTGCCGGTAAGCTTTGAAAAACAAGCTGTTGCGCCTAAAGGTAAGCGTGTCATCAAGGCCGAAACGGCGCGAAAAGTGCGTGAAATGATGGTGTCGGTAACAGAGGAAGGAGGTACCGGTACGGCCGGTGCGGTGGATGGTTTCGATGTCGGTGCCAAAACCGGTACGGCGCGTAAATTGGTTGGCGGCCGCTATGTCGACAACAAACACGTTGCGACCTTTATCGGCTTTGCTCCTGCTAAAAATCCGCGTGTGATTGTGGCGGTAACGGTAGACGAACCGACCAAAAACGGTTACTACGGCGGTGTTGTAGCGGGTCCGGTATTTAAAGAGGTGATGGGTGGCAGCTTGAATATTTTAGGCGTATCGCCAACCAAACCACTGAGCGTATTGAAGCCGAAAGAAAAAGCATCCTCTTAATTTTTAAGCAGTAAAGAGAATATTATGTTCAGCGAGTTGATTCCATTGGCTGAAACCGACTTACCTGCTCTGCTGTGTGAAAACGCTGCAGGGCGTTTGTTGCATTCAGACAGCCGCCAAATCAAGGCCGGCGATATTTTCATTGCCTGCCAAGGCGAATATACCGATGGCCGCAGCTATATTCCGGCTGCGATTTCTAATGGCGCGGCATTTGTGTTTTGGGACGACGACGGCCGTTTTGCTTGGAATCCCGAATGGGATGTGCCCAATCAAGGCATTAAAGACTTGAAACACCGCGCCGGTATTTTGGCGGCGGAAGTGTACGGCAATGCTTCAGACGGCCTCACCGTTTGGGGCGTAACCGGCACCAACGGCAAAACCTCCGTCACGCAATGGCTGGCGCAGGCAGCAGATTTATTGGGCGGAAAATGCGCCGTTATCGGCACGGTCGGCAACGGCTTTTGGGGAAACTTGGAAGACACCACCCACACCACGCCGGCTCCGGTGGACGTGCAAACCCTGCTGCACCGTTTCAAACAGCAGGGCGCGACCGCTGCGGCAATGGAAGTTTCCAGCCACGGCTTGGATCAGTTCCGTGTCAACGGCGTACCGTTTCGCAGTGCCGTGTTTACCAACCTGACCCGCGACCATCTCGATTACCACGGCACCATGGACGCATACGGCGACATCAAAGCCCGCCTGTTTTACTGGCAGGGCTTGAAACACGCCGTGATTAATGTTGATGACGAATACGGTGCAGCCTTGGCAGGCCGTCTGAAAACGAGCGAAGCAAGTTTCAGCGAAGCGAAAACCGAAGGTTTCGCCAAAACCGAAGCAGACGGGCAGCTGAAAGTGTACGGTTACGGCTTCAGCGAAACCGCAGACATCCGCATTACCGCCTTCCAAGCCGCTTCAGACGGCATGAATGTCGAATTGGATACGCCTTGGGGCAAAGGCAGTTGCCGCACCCGCCTGTTGGGACGGTTCAACGCCCAAAATCTGGCGGCCTGCGTCGGCGTATTGTGTGCCGAAGGCCACCCGCTGGAAAAAGTATTGGCGGTGCTGTCGCAAATCCGCCCCGCCACTGGCCGTATGGACTGCATCATGAATGCAGGCAAACCCTTGGTGGTGGTTGATTACGCCCACACGCCCGATGCCTTGGAAAAAGCACTGGCAACCTTGCAGGAAATCAAACCGAAAAACGCAGCCTTATGGTGTGTGTTCGGTTGCGGCGGCAATCGGGATCGGGGCAAACGCCCGCTGATGGGTGCAGCAGCGGCGGCAGGTGCGGATAAAGTGGTGGTAACCAGCGACAATCCCCGCATGGAAGAGCCGCAGGCGGTTATCAACGATATTTTACCGGCGGTGGCAAATCCCGAAAAAGTCGAAGCCGACCGCCGTGCCGCCATCGAGTTTGCCGTGCAGCAGGCAGCGGAACACGACATTATCCTGATTGCCGGCAAAGGGCATGAAACCTATCAGGACGTGCAGGGTGTGAAACATCACTTTTCCGATTTTGAAATCGCCCGGGCCGCTTTGGAACAACGTTAAAAAAACCGATTTTTTGAAACGTATTTTTCAGACGGCCTAAACGGATTACCGCCCGAATTGTTCTTTTCCATAGCAGGCAATCAAAGCCGTATGAAACAATTTCAGCGGCAGCATAAACACGGCAGGCAGCAGCCTGCTGTCGGCGTTTACAGTATAAGAATATGAATACATTGGATTTAAACTTTATTTGCCGTGCCTTGGGCTTGGCCATGCCGTCTGAAAACCGAGCAGTCGGCAGAATCGTAACCGACAGCCGCAATATTCAGAGCGGCGATGTCTTTTTCGCCTTGGCCGGCGAGCGTTTCGATGCCCATGATTTTGTCGCAGACGTATTGGCACAAGGGGCGGCGGCAGCCGTTGTCTCCCGTGCCGACTGCGCCGATTTGCCCGGCGCATTGGCGGTGGCGGATACGCTGTCGGCATTGCAGAAGCTGGCAAAAGCATGGCGGGAAACCGTAAACCCGTTTGTATTCGGCATTACCGGCTCGTCGGGCAAAACCACCGTCAAAGAAATGCTGGCGCTCATTCTGCGCCATACCTTCGATGAAAACGCCGTGTTGGCAACCGCCGGCAATTTCAACAACCATATCGGCTTGCCGCTGACCCTGTTGAAACTCAATCCGCAACACCGCTACGCCGTCATCGAAATGGGCATGAACCATTTCGGCGAACTGGCGCAGCTCACGCAGATTGCCCGCCCCGATGCCGCCTTGGTCAATAACGCCCTGCGGGCGCATGTCGGCTGCGGCTTCAACGGCGTGGGCGACATTGCCAAAGCCAAAAGCGAAATCTACCAAGGGCTGAAAAGCGGCGGCACGGCGCTGATTCCGGCGGAAGATACCCATGCCGATGTATTCGTCAAGGCTGCCGAAGCCTTTGCCCAACGCACTTTCGGTGCGGAAAAAGGCACGGTTCACGCCGAAAATATCGTGTTAAAACCGCTTTCCTGCACATTTGACTTGGTGTGCGGCGAAGAGCGTGCCGCCGTATTATTGCCCGTTCCGGGGCGGCACAATGTCGCCAATGCCTGCGCCGCCGCCGCCTTGGCACAAGCCGCAGGTTTGAGCCTGCAACAGATTTCAGACGGCCTCAAAAACTTCAGCAACATCAAAGGCCGCCTGCAAATCAAACAAGGCATCAAAGGCGCAACCGTGATTGACGACACCTACAACGCCAATCCCGACAGCATGAAAGCGGCGGTGGACGTATTGGCGGCATTGCCATCGCCAAGAGTGTTTGTGATGGGCGATATGGGCGAACTCGGTGAAGACGAAGCCGCCGCCATGCACGCCGAAGTCGGCGCATACGCCCGGGACAAAGGCATCGAATCCGCCTATTTTGTCGGCGACGACAGTGTAGAAGCCGCCGAAACCTTCGGCGAAACCGGCCTGTGGTTTGCCGACAAAGACCCACTGATTCAAGTGATGTGCCACGAATTGCCGGAAAACGCCCATGTTTTGGTCAAAGGCTCGCGCTTTATGAAAATGGAAGAAGTGGTTGAAGCGTTGATTGAAAACGGTTCGGCACAATAAACAACAAGGCCGTCTGAAAATGCTGCGGAAACGGATTTTCAGACGGCCTGACAGGATAAGCATAATCCGCAGCGGACGGTGTGCCGCTGTTTGAAAACAATAAGGAAACATTATGTTTTTATGGCTCTCGCATTTCAGCGGCTGGTTTTCGGCGCTGAACGTTTTTCAATACACCACGTTCCGTGCCGTGATGGCGGCGCTGACGGCGCTGGCGTTTTCGCTGCTGCTGGGGCCGTGGACAATCCGCAAGCTGACCGAATTGAAAGTCGGACAGGCGGTGCGTACCGACGGGCCGCAGACGCATTTGGTGAAAAACGGTACGCCGACCATGGGCGGTTCGCTGATTCTGACTGCCATTGCCGTATCCACTTTATTGTGGGGCAACTGGGCGAATCCGTATATCTGGATTCTGCTCGGCGTGTTGCTGGCGACCGGTGCGCTGGGTTTTTACGACGACTGGCGCAAGGTGGTTTATAAAGACCCCAACGGCGTATCGGCAAAATTCAAAATGGTGTGGCAGTCGAGCGTGGCGCTGGCGGCGGGCGTGCTGCTGTTTTACGCCGCCGATTTGCCTTCCAGCACGGCATTTATCGTGCCGTTTTTCAAACAAATCGCCTATCCGCTGGGCGGCATCGGTTTTGTGGTGCTGACGTATTTTGTGATTGTCGGCACATCAAACGCTGTTAATCTGACCGACGGTTTGGATGGTTTGGCGGCGTTTCCGGTGGTATTGGTGGCGGCGGGGCTGTCGGTGTTTGCCTATGTCAGCGGCCATGCCGAATTTGCCCGTTATTTGCAGCTTCCGTATGTGTCGGGTGCCAACGAAGTGGTGATTTTCTGTGCGGCGATGTGCGGCGCATGTTTGGGCTTTTTGTGGTTCAACGCTTATCCGGCGCAGGTGTTTATGGGCGACGTTGGTGCATTGGCGCTGGGTGCGGCCTTGGGTACGGTGGCGGTGATTGTGCGTCAGGAAATCGTCTTGTTCATTATGGGTGGACTGTTTGTGGTGGAAGCCGTTTCGGTGATGTTGCAGGTCGGCTGGTACAAACGTACCAAAAAACGCATTTTCCTGATGGCGCCGATTCATCACCATTACGAACAAAAAGGTTGGAAAGAAACCCAAGTGGTGGTGCGTTTTTGGATTATCACCATTGTGTTGGTATTGATTGGATTGAGTACGCTGAAAATCCGCTAATTGAAACAGGCCGTCTGAACGCACTTTGATGTTCAGGCGGCTTTGGAGCAGCTATGTATCAGGCATTGGGTGGTGCCCAAGGCGTGCGCGCCTTGACCGACCGCTTTTACGACTTAATGGAACTCGAGCCGAAATATCAAGCCTTGCGTGAGATGCATGGTGAAGATATGGCTTTGATTCGCGATAAACTCTACGAATTTTTCAGCGGCTGGCTCGGCGGCCCTCCCTTGTTTGAACAAAAATACGGCCATCCGCAGCTTCGTGCGCGCCACATGCCGTTTGCCGTGAAAAGCCGGGTGCGCGATGAGTGGGTGGCCTGTTTTGCCCAAGCCTTGGGCGAATTGGAAATCGACAAAAAGCTGGCCGAACCTTTGCTGCTGCAAATCTACGCCATGGCCGATTGGATGCGCAACCAATACGAAGACGGTGTCGCGCCGCCGATGCCACCCGGCGCCAGTAGTCCGGAAGACAGGCTGGCCGCGTTGCAGGAAATTCTGCCGCGTTATGACGTAAACGGATTTTTCCAGGCAGCCTGAATCTGTCTGAATTCCCACAATAAAACCTATTGAATCGAATACAAAATGAATTGGCAAAATAAAAAAATATTGGTTGCAGGTTTGGGCGGATCGGGCATTGCGATGATTGCGTTTTTGCGCCAAGCCGGTGCTGAAGTAGCGGCTTACGATGCGTCGCTCAAGCCTGAGCGTGTTGCGCAAATCGGAAAAATGTTTGACGGCTTGAAGTTTTACACAGGCCGTCTGAAAGATGCGCTGGCAGAAGGTTTCGACACGCTGGCCGTCAGCCCGGGCATCAGTGAGCGCCAACCCGATATTGCCGGATTCAAAGCCAACGGCGGCCGCGTGTTGGGTGACATTGAAATCTTGGCCGGTGTGTTGAACGAACGCGGCGACAAGGTTATCGCCATCACGGGCAGCAACGGCAAAACCACCGTCACCAGCTTGGTCGGCTATTTGTGTATCAAATGCGGTTGGGACACCGTGATTGCCGGCAACATCGGCACGCCGGTTTTGGAAGCCGAATTGCAGCGGGGCGGCAAAAAAGCCGATGTGTGGGTGTTGGAATTGTCCAGCTTCCAATTGGAAAACACTGAAAGCCTGCGCCCCGATGCCGCCACTGTATTGAATATTTCCGAAGACCATCTCGACCGCTACGATGATTTGCTTGATTACGCCCATGCCAAAGACAAAATTTTCCGTGGCGAAGGCGTGCAGGTGTTGAATGCCGATGATGTGTTCTGCCGCGCAATGAAACGGGCCGGGCGTGAAGTGAAATGGTTTTCGATTGAAAACGCCGCCGATTATTGGTTGGAACGCAAAACAGGCCGTCTGAAACATGGTAGCGATGATTTGCTGGCTGCGGCCGATATTCCGCTGCAGGGTCTGCACAATACGGCCAATGTGCTGGCGGCGGTGGCCTTATGCGAAGCCGTCGGTTTGCCGCGCGAAACCTTGTTGGAACACGTCAAAACCTTCCGAGGCCTGCCGCACCGTGTCGAAAAAATCGGCGAGAAAAACGGCGTAACCTTTATCGACGACAGCAAAGGCACCAATGTCGGTGCCACCGCCGCCGCCATTGCCGGTTTGCAAAATCCGCTGTGGGTGATTTTGGGCGGCGTAGGCAAAGGACAGGATTTCTCGCCGCTGAAAAACGTATTGGCGGGCAAGGCCAAAGGCGTGTTGCTGATTGGCGAAGATGCGCCGCTGATTCGCCGTAGTTTGGCCGACTGTGGTGTGGTAATGACCGATTGCGCGACTTTGCAAGAAGCTGTTCAGACGGCCTACGCCCGGGCCGAAGCGGGTGATGTGGTGCTGTTGAGTCCGGCTTGTGCCAGTTTTGATATGTTTACCGGATATGCGCATCGGGCGGAAGTGTTTACCGAAGCGTTTAAGGCTTTATAGGCCGTCTGAACGCACCAAACTGAAATAATGATTGATAAACAATGTAATCTTCTTTTCAGACGGCCTGAATGCGTCAGGCCGTCTGAACACTTTATTCAAGCTGTAATGACTGTTTCTTATCATGAATGTATCTAAAATTCTCGACCGCCAGATTGTGCGCAGCGGTCAAAAAATCGATGTTTCGTTGTTGTGGATGATTATCCTGATGACGGCATTCAGCCTGCTGATGATTTATTCGGCATCGATTGCGTATGCGGCGGCTGAAGGCGGCGATCAGTATTCGTTTTTGTACAAACAGGCCGGTTTTATTGCCTTGGGTGTGGCTGTGTGCGGCATCATTTCTCTTTTTAAGATGACGGCTTGGAAAAAGTTTATGCCGTGGTATTTCGCGTTGTGCGGCATATTGTTGATTGTGGTATTGGGCGTGGGACGTGAGATTAACGGCGCGACCCGCTGGATTCACATCGGCCCGATTAATCTGCAACCGACCGAAATGTTCAAATTGGCCGCGATTTTGTATTTGGCCAGTTTGTTCACGCGTAAGGCGGAAGTGTTGCAGAGTGTAAAAAAAATCATCAAACCGGGCTCGCTGTTGGTGGTCGGCCTGATTTTGATCATGGCGCAACCTGATTTCGGCTCTTTTGTGGTGATTATCGGCATCATTATGGGTATGCTGTTTTTGGCCGGTTTCCCGTGGAAATATTTTGCTATGATGATGATGATGGTGCTGATCGGCATGGGTACTTTGATTTTGGCCGCCCCTTACCGTATGGCGCGTATGGCAGGTTTTTTGAATCCTTGGGAAGACCCGTTGGGCAAGGGCTATCAATTGACTCATTCCTTGATGGCGATTGCACGCGGCGAATGGTTGGGCGTGGGTCTGGGCGCGAGTTTGGAAAAACGCTTCTACCTGCCTGAAGCGCATACCGACTTTATTTTTGCTGTGATCGGCGAAGAATTCGGCTTTTTTGGTATGTGTGTGCTGGTGTTTTGTTATGGTTGGCTGGTGGTGCGCGCTTTTTCCATCGGCAAGCAGGCGCGTGATTTGGATTTGATTTTCAGCGCCTATGTGGCCAATGGCATCGGTATTTGGATCGGAATTCAGAGTTTTTTCAATATCGGTGTGAATATCGGTATCTTACCAACCAAGGGCTTAACCTTGCCGTTAATGTCTTACGGTGGTTCGGCCGTGGTGATTATGTTAGTCTGTATGACATTGTTGTTGCGGATTGATTATGAAAACCGCCAAAAAATGCGCGGTTATCAGATAGAAGGATAGAGTAAATGGGCGGTAAGACATTTATGTTGATGGCCGGAGGTACCGGCGGTCATATTTTCCCGGCATTGGCGGTGGCTGATTCATTGCGCGCGCGCGGCCATCATGTGATTTGGCTGGGCAGCGAAGGCGCGATGGAAACGCGTATCGTGCCGCAATACGATATTTTGTTGGAAACTTTGGCTATTAAAGGTGTGCGCGGCAATGGTTTGAAGCGCAAGCTGATGCTGCCGTTTACGCTGTTTAAAACCGTCCGTGCGGCGCAGCGTATCATTAAAAAACACCGCGTCGCTTGTGTGATTGGTTTTGGCGGTTTTGTGACCTTTCCGGGTGGCGTTGCAGCCAAATTATGCGGCGTGCCGATTGTGATTCACGAGCAAAATGCGGTGGCCGGTTTGTCCAACCGCCAATTGTCACGCTGGGCGAAACGCGTGCTGTATGCCTTCCCGAAAGCCTTTGAACACGAAAACGGTTTGGTCGGCAACCCTGTGCGCGCGGATATTGCCAATTTGCCAACACCTGCCGAACGTTTTGCCGGCAGAACAGGCCGTCTGAAAGTATTGGTGATGGGCGGCAGCTTGGGCGCGGACATTCTGAACCGAACCCTGCCTGAAGCGTTGGCTTTGCTGCCTGAAAATGAACGGCCGCAAATGTATCATCAATCCGGCCGCAACAAATTGGGCAGCCTGCAGGCAGATTACGATGCCTTGGGCGTAGGAGCTGAATGTGTGGAATTTATTACCGACATGGTATCGGCGTATCGTGAGGCCGATTTAGTGATTTGCCGCGCCGGCGCGCTGACGATTGCTGAATTGACTGCTGCCGGTGTCGGCGCTTTGTTGGTACCGTATCCGCATGCGGTGGACGACCACCAAACTGCCAACGCCCGCTTTATGGTGCGCGCGCAAGCCGGTTTGCTGTTGCCGCAGCCGCAATTGACGCCGGAAAAATTGGCCGAAGTGTTGAGCGGTTTAACGCGCGGACAATGTTTGCAATGGGCGGAACAAGCCCGCACTTTGGCCTTGCCGCACAGTGCCGATGATGTGGCGCAAGCCGCGATTGATGTGGCGGGTTGAACCGTTTGAATAGGCCGTCTGAAAAGAGTGGCGGTTTTCAGACGGCCCGATGTGCCATGTTAATTATCCTTTACAATAAAACAATGGCGCATAACGCAACAGCCCTTTAAAATAATGCTTTTACGTAAAAGTTGACTTCGGACAGGAATCATGATGAAAAATCGAGTAACCAATATTCACTTTGTCGGCATTGGCGGCGTCGGAATGTGCGGCATTGCCGAAGTTTTGCACAATTTGGGTTTCAAGGTTTCCGGTTCCGATCAGTCGAAAAGCGCCACTACCGAGCATTTGTCGGCCTTGGGTATCCGAGTTTATCCCGGCCATGCCGCCGAACACATTAACGGTGCCGATGTGGTGGTGACGTCCACTGCCGTCAAAGCCGATAACCCTGAAGTAGTGGCGGCCAATGAGCAACATATTCCTGTGATTCCGCGCGCGCTGATGCTGGCGGAATTAATGCGTTTCCGCGACGGTATCGCCATTGCCGGTACCCACGGCAAAACCACTACCACCAGCCTGACCGCTTCGATTTTAGCAGCGGCCGGTTTGGATCCGACTTTCGTTATCGGTGGCAAACTCACCGCTGCCGGTTCGAATGCGCGTTTGGGGCAGGGCGAATACATCGTGGCGGAAGCCGATGAATCGGACGCATCTTTCCTGCATTTGACCCCGATTATGTCGGTCGTCACCAATATCGACGAAGACCACATGGATACTTATGGCCACAGCGTGGAAAAGCTGCATCAGGCTTTTATCGATTTTATCCACCGCATGCCGTTTTACGGTAAAGCGTTTTTATGTATCGACAGCGAATACGTGCGCGCAATTGTGCCGAAAGTGAGCAAACCGTTTGCCACTTACGGCTTGGATGATACCGCTGATATTTACGCTACCGATATTGAAAATGTTGGTGCGCAAATGAAATTTACCGTGCATGTCAACATGAAAGGCCATGAACAAGCGCCGTTTGAAGTGGTATTGAACATGCCGGGCCGTCATAATGTATTGAATGCTTTGGCCGCTATCGGCGTGGCATTGGAAGTAGGTGCTTCGGTTGAAGCAATCCAACAAGGTTTGCTCGGCTTTGCCGGCGTCGGCCGCCGCTTCCAGAAATATGGCGAAATGGCTTTGCCAAAAGGTGGCAAAGCTTGGTTGGTTGACGACTACGGCCACCATCCGGTGGAAATGGCAGCAACTGTGGCCGCCGCGCGTGGAGCATATCCTGATAAGCGTTTGGTGTTGGCATTCCAACCACACCGTTACACGCGCACCCGCGATTTGTTTGAAGATTTTACCAAGGTATTGAATACTGTCGATTCGCTGGTGTTGACCGAAGTATATGCCGCCGGTGAGGAACCGATTGCCGCTGCCGATTCGCGGGCCTTGGCGCGCGCCATTCGCGTATTGGGTAAATTAGAGCCGATTTACTGCGAAAACGTAGCAGAATTGCCAGAAATGTTGCTGAATGTGTTGCAAGATGGCGATGTGGTACTGACCATGGGCGCGGGGAGCATCAATAAAGTGCCGCAAGCCATGTTGGATGCGACCAAACAATAATAATGGGAAAGGCCGTCTGAATAAGTTTGGCCGTCTGAAATATTAGAAAGACAAGCAGTATGCAGAATTTTGGCAAAGTGGCCGTGTTGATGGGCGGTTTTTCAACCGAACGCGACGTTTCCTTAGACAGCGGTACCGCGATTTTGGCAGCTCTGAAAAGCAAAGGCATTGATGCGCATGCGTTCGATCCGAAGGAAACCCCTTTGGGCGAACTGAAAACCCAAGGTTTTCAGACGGCCTTCAATATCTTACACGGTACTTACGGCGAAGACGGCGCGATTCAAGGCGCGTTGGAACTGATGGACATACCTTACACCGGCAGCGGTGTGGCTGCTTCGGCCATTGGTATGGATAAATACCGCTGTAAGCTGATTTGGCAGGCTTTGGGCTTGCCTGTGCCGGAATTTGCCGTATTGCGTGACGACAGTGATTTCGATGCCGTCGAAAAAAACTTGGGTTTGCCGATGTTTGTCAAACCGGCAGCAGAGGGCAGTAGTGTCGGCGTAGTAAAAGTGAAAGAAGCAGGCCGTCTGAAAGATGTTTACGAAGAATTGAAACACTTGCAGGGTGAGATTATTGCTGAACGCTTTATCGGTGGCGGCGAGTATTCCTGTCCGGTGTTGGACAACCGCGGTTTGCCGAGTATTCGCATCATCCCGCAAACCGAGTTTTACGACTGGGAAGCAAAATACCGGCGTGACGATACCGTTTACCAATGCCCGTCTGATTTGAGCGAAAGCGATGAGGCTCTGATGCGCGAGCTGGCAGTACGCGGTGCGCAGGCGGTTGGCGCGGAAGGTTGTGTGCGCGTTGACTTTTTGAAAGATACTGATGGTAAACTGTATCTGTTGGAAATCAATACCTTGCCGGGTATGACCAGTCACAGTTTGGTACCGAAATCCGCCGCGCAAACCGGCTTGGATTTTGCCGATTTATGTCTTGAAATTTTGAAAACTGCTCATGTGGGATGATGCCGGCGCCTTGGGGCGGTTAACAAGATGGTTGTGTGTGTTGGCGGCACTGTTGCTCATCGGCACAGGCGTGGCATGGGTGTATCATTCGGATCATTTTCCCATCAAACAGGTTGCCATTGCAGGCAAGCTGGCCCATATTGATGGCAAAGAGCTGCAAACCATTGCGCAAAAACATTTAGTCGGCAATATTTTTCGCGCCGACATGAATGCTGCGCAAGAAGCTTTTCAGCAATTGCCTTGGGTGGATTCGGCTTTGGTGCGCCGCCGTCTGCCGGATACGGTTGAAATCCATCTGACCGAGCGCATTGCCATTGCACAATGGAAAAAATCAGGTTTGGTTGATACCAAAGGTAATGTGTTCCAAGCCATGCTGGAACAGGATTTGCCGGTTTTCGAAGGTCAGCCCGGCACAGGGAGAGACATGGTTAAACACTACAATGAATTTACCGGCATTCTCGGTGCGCGCGATTTGAAAGTAAAAGAGCTGATTTACACGCCGCGTTCGGCTTGGTCGGTAGTGTTGGACAACGGCATTACCGTGCGCTTAGGGCGCGAGCATGAAATCAAACGTCTGCAGTTCTTTGCCGAAATCTGGCCAAGCCTGCTGCAAAAACACCGCGACCGTTTGTCGTATGTCGATATGCGTTATAAAGACGGTTTTTCGGTGCGATACAAACAATCTTTGGATGAGCCGTCTGAATAACTAGGCTCAGTAAAAAAATACAACATTAGCGAAATGAATGGGAATTTATGGAACAAGGCAAATACATCAGTGCATTGGACATCGGCACGTCAAAAGTGATTGCACTTATTGGGGAAGTGCAAGAAGACAATGAAATCCATATCGTCGGTTTGGGCCAAGCGCCGTCGCGCGGCTTGAAGGCCGGTATGGTAACCAATATCGATGCGACTGCACAGGCCATCAAACAAGCGGTGAACGAAGCCGAATTAATGGCGGATACCAAAATTTCCCATGTCACCACGGGTATTGCCGGTAACCACATCCGCAGCCTGAATTCGCAAGGCGTAGTGAAAATCAAAGATGGCGAAGTGACACAAGCCGACATCGATCGCGCCATCGAAACAGCTAAAGCCATCAATATCCCGCCTGACCACAATATTTTGCACACCGTGGTGCAGGAATATATCATCGACAACCAGCCGGGTGTGAAAGAGCCAATCGGTATGAGCGGCGTACGTTTGGATACGCGCGTGCACATCATCACCGGTGCCAATACCGCTTTGCAAAACATCCAAAAATGCATTCAGCGTTGCGATTTGCAGATGGATCAAATCATGTTGCAACCTTTGGCCAGCGGCCAAGCCGTATTAACTGAAGATGAAAAAGATCTGGGCGTGTGTGTCATCGATATTGGCGGCGGTACCACCGACATTGCGGTATACACCAACGGCGCTATCCGCCATACTGCCGTGATTCCGGTAGCGGGCGACTTGATTACTAAAGATTTGGCACAGGCTTTGCGTACACCGCACAGTGCTGCTGAATACATTAAAATCCATTACGGTGTTGCCATTCCGACCATGGAAGGATTGGACGAAATGGTTGAAGTGCCGAGCGTGGGTGATCGTTTGCCGCGCCAAATTTCACGCCGCGTATTGGCCAGCGTGATTGGCCCGCGTGTTGAAGAAATCTTGGAATTAACCTTAAACGAATTGCGCCGCTCAGGTTTCCCTGAAGAAGTACTGACTTCCGGTATCGTATTGACCGGCGGCGCATCCATGCTGACCGGCATTGTTGAATTGACGGAAGAAATCTTCAATCTGCCGGCACGTATCGGTGTACCGCAAGAAATGGGCGGTGTATCAGAGCGCATCCGCAATCCGCGTTATGCTACGGCCATCGGCCTGTTGCAAGCCGCGCGTGGCGAAGAAGACGGCAGCCCGGTAACCGGTGCGGTACACGTTGGTGGCGATAGCGGCGAAAAGCTCAGCTTGTGGGCGCGCTTCCAAAAATTCTTAAAAGATAATTTTTAATCCGTTAAAATGACAGCATCGTCATAGCAGATATTCAGACGGCCTATTCAGTTGGTATCATTTGTCAGGCCGTCTGAAAGCAGACTGTATGTTTTTTGTTTAAAAAACGCAAAGAAACCCAGGCTGTGGCGATTCAGTGTCAGAAGTATTTTGCAAGTGGTCGGATACTTCTTATATAATATACAGTGAGAATTTATTTTTAACCGTCCTCACAGCAGGGCGCGGAGGAGTATTGAATGGAATTTGTTTACGACGTAGCGGAATCAGCCGTAAGCCCTGCGGTCATTAAAGTTATCGGTTTGGGTGGCGGTGGCTGCAATGCCATCAACAACATGATTGAAAACACTATTCAAGGTGTGGAATTCATCAGCGCCAATACCGATGCCCAGTCATTGGGCAAAAACAATGCGGCCAAACGCATTCAATTGGGTACTAATCTGACCCGTGGTTTGGGTGCGGGTGCCAACCCGGAAATTGGTCGCGCTGCCGCTCAAGAAGAGCGTGAAGCGATTGAGGATGCCATCAGTGGTGCCAATATGTTGTTTATCACCACCGGTATGGGTGGCGGTACCGGTACCGGTGCGGCACCTGTTGTGGCCGAAATTGCCAAAGAGATGGGCATTCTGACTGTTGCAGTGGTGACTCGACCGAGCAATTTTGAAGGCAACAAACGCGGCCACATTGCTCAAAATGGCTTGGAACAATTGAAAAGCCAAGTGGATTCACTGATTGTGATTCCGAATGATAAATTGTTCACTGTGTTGGGTGAAGATGCCACCATGCGCGAAGCATTCCGTGCAGCTGATGATGTATTGCGTAACGCCGTTGCAGGTATTTCCGAAGTGGTGACCAATCCTGGTTTCATCAACGTTGACTTTGCCGATGTGAAAAACGTCATGGGCATTAAAGGTATGGCCATGATGGGTTCGGGCTTTGCTCAAGGCATTGACCGTGCACGTTTGGCTACCGAACAAGCGATTTCCAGCCCGTTGTTGGATGGCGTAACTTTGGATGGCGCACGCGGCGTGTTGGTTAATGTGACCACTGCACCGGGCTGCCTGAAAATGTCTGAATACGGCGAAATCATGAAAGTCGTGAATAGCAATGCGCATCCTGATGCGGAATGTAAATTTGGTACCGCCGAAGATGAAAACATGAGCGAGGATGCGATTCGCGTGACCATCATTGCCACCGGTTTGCAAGAACACAGCCATCAACAGGCTGCACCGGTACGTACTTCTTCACGCGTACAGCAAAGCTTGGGCGATCGTGAAGAATATGCACCGCAACAGGCGCAGCAATCACACAATATCGATGGTTTGGTCCGATCAGGCCGTGGCACGCGCAGTATGAACCTGACTGCTGCCGATTTCGGTAATCAATCGGTTTTAGATGATTTTGAAATTCCGGCTATTTTGCGCCGTCAAAATTCTTCTGATAATTGATTGAATGAATCATTAAAAAGTCTGCTTCAATTGAACTGCCCCCAAAAAGTTAGACTGCTGATCACAAGGATTGAGTTCGATATTGTATCGGGCTCAATCCTTTTAATTTTAATCGAACCCTGTCTTTATTGTAATAACGGATATAATCCGACACTGCTTTCCCCATGTCGACCACCGTTTCAAACCGTCTGCCGTAAATACATTCCGTTTTCAGCCGTCCGAAGAAACTTTCCATCTTGGCATTATCCAAACAATTTCCCTTTCTCGACCATACTTTGCAAAATGCTATTCTTTTGTAAAATCAGATAATATGCCCGCATTTGGTATTGCCAACCTTGGTCGGAATGCAGTATCGGCGTTGCATTTTCCAGCAACTTTTCGACCGATTGCCGCAGCGTCGTTTCAACCTGTTTCCGGTTTGGGTGACGGCTCAATGTTACGCTGAAGATTTCTGAATTAAAGCAGTCCGGTATCGGCGAGATACAGAGCCTGTTTCCATCTTTTGCTTTGATTTCGGTAATATCGGCCAGCCATATTTCGTTTGGTTTGCCGGCGGTAAAATCCCGTTTTAACAGGTTTGGCACTATTCTCCCCGCTTTGCCGCAATAAGAGCGGCAGCTTCTCGCTTTCTTAAGTACCTCTCCGTATCAAACGTTGCTCCCGCTTATGGTTTTACGCCGCTCACCAACGTTATGCCCCTCCGGCCAGCCATAACCCGGATTATCACGTTTTATCTCCATGATTTGCATTTTCAGACGGCTGTCTTTGTCCTTTTTCGGTTTTAGGTGATAGAAAGAGACACAGCGGGGAAAGTCGGTAAGCGAAAGCAGTATGTCCAAGGGATGGTCCGTCCCAACGTTTGAATGACCGCCGCCGTCCGCTCCTTCCGGCCGTACCAACCCGTCCGGCTTTTTAAAGTGGATTCACTATATTTGGTCGTAAGAATCTGCGCCTTAGTCTGTTGGGGGTTTAGTCCGACTTTTGAGGTGCAGGTCAAACTTTATATTTCAGACGGCCTTAGTAGGTTGTTGGATTTATCGGATGAAACAGGATTTACGCCCAGTTTTCAGCCAAGCGGTTGGCTTCTTCCAATCGTTCGATAGTGCCGACATCCAGCCAGAGCCCGTTATGTTTTTGGCCGCTGATTTGCTGCTTATCCATTGCCGAACGCAAAAGCGGTGCCAATTTGGCAGTTTGATGGGCAGGAGTGTGTTGAAACAAATCCGGGTGATAAACGCCTATGCCGCTGAAGGTTAGGCCTTGACCGTGATAAGGGTTGGAGGTAATCAGGCCGTCTGAAAGCAGGCCAAAGTCGCCGCTTAGATTGTGTGCCGGATTGTTGACTAGCCATAAATGCGCCAGCAGCTGCTTTTGAGTCAATTTTTGAGCCGCAGAAAAAGCTGTTTGAAAATCAATATCGATTAACACGTCACCATTAATGACTAAAAACGGTTCATTGCCCAATAAAGGTAAAGCGGTGGCAATGCCACCCGCGGTTTCTAAGCCGCCGGATAATTCCGGTGAGTAGGTAATGCTGACGCCGTATTGTGTGCCGTTACCTAAACTTTGTTCGATCTGTTCGCCTAACCATGCATAATTGATAACAATTTCCGTGATTCCTGCTTGTTTCAGACGGCGTAGATGCCAGCCGATAAGCGGCTCTTTGCCGACCTTTAACAGCGGTTTAGGACAGGTATCGGTCAGAGGGCGCATGCGTTCGCCGCGTCCGGCAGCCAGAATCATTGCTTTCATGTGTGTGTCCAAAATTTGTGAAATATTTGAAATTGTATAGTCGATAGCACGCTTCGACAAGTTAGTGGCATGAATGCTTCATGCAGTTTATCGAGTTTAACTTCCGATAGGCATAAATTTCAGATGGCCTTTTTATCATTCGTTATAGTATCCGCATAAAAAAAGAAATGATGATTATGGGGTCTGCGTGATTTTAAACCATTCAGAAAGAATAAAGATGAAGAAAACTGCACTCCTCTTACCTTTGTTGTTATCAGCCTGTTTCCCAGTGGTTATTCCGGTGGCGAATCCTTTGGATAAAGTACCGAATATTTATGGTGCTTGGCGCTTGAGTGATGTCGGCGGCTATTCGCCGAATGATCCTAATGCGATTTTTACCATCAACAATAGCGACGATGGCTTCAGCGCTGTGTCGGAATGTATGAAAGTATCCGGCCGATACAGTGCGGGTGGTAACCATGCGCTGACGTTTAATCAAATTCAAGTGGATAGTCAATGCGCTGAAAATATGGCAGAACGTCATTTGCCGCATGAATTGCAAAATGTACGCAGCTACAGCTTCAATTCGCGCCATTTGGAATTGTTGAATGAACAAGGTCGCGTAGTGTTGGTGGGCAAGCGTTTGCGTACTGAAAAAGCAGCAGGTCAGGCAGATTCGGGTAAAACGTCTTATTTGTTGGATGCACGCCGCAATTAAGTATCGATAAGAAAAGGCCGTCTGAAATTTTGTGTTCAGACGGCCTTTTGCTATGACAATGATTTGAATTGTCTGCGGAAATACAATAAAGCAGGTGAGGTGGTATCGGCCACTTTGATTTCGTTGAGGCGAACATAAAAAATATAATGCGTGCCGATTTTATGCTGCTCGATAATTTGGCCGTGCAGATGAGCCAAAGCACCTTCTACTTCAAGTTGGCCGGTTTGACCACGATGCCAAATATGGTATTCAAAGCGCTCTTCCGGCGAAAGGTTGGTCATGCCGGCAAAATGCTCGGCAATATCCTGCTGGCCGTTTGAAAGCGTGTTGATACATAAATCGCGGTTTTGCAGCAGAATCGGGATAATGGCGGCCTCACGGTTGATGCACAGCATAATGGTGGGCGGCTCATCCGTTACTGATGTTACGGCGGTCATGGTAATGCCGTAACGCCCGGCGGCACCGTCTGTCGTAATGACATGCACGCCTGCTGCTGCAGAAGCCATGGCATCACGAAATGATTGCTTAAGTGTGTGTGTCGAGTCAGTCATTCTGTGATAACTTTTTATTTTAAAGCCTGCTCGATTTCAGACAGCTCGGCCAGTAATTTTTGCAATGCGTCCAATTTTTCTTTGGTGTAAATGGCTTCAATAGCGTCATAGCGGTCATCTACTTGTGCGCCGATGGTTTGATAAAGCTTTTCGCCTTCTTGGGTCAGCTTCAGATAAACGCGGCGCTGGTCATTGGAAGGTTTCAGACGCACGGCCAAGCCGGCTTTTTCCAAGCGGGTCAGAATGCCGGTCAGGCTGGGGCGTAAGATGCAGGCTTTATTGGCTAAATCTTGGAAATCTAACGTGCCGTTTTCGGCCAACAGACGAATAATACGCCATTGCTGGTCGGTTACGTTGGCTTGGTTCAAAATCGGGCGGAATTGCGTCATCAAGGCTTCTCGCGCTTGAATCAGGGCAATATTAATTGAGGCGTGTTTAGATTGGTTAGGCATGATGAAGTTCTCCGTTGTAACTAAGGTTCAAATCATGGAAGCGTGGCAGAGTAATAAAGAATTGCGCCAAGGTTATGGATGCCGTCGTACAAATTCATATTGAAACAAATGTATACTGCTCGAGCCTTGATTGAATACGGTATTAATTTGTTTTGATGATAATAATGATAAGATTTTTGAGCTATTCTTTAGGCCTATATTAGTATATTTTAGAAATAATCTCAATAGAATCATTAAGTATTAATGCTGAGATAGTTTGTTTATTTTAAAAATAACGATGATTGGCACATAATACCGTTTAATTTTTACAAGTCGATTTTATGTTTAACATAATTGGATTTCTTAGGATAAATATCAATACATCAGATTACTGATAAGCATCGCCGGCGCAAGATCCAGTAGCTGCTGATGCCGGTGGTAGCCTGAAGCATTTGGCCGTTTTTCATTAAAACAATGGCGGGCGTGTTCCATTGTTGTGTAATCAGGCCGTCTGAATCGTTGACAGTTGGGAAAGATAGCTGATTTGTTTGGGCCGAGAGATTGTTTTAATGCCGCATCATCACCCGATTTTAAGGCAATGCTGATAACCGGAATATTGTTTTAGTAAAGTTTTTCAATGTTGGAAGTGTATTTGAAGATGCCGCACCATGCCCTTTCCAGAAATACACAATCGCAACACGGTCTTGGCTGAGGAGGTTAAGCGAAGTTTGGTTTTGATTAGAAGTCGTGAGATTCTACGTGGTAAAAGCAACAGCGCGGTTAGGTTTGCGCCGTCAATCAATAACGACAGAGATAAGCGCAAAAATCAGTGCGGTTTGTAAAAATATTTGAGATAAGAGAATAGTGTGCGTGACATAGTAAGAAGTTTTATAGCAAGAAAAACAGGCCATGTGCGGCCTGTTTTATCTTTGGAATCAGGCAACCATTATTTTTTCACGATGCGTGTGTAAATAGCCAAAATAATAATTGCGAAGACGGTGGAGGCAACCCAGCCTGCGCCTTCGCCGACTTGGTACCAGCCTAAAGCTTCACCGACCACGCCGGCCAATGCCGCGCCGGCAATACCCAAAAGCGTAGTCATGATGAAACCTAATTTATCGTTGCCCGGATGCAAAAATTTAGCCAATACACCAACGATAAAGCCTACCAAAATTGTGCCTAACCAGCCCATAATATTCCTTTCATCATTAATAAAAAATAAAATAAATATATTCTTGCCGCCTGTTTTGTGTAGTGCGGATGGTGTCATCATACCGAGACGATGGGTTGAAGTCTTTTTTTATTGCATATTTTTTCAAAAATTAAGATATTTTGGAATATTAAAGTCGGATTTTATAAAAAAGTGGGGGAAACGGGTAGGCAAGGCCATCTGAAATATTCAGCGATTGGGGCGGTAAGGGTAATAAAAAAGCCCGGCAATAGTCGCGGGCTTTTTTGAGAGAAAATCTGAAAACGAATTAACGTTTTGAGAATTGTTTTGCGCGACGTGCTTTGCGCAAACCCGGTTTTTTACGTTCCACTTCACGGGCATCGCGGGTTACGAAGCCGGCGGCAGACAGGGCAGGTTTCAAAGCAGCATCAAAGTCGATCAGGGCGCGGGTAATGCCGTGACGGATGGCGCCGGATTGGCCGGTTTCACCGCCGCCGATAACATTAACTTTAATGTCGAATGATTCTGCATTTTCAGTCAGAACCAATGGCTGGCGAACAACCATGCGGCTGGTTTCACGGGCGAAAAATTCGTCAACAGGGCGGCCGTTAACAGTGATTTGACCGTTACCTTTGGTCAGGAATACACGAGCCACTGAACTTTTGCGGCGGCCTGTGCCGTAGTAGTATTTACCGTTCATGTCGTGTCCTTATTTCAATTCTAAAACTTTAGGTTGTTGTGCAGCATGGCCGTGCTCTTCACCGGCATACACTTTCAGTTTTTTGATCATGGCGTAACCCAAAGGACCTTTTGGCAGCATGCCTTTTACGGCTTGTTCCAAAGCGCGGCCTGGGAATTGTTCTTGCATTTGACGGAATGAACGCTCATAGATACCGCCCGGGAAGCCTGAGTGACGGTAGTATTTTTTGTCTTCGAATTTAGCACCGGTCACGCGCAATTTGTCTGCATTGATGACGATGATGTAGTCACCAGTGTCAACGTGAGGGGTGTATTCAGGTTTGTGTTTGCCACGCAGACGGTGTGCGACTTCGGCAGCAACGCGACCCAAAACTTTGTCTTGAGCGTCGATGACGAACCATTCGCGCTTCACCTCATGCGGTTTCGCTGAAAAGGTTTTCATAGTGGAAATCCAGATAGATATAGAAAGTTATGGATTTTAAAGTTGCTAATGGCTTTTGTCAATCGTATTGAGGCCGTCTGAAAGTAATTGTTTTAATAAAACGGCAATAAAAGTTTTTTCGATGGAAATTTGTTGTTTTTCTGCGATTGGATGCGATGATGAGAAAGCCATACCGCAGGGGTATGGCTTTATATGGGGAATCCCCGCACATGCCGTTTCGGCTGAATCCGCTTGAACCTTGTCTGACAAGGCGGTCACCTCGGGTAGTTTCGGGTTCATCTGTAAAAGACGATCGCGCCCACTACTGCTCCTGGCAACCTGAAGCGAACTTATTGGTTCAAAGGAATATATGCCTTCGCGTACACTGCAGGGAAAAGAAAATCAATTTTGCTCTAAGCGGGACAATGCTTTTTGGCAAGCATTACTCATATCTGTCATTTTACGCTGAAATTCGCCGATTGCCAAATCATCTTTGAGGCTGACTTTCAATAAGTCGTGTACAACATTTAGAGCAGCCATGACTACGATTTTGTCGGTGCCGACGATGCGGCCGTTTTCTTTAATAGCTTTGCTTTTTTTATTCAGCATTTCAACGGCTTGAATCAGGGTGTCTTTTTCTTCGCTCGGTGTGTTGATGGTCAGGTTGACATTCATGATGTCGAGATTGATTTGTTCGATGCTCATGTTTTGTCCTTAATGTGAAGATTCTTCTTGCGGCAGGCGGGCGAGCAGACGGCGCACTTCTTCGGCGCTTTGTTCTAAGGCGCTGCGGTATTGGTCTTTTTCGGCAGTGAGGCTGTCGATTTTGGTTTGCAAATCTTCTTTCAATTTGCCCACTTGTACCAGCAAGGCTTCGCTCAATTCGTCAACGGCGGTTTCGTGTTCGCGCTTTTGTTGCTCTTGTTCGAGTTTGAGGCGGTTGATTTCTTCGTGTAAACGGCGGTTTTCGCCAATCAGTGTTTCAAACTTTTGGGTGAGCTGGTAAACGTTGATTTCCAGTTGGTCAAGGGCTTGGTTCATGGGGAATTGTTCGTAAGAAAAAGTAATGGGGGTAAGCATAGTGAGATGCTTGGCGGCTGTCAATGAAAAGGCCGTCTGAAAGGTGGGAAATGTTTCAGACGGCCTTCGGGTTTGCGTGTTATTCGAAACGTGCGCTGCGTTCCATCAAACGCTCAACAACTTGCTGCGGCGTCATTTCCTGCCGAATCAGTTGCAGCAGGGTTTGGGTAATCGGCATGTCGATTTGGTATTTGCAGGCGGTGTTGAATACTTCTTCGATGGTGCTCACGCCTTCGGAAACGTGGCCGATTTCTTTAAGCACTTGATGCAGCTCTTTGCCTTCGGCCAAGCCTAAACCGACGCGGCGGTTGCGGGATAAGGCGCCGGTGCAGGTCAGAATTAAGTCGCCGATGCCGGCCAAGCCCATCATGGTTTTCGGCTGCGCACCCATGGCAACAGCCAGACGGGTGATTTCCGCCAAACCGCGCGTCACTAAAGCGGCGCGGGCATTCAGGCCGTATTCAAGGCCGTCTGAAAGACCGGTCGCAATCGCCATCACGTTTTTCACTGCGCCGCCGACTGCCACGCCAATTACATCGGTGCTGCCGTATAAGCGCATCACGTTGTTGTTTAACTGTTCGACCAGCGATTCAATCCATTCTTTGTTTTCGGAAGCCAGCACCACGGCGCAAGGCAATTGTTGCGCCAATTCTTGTGCAAAGCTCGGGCCGGACAATACGCCAAGGGTTTTGTTTTCCGGCAAGACTTCTTTCAATACTTGGAAAGTCAATAAACCGGTGTCTTGCTCGAAGCCTTTACATGCGGCCAAAACCGGAATATCGGCGGCACCGTTGGCTTTTAATAATTCTGCGCTGCTGCGCAAGCCGGCAACAGAGGTCACAATCAGTACCAATTCGGAGTCTTTTAATGCCTCGGTCAAACCGGTATGGGCGGTCAGGCTTTCCGGGAATGGGAAACCCGGCAGAGCATGTTTGTTTTCACGGTTGTTTTGCAAGGTTTCGATGTGTTGGGCATTGCGCGCCCATAGAGCCACTTCGTTGCCGTGTTGTGCAAAGTGAACAGCCAGTGCAGTGCCCCAAGATCCTGCGCCCATAACAGTAATTTTCATAGAAATCTTCCTAATTAAGATTTGCGCCTAACTTTAAAACAATCGGCCATCGGGTGCAAGTGATTTGCCATGATTTGCAGTTAAATACGGGCAATTCTTAGAAAAGAATAAGAAAATAAAATTTCAGCTATCTGGTATATTGGGTTTGGCTATGGCGATATCGAAATTGATTTATCGCAAAAAACCAAAAGCCGGGTCTGATTATACTCTATACATAAATTAACCAAAACAATGACAAACAGCAGTAACCAAATGTTGGATTTTTATCAAACCTAACCACAGGGGTCGGCTGCTTCAGGTGAGCAGTGTCGTCCCTTTTAATATATAAAGGAATACGCCATGAAATACCAAGCTTTCGGCAAAATCACCCTTTCTCTTGCAGTATCGGCGGCATTGGCTGCTTGTGGCGACAAACCTGCCGAACAAGTAGCTGCGCCGGCTGCTTCTGAGTCTGCTGCACCGGCTTCTCAAGCAGCTTATGACAACAGCAGCGCATCGCAAGAAGACAAAGATTTGCTGCAACGTGCGCAAGGCATTTTCAAACCACTGCCAACGCCTGAAGAAATGCAAAAGCTGCGTCCTTTCACGCTTGAGCAAGTCGAACTCGGCCAATCATTGTGGTATGAGCCGCGCTTGTCCAAAGGCAATACGGTAAGCTGCAACTCTTGCCATAACCTGGCTTCTGCCGGTGTGGACAACATGCCGACCAGCCAAGGTCACAAAGGCAGCTTCGGCAGCCGTAACTCTCCGACCGTGTTGAACGCGGCAACTTTAGACATGCAATTCTGGGATGGTCGAGCGGCTGACGTGGAAGAGCAGGCGGGCGGTCCGTTGCTGAATCCGGTGGAAATGGCGAACGACAGCGAAGAAGCGGTGGTCGCCAAAATCGCGAATATTCCGGAATACCAAAAAGCGTTTGAAACAGCCTTCCCACAAGACGGCGCGATCAGCTTCAAAAACATCACCACTGCGATTGCTGCGTTTGAACGTACTTTGCTGACGCCGACCAAATGGGACGAGTACCTGAAAGGCAACATCAATGCCTTGAATGAGCAAGAACGCAAAGGTGTGCGCTCGTTTATGGATAACGGCTGTATTGCCTGCCACGCCGGCGTGAGCTTAGGCGGTAACTCGTTCCAAAAATTCGGCTTGGTACGGGGCCCTTATTGGAAATTTATTGAAGACCCGAACCAAGACAAAGGCCGTGCCGACGTGACCAAAAACGAAGCCGACCGATACTTCTTCCGCGTACCGGGCTTACGTAACGTAGGCAAAACTTATCCGTACTTCCACAACGGCAGCGTTTGGGAATTGGATAAAGCGGTGAAAATTATGGGTCAGGCGCAATTGGGTAAAGACTTGCCGCAAGAAGAGGTGGACAACATCGTCGCATTCTTGCATACCTTGTCTGGCTCTGTTTCGGAAAAAGCGCGCACTATGCCTGAATTGCCGTTGTCTAGCCCGACGGTATCACATCCTGACAACAAATAATGTGAAGTATAGTGAATCCACTATAAAATAGTAAGGCGTTGGTTCGCCCGGCCGTATTGTCTATACTATCTTCGGCTCGCCGCCTTGTCCTATTTTTAAAGTGAATCCACTATAGTCAATCCCCCAAATATAAATTACAATCTCCCCCATGACCTATTCAACAGACTTCCGCCAACTGGCCTTAGCCAAACTCGCCCAAGGCCTCTCCATCCGTCAAGTAGCCAAAGAGCTCGGCATCGGCAGCGATACCGTGTTCAAATGGAAAAAGAATCCCACTCCCAAAGGCTATCCCAAAGACAGAAAACCCCTCAAAATTACCAAAGAAGCACTGCTTAGAGACGTCGAACAATACCCCGATGCCTATTGCTACGAACGGGCACAACGGCTCAACTGTTCGACCAACGGCATCCACCAGGCATTGAAAAGATACGGAATCAGCCGAAAAAAAGACCAATAAACACCCCAAAGCAGATGTTCGGCTCAGAAAACGCTTTATCAGACTCAGACACCGTTTCCAACTGAAAGAGCGTCCGATTGTTTGGCTGGACGAAAGCGGATTCAGAGCTTCCGTCCACCGTCCTTACGGTTATGCCCCAAAAGGCAGACGGTGTATTGATACCCATGACTGGCAGGGACGTAATCAGACTAATGCCATCGGTGCGCTGTATGATAATCAACTGTTTGCGGTCGGTTTGTTTGACTGTTCCATCAACAGCAGGATATTCGACACTTGGGTAGAACGGTTACTGATCCCGCAACTGCCGCCCGAGAGTGTTGTGGTGATGGACAATGCGGCGTTTCATAAGGGTAAGGCAGAAGCCTTGCTGAAGGAAAAGGGGCATACCGTCCTATGGATGCCGCCTTACAGCCCCGACCTGAATCCCATCGAAAAGAAATGGGCTTGGTTAAAGGCGAGACGGAGAAAACTTGGGGTGGTGTCTGTGGATGAGTTGTTTAGGAGTGTTATTTAAATTTGTGGGATTGACTATATAAAACAAAGGCCGTCTGAAATTCAGACGGCCTTGTTTATCATGAATCAATTTTTATTGTACACTGCGCACCAGTTTAGAAACATCATAGCCTTGTTGCTTGGCGGTTTCGATGTAGCTTTGCAAGGCGGCTTCATCCGGCTTCGGTGTGCGTGACAATACCCATAGGTATTTACGGTTGGGCGTGCCGACCAAAGCGGTTTGGTAATTGTCGTCTAAGCGCAAAACCCAGTAAGAAGAGCGGGCAATAGGCACCCGGTTGACGGCCTTGGGTAAGAATGAAATACGCAATTTGCTGCCGCTTTTATCTACTTTTTTACTTCTGCATCCGCGCTCATCATGCTGCCGTCTTTTTTGCGGCAGGAATTGGTGATTTTCACCACTTGCTTGTCGGTCAAACGGTATTGGGTTTTGACATCCGACACGCAATCGTCTTGAAAACGCATCGGCAGGCGGACTTGTTCGTACCATGTGCCCATGCAGCGGGGAATATCGACTTTAGCCACGGTTTGCAGTTCGCTTTGCGGTTCGGCAGCTTGGGCGGTAGCGGCAAGCATGAGCAAAGACAAGGCGGCAAGTTCGGCAGGAAAACGCATATTCATCCTTTCGTGTGGGATTCGGACGGTACAGCACAAAGGAAATAGGCCGTCTGAAAGATAAGGCTGATGTACCGTATGATTCAGCCCGATACAAACAATTCGTGGCCATGTGCTTTCAGCCAGGCTTTGGCGGCAGCGGTGTGCGGCGTGTGGCGGTTGACCAATGCCCAGAATTTGGCGCTGTGGTCGGGGTGGGGCAGGTGGCAGAGTTCGTGAACGCACACATAATCAGCCACAAATTCCGGTGCGCCGATCAGCCGCCAATTTAAGCGGATGCCGGTTCGGTGGCGGCACACCCCCCAGAAGGTTTTGGCATTGCTCAAGGCGGTGGCGGCGGGGTGCATATTCATGGCAGCGGCGTGGCGGGCCAAACGCGGCAACAAATATTCGGCGGCGCGTTCATAAAGGAAGCGGCGCAAATAGGTTTGCTGCTGCGGCCAGCTTTTTTCCGGCAGATAAATTTCAGACGGCCTCAATGTGATGGTGGCTTGCGGCGCGTCGGTTAAGACCGTCTGAACGCCTTGATACCAAATCCATGCCGGTTTTTCCGAAAGGTTGGCAAGCGGGCGGGTGGGTGTTTTGGCTAAGGTTTGATGCAATAAAGGTTCGTTTTCCGACAGCCATTGCTGCAAACGCGCGGTGCTGAGAAACGGCGGAATATTGATGCTGACCGTTTGGCCGTCGATGGGGCGCAAAATCAGGTTTTTCTTGGCGCTGCGTTTCAAATCGATGTGGATTTCAAGGCCGTCTGAAAGCGTGTGGGTGAAGCGCGGCATGTTTCAGACGGCCTTTTTCGGTGCAAACGGACCTTGGCCGGTGATTTCGGCTTGATGCGCTTCAATCCAGTTTTCGCATTCGGCCATCAATTCGGCTTCGCTGCCGCTGTCGTGTGCAATCGGTTTGCCGATGACGACGGTGATTTCGCCCGGATATTTCATAAACGAATCTTTCGGCCAGAATTCGCCGCTGTTGAGTGCGATGGGCACAATGTCCATCTCAAACATTTTTGCCATGCGCGCACCGCCGAGCTTGTATTTGCCGCGGGTTCCGGGCGGTAGGCGCGTGCCTTCGGGGAAGATGGAAATCCAATAGCCTTCGTTTTTGCGCGCCAAGCCCTGTTTCATCAATTGGTCGTTGGCTTCGCGGCGGTTGCTGCGGTCGATGCCGATGGTTTTCACCAGCTTCAAACCCCAGCCGAAAAACGGGATTTTAAACAGCTCGCGTTTGGCGACATAAACCTGCGGCGGAAAAATTTCCTGCAACGCCAAGGTTTCCCAGCCGCTTTGGTGTTTGGAACAAATAATTGACGGCTCGGACGGGATGTTTTCCGAGCCGATTAAGCGGTATTTCAGGCCGATGATGTTTTTCAGCGACCAATTTAAAATCGACACCCAAACTTGTGCCATTTTGTGTGCGCCGCCGGGAAAGGGTGCGGCCAGCAGCATAAAGGGAAACAGTACAATCAGGCTGACGCATAAAATCAGCCAGTAAATCAGGTTTTTAATCAACAGCATAAATAATGTGCGCTTTCGTTTCAGACGGCATTAAGCGTCGTCTTGTTTCAATTCTTCTTGCATGATGTATTGTGCAAAAGCCAGCAGGTTGTCGAAGATTTGTGTGTTTTCCGGCAATTCTCCTTCCTTTTCCTGCAAGGTTTTTTTGCCTTTGCCGGTCAATACCAAGGCCGGTTTTCCTCCGACGGCATCGATGGCCTGTAAATCGCGCAGGCTGTCGCCCACCAGCCAAGTGTCGGCGGCTTGGGCTTGGAAGCGGTCTAAAATGTCTTGAATCATGCCGGGTTTGGGTTTGCGGCAGTTGCAGTTGTCGTCGGGCAAGTGCGGGCAGAACCAAATGCCGTCAATCACGCCGCCGGCTTGTACCGCCAGACGATGCATTTTGGCATGCATTTCGGTAAGGTCTTGCAGGGTGAAATATTTGCGGCCAATGCCCGATTGGTTGGTCGCTACGGCGACGGTGTAGCCTGCTTCGGTGAGGAAGGCAATCGCGTCCATGCTGCCGTCAATCGGAATCCATTCGTCAACGGATTTGACGAAGTCGTCGCGGTCTTGGTTAATCACGCCGTCGCGGTCGAGGATAATGAGTTTGTTGTGGGTGGGCATAGTGTGCCTTTCAGACGGCCTGTTTCAACATGGCCGTGTCAGATTATTTTAAAGAATGCTTCCAGCGCTCAAAGGCCGTCTGAAAAACAGGTGCGAGCAGGGCGTAGTTTTCCGGCGTATCGGCCACATGGTAGAAGCTCGGCAGTTGCGGTGTATCGAGCGTGGTGACGTAGTCTTCCATAAAGGCACCGTAGCCTTCGTCTTCATCATCGTAATAAAATTCGGTAAAGCGCCGGCCCTGCTCGGTAAAATCTTCGGGTGTGAGCACGCTGCCCAAATGGTTGCGCACAAATGCCGCACCGCTGAATGTGCCGTTTAACATGGCGGCGAAATCGGCGGCGGTTTCCGGCGCGGTCTGCCACACGGGATTCACCAGCCCTTGACCGGCCGCCCATTGGAAATACATGCCCATGTGGGTGGCGGCATGGCCGGGCGATAAATCGGCGGGGTAGTCTTCCGCGGTATGGAATTGAAAGTGATCGTACATGGTGGGCTTTCGTGTATGGAGGCCGTCTGAACAAGGTTTCAGACGGCCTATTTTACCAGTAATCCGCCCGGCTTCGCACCGATAATATGCAAGTTCAGGCCGTCTGAACGCGGTTGGTGCTTACGCCGATTCGCGGCAGACGGCTTGCGCCGCACACACGGCCGACGACCATGCCCATTGGAAATTGTAGCCGCCGAGCCGGCCGGTGATGTCCATCACTTCGCCGATGAAATACAGGCCGGGCTGTAATTTGCTTTGCATGGTTTTCGGATCGATTTCTTTCACGTTCACGCCGCCGCGCGTGGCTTCGGCTTTTTTGTGGCCGTCTGAACCGCTGGGTAGAAGTGTCCATCGGTTCAGGCTTTGACCGAGTCGGGTTAAGACGGCATTGGACACATCCGCCCATTTGTGCGCGGCATACGGGGCGAACCCGGCGCGGCCAAGCCATGTTTCCAGCAGACGTTCGGGCAGGGTCGGGCAGAGTGATTTTAAGGCAGTGTTGAGCTGGATTTTTTGGCCGTTTTTTCCGGCGCACAATGCAGCGGCAAGGTCGGTATCGGGCACAAGGTTGATGGTGACGGTTTGGCCGCTGTGCCAATAGCTGGAAATCTGCAAAATCGCCGGACCGCTCAAGCCTTTGTGGCGGAACAGTAAATCTTCATCGAACGACACGCGCGCTTTGCCGCTGCCCACGCTGATGCGCACCGGCAGGGCAATGCCGGAAAGCTGATCGTAGCCGTGTTCCGCCCAATGCTCGAAACGCAGCGGCACCAACGCCGCTTCGGGCGGCACGATGCTGTGGCCGAATTGTTTGGCTAATTCATAGCCAAATGGCGATGCGCCAATCGCCGGCACTGCCAAGCCGCCGGTAGCGACAATCAGATTGCGCGCCTGAAATTCGCCATGGGCGGTGCCTAGTTGGAAACGCGGTGAATCATCGGCAGAGGCCGTTTGAATCAGGTTGACGGCGTCTACCGTGCAAGCCGTGTGCCATGCTACTTTGCCTTGTTCGCACTCGTTTTGCAGCATGGTGATGATTTCCTGCGCGCTGCCGTTACAAAAAAGCTGGCCTTTGTGTTTTTCATGATAGGCAATGCCGTGTTTTTCTACTAAGGTAATAAAATCGGCGGCATGAAACTGCGCCAAGGCATGACGCACAAAGCGCGGCTGCTGCGACACATAATAGGCCGAACCGTCGTGGCCGTTGAGGTGGCGGTTGGTGAAGTTGCAGCGGCCTCCGCCGGAAATGCGGATTTTTTCCCCGATTTTGGCAGCATGGTCAATCAGCGCAACGCGGTGTCCGGCCTGGCCGATACGTGCGGCGGCCAACATACCGGCTGCGCCGGCGCCGATAATGACGGTGTGGAAAATTTTGGGCATGGTGTTATGGTTTCATAAGATAAAAGAAAAGGCCGCCTTTCAGACGGCCTGATAATCAGCCTTTAAACACAGGCACAATGTCCATTTGGCTTAAAATTTGTGCGGCAATGTTGATGAGGCCGAAGGCAAATACCCACACCATCAGCCACACGCCGCCGCTGAGGCGGTAGCCTTTGCCGAAACCGAATTTTTGGCGCGATTTGTAAAGCAGCATAGCGGGGGTTAATGCGGTCCACACCGTTGCGGCCAAGCCGACGTAGCCGATGGCGGTCACAAAACCGGTGGGGAACAGCAAACAGCAAATCAGCGGCGGCAGGAAGGTGACGGCAGCGGTTTTGCTGCGGTCGGCGGCGGATTCTTTCCATTTGAAAATGTCGGCGATGTAGTCGAACAAGCCCAGAGTCACGCCCAGAAACGAGCTGGCAATCGCCATGTAGGCAAAGAACGACAACACTTTCCCCATGTTGTCGGTCGGCACGAATTTGGATAAGGTTTCAATCAAAACCGACACTTGGCCTTCCGCCGCAATCACGGGAGCAAATTCGTTGCGCGGCAGGTTGCCCTGAATCGCCAACTGCCACAACACATAAATCGCCAAGGCAATCAGCGTACCGATTTTTAAGGCTTTGGCCACTTTTGGCGCATCGCCGTTGAAGTATTTCAGCAGGCTGGATACATTGCCGTGAAAACCGAATGATGCCAAACACACCGGCAAAGCGGCGGCCACATAAATCCAATAGTCGGTGTGCGGCGCGGCTTGGGTGTCGAACAATACCGGCAGTTTGACCGTGGAAATCAGGCCGCCGGTTGCCCAGAAAAAGGTAATGACCATGCCGCCGATTAAGGCGGTGGTAAGGCGGTCAACCAAGCGGGTGGAAGCCCATACGCAAAATGCCAGTACGCCGAAAAATACCAATTGGCCGACAGGCAACGCCACTTCGCTGCCGGTCAGGCTGCCCAAACCTTGGGCGGTCAAATCGCCGCCGACAAAAATATAGGCATAGGTCAGCAGATACAGCACAAAAGCGACCGCCAAGCCGTTCACCACATTCCAGCCCTTGCCGAGCAAGTCTTTCACCATCGTGTCGAAACTCGCTCCGTGCGGGTAATGCGTGTTCACTTCCAAAATCATCAAGCCGCCGGAGAGCATGGAAAACCAAGTATAGAGCAGCACCAGCAGTGCGCCGGTGAACCAAATGCCCGAGGTGGCGGTGGGGTTGGCAAACATGCCGGCACCGATAATCGTACCGGCGATAATCATCGCGCCGCCGAAGAGAGAAGGTTGTTTTGCAGACATAATTCAACTTTCCGGAATGGGATTCGGACGGCATGGCAAAGGGTGCAGGCCGTCTGAAAGTATTAATATTTGTAAAGCGGTTATTATGCCGTAAAGTGGCGGGAATGGAAATAAAAACGCCGTCTGAAAAACAGTCGCAAACGGTAGGGCAGTAAGCTTACTTTTGATATGATTTTTTCCTAGATAATTCTAAAAATTTTTTGCATGCCCTTTTTTTTGCAAATGAATTTTAACGGATATATTCAGTCAGTAGATACTGAACCGGTTCTATTTATATTTTTTAATTCCAAGGAGAATATTTATGGAAGTTTTATCTATTCAAGAACTGAAACATGTACAAGGTGCTTTTGGTCCGGTTGGGGCTGCCATTGATGCGGTTGGTGGTGCGGCCGGATATTTAATGAATCAACAAATAAGTGGCAGTCGGTTTTTACCAACTACATTAGCATGGTCCGCCGGAGCTGGTCCGCTGCTGGTGCTACAGCAGGTTCTGTAGGTGTGGTATGGGGATTTAATGGCGCTTTGGCAGGAGGAATGGTAACTGGTGTTGCCCGGCGATATGGAAAATAAAGTGATTGGAATAAAAGTCTTTTTTTGTGTGGTATTTTTAGTCGTGTCTTATCTTATCAGACAGGAGTTCATTGCACGGAATATAGCAGACGGTTCTTTTATTGTTGCATTATCCGCAATAATTTTTATTTGGTCTGTTCCTGTACATAAGGCTTTATTCAAATACGGCATCGCTTTTTTCTCGATTGCTTATATATGTTTATATTCAATATTATAGGAAAACCAAATCTTGGCTTGAGCTGCGGCCGGCATATGTCTGAATAGGTTGTAGCTTGATAATATCAAGGCCGTCTGAACGTTTGATTTTACTTTCAGACGGCCTTTGGATAAGCCTAAATCAGCTTCTGCCACTTCATTTCGTTTTTCACATACGCATAATAAACCGGTGCGACCACAATGCCGCCGATGCCGAATATGCGTTCGAACACAATCATCGCTACCAGCAATTCCCACGCGCCGGCTTCGATTTCCGAGCCGATGATTTTGGCGTTTAAAAAGTATTCCAATTTGTGAATCACCACCAAAAATACCAATGAAGCGATGGCGACATACAGCGAAATGCCCAAGCTCAAAATAATAATGATGGTGTTGGAAATCAGATTGCCCGCCACCGGAATCAGCCCGACGATAAAGGCAATGATCAAAACCGTCACCCGAAACGGCAGTTCGATGCCGAAAAGCGGCAGAATCAGATAAAGATACAGGCCGGTAAGGAAAGTATCGACCAAGGAAATTTTTGCCTGTGCGATGAACACGCGTTCGAAACTCAGCTCGAAATTGACAATACGCTGCATCATTTCCCGTTTAAACGCCGGCATACTGCGGCGTTGGCGGCGCATGCGCAAGCGGTGGTAACTCAACATGACACCGATAACGATGCCCAAAAGAATATGTACGAAAGACGTGATGCTGTTGGTACTGATGCGGGTCAGCGCGGTGCTGTATTCTTCGATCAGCCGAATGCCGTATTGCTTGATTTGTTCCAAATTATCGGGCAGCAGGTTCAGCACAAACCCGGGCAAATTATTACTGCTTTTGGTATCGGACAAAATGGCAGCCAGCTTATTCATCATCACCGACACATTGCCGCCGTGTATCAAATGATAAATTCCCAGTGACAGCAAAAACAAAATCAGCGACACAATACCGATGGTCAGTGTGGTGGACAGCAGGTTGATGTTTTGCACGCTCAACGAACGGTCGAGCAGCGTATTGCGCGACAGCAGACGGCGGCGCAACAGCAAAATCATGCCGTTGGTTTTGGTGATGAACACATAAGTCAGAATCACTGCAAACAACAGCGGCAGCAAACGGAAATATAAAATGCCCCATAAACCGGCCGCCACCATCAGGTAAGTGGCGTTGCGGTAAAGCGTGGGCGAAGGTGGGTGTAGGCTCATGGCGTGTGCGGCTCGGAAGCGTAAGGTTAAGGTGTATTATGCCGTAACAGCAAGGTCGATGGTGGGTAAAAAAGGCCGTCTGAAGCGTGGAACAGTGTTCAGACAGCCTTTATCACGGCTCAATCAAACTTCAATCAAGCCGCATCGACATCAAAACCGCTGTGGCGCAGCAGGGCATCGATTTGCGGTTCTCTGCCGCGGAAGGCTTTGAACGATTCGGCTGCGCTGCGGCCGCCGCCGACGGCGAGGATTTCCCGCCAGAAGCGTTTGCCGGTGGCTCTGACATCACCGCTTTCTTCAAAGGCGGCGTAAGCATCGGCGCTCAACACTTCGGCCCAAGCGTAACTGTAATAGCCTGCGGAATAGCCGCCGGCGAAGATGTGGCCGAAGCTGTTGGCAAAGCGGTTGTAGGCCGGCGGAATGCTGACGGCGACTTCCTGCCGGACAGTATCCAACACCGCCGCCCAGTTTTTCAGACGGCCTTGGTCGCTTTCGCTGTAAATCAGCATGTCGAACAGGGCAAATTCCATTTGGCGCACCATAAACATGCCCCGTTGGAAGTTTTTGGCGGCAACCATTTTGTCGAACAAGGCTTCCGGCAAGGCTGCGCCGGTTTCTTCGTGGGCGGACATTTCCGCCAAAACACCGTATTCCCAAACGAAGTTTTCCATAAACTGGCTTGGTAATTCGACTGCGTCCCATTCCACACCGTTGATACCGCTGACGCCCAATTCTTCTTCCTGCGTCAGCAAGTGGTGCAGGCCGTGGCCCATTTCGTGGAACAGGGTCAGGATTTCGTCGTGGCTCAGGCGGGCTTCTTTTCCGGCCAGCGGCGGGGTGAAGTTGCACACCAAATAGGCGGTCGGGATTTGCAGCTGTCCGGCTTTTTCGCCGTCGGCAAAGCGGCGGCGGCCTTTGTAGTCATTCATCCATGCGCCGCCCCGTTTGCCTTCGCGGGCGTATAAATCGAGATACACGCCGCCGATGATGGCGCCGCCGTTTTCCAATTCAAAATAACGCACGTCTTTATGCCAAACCGGTACGGTTTTTTCGATAAAGTTTACACCGTATAAACGGTTGATTTGGGCAAACAGACCCGCCAGCACTTTACCGGCCGGAAAATATTTTTTCACTTCGGTTTCGCTGAAGGAATATTTGGCTTGGCGCAGTTTTTCGCCGGCGTATGCCAAATCCCACGATTGGAAATCGGCAATGCCCAAAGTATCGGTGGCAAAGGCTTTGACTTCGGCGAAATCCTGTTCGGCAAACGGTTTGGCCTGTGCCGCCAAATTGCGTAGAAACGCCAAAACCTGTTCGGGCGTGTCGGCCATTTTGGTGGCCAGCGACAATTCGGCGTAGTTGTCGAAACCGAGCAGGTGCGCCGTTTCCAGCCCGATTTCCAGACAACGGTCGATATTGGCGGTATTGTCGAATTTGCCTTCGTTACTCAATTCACTGGCACGGGTAACGTAGGCACGGTACATCTGTTCCCGCAGCGCACGGTTGTCGGCATACTGCATAACCGCCAGATAATGCGGCATTTGCAGGCCGATTTTGTAACCGTTTTTACCTTCGGCTTGAGCGGCGGCGGCAAACATCGCCAGCGCATCTTCCTGAATGCCCGCCAATTCGGCGGCATCGTCGAAATACAGGGCGAATGCGTCGGTTGCGTCCAATACGTTTTGCGAAAACTGCGCCGAAAGTTGGGCGCTTTCGGTTTGCAACGCCGCCAATTTCGCCTGCTGTTCGGGCGGCAACTCGGCACCGCTCAACACGAAATCACGCAAATCGTGGTTTAACTTGGTTTGCTGTGCGGCTGTCAGTCCGGCAAAAGCATCGGAAGCCTTAATCGCTTTAAAACGTTCGTATAATTCAATATCTTGCGATATTTCGCTGAAAAATACGGTTACTTCGGGCATCAGTTCGTTGTACACCGCCCGCAGCTGCGGCGTATCCACCACCGAATTCAAATGGGCAACCACGCCCCAAATGCGACCGACACGTTCGGTAATGTCGGTCAGGCGTTCGACCGTATTCAGCCAAGTGGTTTGCGGCTGCGCTTTCACCGCCGCCACTGCTTCACGGGCCTGCTGCATGGCGCTTTGCAGCGCCGGTTTGATGTGTTCGGTCTGAATGCGGTCAAACGCCGGTTCGTCGCCGAGTTGTAATAAAACGTTGTCGTTCATCTTGTTTTCCTTAATCGATAATCTGTGCAGGCCGTCTGAAAACGAGCAAAGCGAGTTTCTGCGAAGCTAAAACCGTAGGTTTCGCTAAAACGAGCAAAGCGAGTTTCTGCGAAGCTAAAATCAGCAGAGCGAATTCCAGCAAAGCCATAGTGGGTTCAATTCAAAAGAGGACAAGGCGGCGAGCCGCAGACAGTACAGGTAGTACGGGACAGGTTTTGTCCGGATTGTTTTTTAATCCGGTTACAAAAACCGTTCTCTTTGAGCCGGGCGAGCCAACGCTGTAGTATTTTGAAGCGAACCCGCCATAAAAACGGGCAATAAGCCGCTATATGGTGGTAGATTGGGAAAATTAAAGCAATGCGGCTGCATCTTGTTTTTCATTCCGTTTATTTTAGCTTCGCAGAAACTCGCTTTGCTCGTTTTAGCGAAACCTACGGTTTTCAGACGGCCTGTTTGTGGATTTGGCTATTTTCGATGATTTTTATTCAAACTGAATCAAACCATCATTTCTCGATGATTAATGCACTTTTAACAATATTTTGTGCCACTGATTTATATATAAATAACATTTTGTTGTTATTTGTAGATTTTGACTACATCCGACTACAAACACTCTTTCTTTCCTCCGCCGATTTTGCTAAAACACCGCCTACCGGCTGCTGCCGGTGTCAATAAAAACAAACAAAGGAAATTATGATGAGCAATTCCCAACAAAACGGCGTATCCGCTTTCGGCATCGCTTCCACATTTATCGGCACCATCATCGGTGCAGGCTTCGCTTCCGGCAATGAAATCCTGCAATATTTCGTTTCGCAGGGCTGGTGGGGCTTGGGTGCGATTTTGGTTGCCACGGCCGGCTTTTACTGGTTCGGCAAAATCTCGCTGCAACTGGGCTATTATCTGAAAACCGAAGAATATTCCCACGCCATCAGTCCTTCCGACAGCCCGTGGCCGCGCCGCTACTGCGATTTGATGATTACCGTAACCCTGTTCGGCACATTTGTGATTATGATTGCCGGTGCCGGCGGCCTGCTCGCCAACCTCTTCGGCCTGCCCGCGATTTACGGCTCAATCGGTATCGGCGTGTTGGTGGTATTGAATCTGTTGTGGGGCATGAACGGCTTGGTGCGGATTCAGGAACTGATGGTTCCCGCCCTGATTGCCGGTTGCGTGTTGGTCGGTCTGTTTTTCACATTCAACCCGATTGCGGGTGCAGACAAGCCGTCTGAAATCATCACTTCGCCGTTTTTGGTGCATTGGATTCCCAACGGCATTCTGTATGTTGCCTTCAACTTCCAACTGGCCATTGCCGTATTGGTGCCGTTGGGCGCAGCCGCACAAAGCCGCCAAACCCTGCAAAAAGGCGTATTCTGGGGCGCACTGGGTCTGTTTGCCGGCAGCGCCACCATCTTCACCGCCCTGCTGCTGAACCAAGGCGCAGTCGGCAACCAAGCCTATCCGATGGTAACGCTTGCCGAACAGATTTTCTCCGGCTTGGGCTATGTGTATGCCGCCATTTTGGTATTCGGTCTGTATTCCACCGCCATCAGCTGCTTTTACGGCACAATCCTGCGGGTACACGAAACCAAAATGTTCGCCCGCCTCAATCAGGTTTGGGTGATGATTATCATGTCCGCCGTCGGCGTGGTATTGAGCCGCTTCGGTTTTTCCGACCTGATCGGTAGAATCTACCCGATTCTCGGCTTCGGCGGCTTGCTGGTAATGGTATTTATGATAATGGTTGCCGTGAAAAAACTACCGGTATTGACGGCAAGAAATTAATCTTGTTCTGCCATTCCACGGCAAAACCGCCGTTTCCAATCATCGGGAAACGGCGGTTTCGATATATAGTGAATTCACTTTAAAAGTATGACAACGTAAACGGCCAGTTCCCAATTTTCAGACGGCATCAATGTGAGTTAAAGAACCCGTGCGTGCTTTGGCACGCACCCTACCGTTGGCGGGAAGGGATTAGCTGTCGTAGGGTGGGCAACTTGTTGCCCACCAAAACCATATTTCAACGATTATTGATTTACCGGTTTGTACAGAAAATTTGGTTGATTCACTATATACAGTCGAAACACCCAATTTTCAGACGGCCTGTTCTGCGCCTTTCGGTTCTTCGCCGAATACCTGCCGCCACAGGCGGCAAACGTTTTGATAATGTTCGAGCAGGGTGTTGTCGGGGCGGACTTTTTCGGTATCACGCAGTTTGGTGTTGTGCTGCTGCAGGCGGTAGAAACGGTAGGCGGTGCGGCTTTTTTCTGCCAAACCGCCGTCAATCAGGCCGTAGCCGGCGGCGATGTCGGGCAGGGCAATGTTGCCGTAGTTGTCCAAAAGCTGCGCAATCCGTTGATTTCAATATAACCGGTCCCCCGAATATTGCTTGGTAATCGAGCCGACACGCTGTCCGACAAGCACATAATCAATTCTTTTGTGGCCTACCTCAATCACCACTGCCACCACAAACATCGGCAAGGCCACCGTTTGAATCTGCGCCGCCCAAATCATCGCCAAACCCGGCAACACCAAAATCAGCGTTACATTTCGGTTTACCACCAATACGCGGCACTTGGCACTAATCAACAAATCCGACTGCGGAAATACGCGCCCAAAAGCAGTGAGCGTACCGCCAAAATGCCGATAATCATCAGCACCGATTCAATGATTTCATAGCTGGCCGGAATCTTTTGCAGCCAAAGTTTTACAGTAGCGCATACCTTGCGTTTTCCGTTTCAGACGGCATTTCATATAAACACGCATTATAAAGGCCGTCTGAAAAAAAGCTTGTGCCGTCGGCATGAGAATGCTATACCATAACTGATACAGTATAACAAAACTGTTTAAAATCAAAAAGTTATTGACTAAACTTTAAGGAAGGCATAAGATAAACACATATGAAATTTGCCTGAAAAGGCGTACTGTCTCTCATGGAGGAAACCATCATGACCTGCAAAACCCATCACGAACACAACCACATTCACGGTCAAGACTGCGGCCACACCGCCATCAAACACGATGACCACATCGACTATCTGCACGACGGTCATCTGCACCACGAACACGACGGCCATTACGACGAACACACCTTAGCCGTTAACGACACCAATCCGGACGGCTGCCGTCCGGTCAGCGACTGCGGCGGCCACGTTCACGGCGAAGGCTGCGGCCACGAAGCCGTGCCACACGGCGATCACGTCGACTACATCGTCAACGGCCGCCTGCACCGCCAACACGGCGACCATTGCGATGATCATGGTCCGGTAGAAATCGTAAAATAAAACAGATTCAACGCTTCACCATAAAAAGGCCGTCTGAACAGGTTTGGAAATCGATTGATTTCGTTTGGGCCTGTTCAGACGGCCTTTTTTTATATCAAACAGACAAATTCGGCAAATCATCAAACATAATGGAAGTTAAACACCTGCACCAAATCCGCGCTCAAACTTTTCGCGACCGGACAAGTATGCGCTGCCGCTTCCAAAACCGTGCGGCTGCGTTCGTCTAAACCTTCGCTCAAATAAAAATCAACCGTCACCTTCGCCACACGGCGCGGATTGGCCGCCATTTCCTTACCCACTTCCGCCCGCGCACCGGCTAAGTCCACGCCCAAATCGTCGGCTTTCATGCCCATAATCGTCAGTGCACAAGCGGCCAGCGAAGTCGACAGCAAATCCGTCGGCGAAAACGCTTCGCCTTTACCATTGTTGTCGGCCGGCGCATCGGTAGAAACCGTATCGCCGCTTTGTAAGTGGGTTAAATCGTTGTGCAGGTTGCCGGTGTAGCGGACGGTGGAAATGTGGGACATGGGGATTTCCTTTTTTGTGAAAGGGTTGTTGGATAAAAGCCGTCTGAAAATCGTTTCAGACGGCTTTTATAGTGGATTCGCTATATCATGTCAATTCAAGCGGTTCAATGTCTAATCAAACCACTTCCAACTTCGCAAACTTCGTATCCAATTCCTTCACGCCTTCCTTGCCAAAGTTAATGGTCAGCCGCGCCGATTCGCCTTTATCGACCGCATCGATAATCACGCCGGTGCCGAATTTGGCGTGGCGTACGTTTTGGCCGATGCGGAAACCGGCGTACTCTTGCGGCAGTTGGTAGTCTTCGAAGACTTTGTTGCCGCGGGTGCGCGGGGCGTCGGTGAAGCTGTTGAAGTTTTGTTTTTTGGCCGACAGGTAATGCAGCACTTCGGGCGGAATTTCTTCAACGAAGCGGGATACGATGCCGAATTGGGTTTGGCCGTGCAGCATGCGTTGTTGCGCCATGGTGATGTAGAGGCGTTTGCGTGCGCGGGTGATGGCGACGTACATCAGGCGGCGTTCTTCTTCGAGGCCGCCGCGCTCGGCGAGGCTGAGTTCGCTCGGGAAGCGGCCTTCTTCCATGCCGGTGAGGAAAACGGCGTTGAATTCCAAGCCTTTGGCGGCGTGGACGGTCATCAGTTGAATCGCGTCTTTTCCTTCGCCGGCTTGGTTTTCGCCTGATTCCAGCGCGGCGTTGCTGAGGAAAGCCAACACAGGAAAGGCAGGGTGTTCGGCGGCGTTTTCCGGCAGGATTTCAAAGTTGCTTTCTTCAGGCTTGAACGCGACGGCGGCATTGACCAATTCGTCTAAGTTGTCCAAGCGGTCTTGGTGATCGCCTTTTTGCGTTTTGTAGAATTCGGCCAAGCCGCTGTCTTGAATCACGCTGACCATGATTTCGGCCAGCGATAATTGGCCGATTTGGTTGCGCAGGTTTTCAATCAGTTTGACGAACGCGGCGATTTTGGTGGCTTTGGCACCGGCATTACAGGCGGCCTGCCACAGGGAAAGGCCTTGCTCGCTTGAGGCCGTCTGAAGGTTTTCAATCGTGCGCGCGCCAATGCCGCGGGCGGGCACGTTAATCACGCGCAAGAGGGCATTGTCGTCATCGGGGTTGACCGCCAGGCGCAGGTAAGCCAGCGCGTGTTTGATTTCCTGACGCTCGTAAAAACGCAGGCCGCCGTAGATTTTATACGGCACGCCGCTGCGGAACAGGGCTTGTTCGATGACGCGCGATTGGGCGTTGCTGCGGTAGAGCACAGCCATTTCCGCCAGCGGCCAGCCTTCGCGTTGCAGCGATTTGGCTTCTTCGATGATGAACTGCGCTTCTTCAAAATCGTCGGGCGCGGAAAGGTAGCGGATTTTGTCGCCCGACTCGGCATCGGTGCGCAGGTTTTTGCCCAAACGCTCGTCGTTGTTTTCAATTACGGCATTGGCGGCGGCGAGAATATTACCTACCGAGCGGTAATTTTGTTCAAGCTTAATCGGTGCTTCAATGGCGAACTCTTTCATCAGCGCGGTCATGTTGCCGACATTCGCGCCACGGAAACGGTAAATGCTTTGGTCGTCGTCACCCACGGCAAACACCGCCGCCTGATTGCCCGCCATCAGCTTGAGCCACGCATATTGCAGCTTGTTGGTGTCTTGAAATTCGTCCACCAAAATATGATTGAAACGGTTTTGGTAATGTACGCGCAGTATTTCGTTGCTTTTAAGCATTTCATAGCTGCGCAGCATGAGTTCGGCAAAATCGACTACGCCTTCGCGCTGGCAAATGCGGTCGTATTCGGCATAGCATTCGGTCATGCGCTGCGTGTGCGGATCCGGTGCTTGCAGGACAGACGCGCGCAGGCCGTTTTCCTTTTGCGCATTGATAAATCCTTGCAAGCTGCGCGGCGCAATGATCTCTTCGGCGATGTTGAGCTGCTTCAACATGCGCTTGATCAAGGCCAGTTGGTCGCTGCTGTCGAGAATCTGAAAAGTCGCAGGAAGGTTGGCATCGCGATGGTGCAGGCGCAAAAATCGGTGGCACAAACCGTGAAACGTGCCCAACCACATCGCGCGCACGTTCACCGGAGTCATCGCCCCCAAACGAGTCTGCATTTCCTTGGCCGCTTTGTTGGTAAACGTCACCGCCATAATGCTGTGTACGCCGGCCTGACCGCTTTGCAGCAACCAGGCAATGCGCGTCGTCAGCACACGCGTTTTGCCGCTGCCCGCACCGGCCAATACTAAAGCCGATTGAGGCGGCCAAGTTACGGCGGCAAGCTGTTCGGGATTCAAGCCGGTTAACAAAGAAGAAGGGGATTCGCTGGGGAACATGATGAGGCCGTCTGAAAAAGATTTTGGAATGCGGTATTTTAATATAAAACGATGAAGAAGGCCGTCTGAAAAGATTTTTTCAGACGGCCTTTTCTAATTGATCAAGCAAAACCCAATCATTCGAAGTCTTGCACTTCCAAATCAAACATACGCATAGCGGTGCGCAGCATTTGGCAGCTGAAGCCCCATTCGTTGTCGTACCAAGCGAATACTTTTACCATGTTGCCGTCAACGACTTTGGTCAGGGTGGCATCGAAGTTACTGCCTTGGGTGGTGTGGTTAAAGTCCATCGATACCAGCGGCAGGGTGTTGTAGCCCAATACGCCTTTCAGACGGCCTTGTTCCGAAGCGGCTTTCATCAATTCGTTGATTTCTTCCACGCTGGTTTCACGGCCGGCTTGGAAGCTTAAGTCAACCAAGGAAACGTTCACCGTCGGCACACGGATGGCCAAGCCGTCGAGTTTGCCTTTCAGATCAGGCAACACCAAGCCCACGGCTTTGGCGGCGCCGGTTTTGGTCGGAATCATGTTTTCCACACCGCTGCGGGCGCGGCGCAAGTCTTTGTGGCGCACGTCGGTGACGGTTTGGTCGTTGGTCAGGGCGTGGATGGTGGTCATCGCGCCTTTCACAATACCGATGCTTTCGTTCAGCACTTTGGCCACAGGTGCCAAGCAGTTGGTAGTGCAGGAAGCGTTGGAAACCACGGTCATGTCGGCAGTCAACACATCGTCGTTCACGCCGTAAACCACGGTGGCATCGACATCGGCTTCACCCGGGGCGGAAATCAATACTTTTCTCGCACCGCTTTCCAAATGTACCGAGGCTTTGGCTTTGCCGGTAAACGCGCCGGTGCATTCCATCACCAAGTCAACGCCCAAGTCTTTCCAAGGCAGTTCGGCCGGATTGCGGGTTGAGAAGTAAGGGATTTTGCGGCCGTTGATAATCAAATGGGTGGCATCGTGATCCACATCGGCGTTGAACCGGCCGTGTACGGTATCGAATTTAGTCAGGTGAGCGTTGGTTTCCAAGCTGCCGCTGGCGTTGACGGCGACGATTTCGAACCGGTCTTGCAGGTTGTAATCGTAGATGGCGCGTAATACTTGACGGCCGATGCGGCCATAACCGTTGATGGCGACTTTAATGCCCATAGTTTTTCCTCTTTGTTGGTGGGGTCCGGGTTAGTGGGAAATTGCTGGGCGGCATTATAGCAGAAATTGTAGTGTTATGTAATTAATATTTTATTGAATTGTGCAAAAACGAAACACTTTGATTGTTGGCATGCAGTAAGCAAATTCTAAAATTTTATGGGGTAAATTCAAATTTAATGGGTGAATATGCTTTTATTTTAAAATTGGAGAAATTATATTTTAAAATATAGGAATGGGGTAGGAGGTAGTAAAAGTGAATGACAGGGTATGTTTATTTTAAAATGATTGTTAGGGGCAATAATCACTACATTGAAGAACAAAAGGCCGTCTGAAAGAAATCACGTTCAGACGGCCTTATATATTGCACTCCACGCAAGGGGTAAATCTTCGTTAATGCCATTGATAAATTTAACCGACTTTCAATAGGTCTGAAATGTCACTTTGTCATTACACCATCACACCGCAAGCGGAAACAAATCCGATTGCCTATTTGCCGTGTATTCGTTGAAATCGACGATGTACCGACTGCTCACGAAACCGGAAATTCCCCTGTTTTATAGTGAATCCGCTTTAAAATAGTACGGCGTTGGCTCGCCCGGCCGTATTATCTATACTGTCTTCGGCTCACCGCCTTGTCCTATTTTTAAAGTGAATCTACTATAAGCCACACGGCCAACAATCCGCTTTTGACGCCGCCGATTTATACGGCAAATTAACCGTATCCGCTCCGATGCCGGAGGTGCGGGCGTGAACGGTTTCAGCAAGCGCGAAGCGCGCGCTTCCTTGTTTAAAGAGCAGCAATTGCATTGAGACTGAAAACCCGATTCAAAACAATAAAAAAGAAATGCCGGTTGGTTGTGAAAAATTCTTACCAGACGACATGAAACCCGAATTTAACGCGTTTTCAACATCTCACAAAAAATCATCAACCGCTTTGGAAATGAACGTACGCCGATTCATTGAAACATTCGGCCTTTTCAATGCTCGGCTGCGGCGCAATGAAGCGGCAATCACGCTTTGGTTGTTTAAGGTGCGTTGAAACATGGCTTTAAACGGCATCACATCTTTAATTGGCCACGGTCAAAACCATGTGCCCGTTGTTTAGGTCGCTCCGAGTGTCAAACCACAAACCGCAGGCATGTGCTGTCATCTTTACGGCGTGGACGGTGAATTCCGGCTCGAGTGCGCGTTGGAACAATGCAGGATTGCGGATGAAATAATCGCTTAAGCGGTTTTTCGACAAGGCGTAATCGGCGTGGTTCCGGTCGATGGGATAAACGGGCAGAGGGAATTGGTTGGCAAGGTTCGGGCGTATGGCGGGCTTTCGCGGAGCATTTTGATTTAATCAATAAAGGTTCAGGCCGTCTGAAAATATATTTTCAGACGGCCTGGGGATTAAGATTGTTGCGCGCGCATTTGTTTGGTTTTGCGTTTGGCGGATTTTTTCGCTTCCTGTTCGGCTTTGTATTGGCGCAAATAAACCAGTGCGGCGGCTTTTTCTTCTTCGTTGCCGTATTTCATGTCGCGTTGGGCACGGCGCAATACGGCGCGTTGTTTGGCTTCTTCGACTTGCTTGGCTTTGAAATCTTCGTGGTTGTGGGCGGTGGCCAGTTGGGTTTGCTGTTCTTGTGCTCTGGCCATGGCTTTGGCGATTAAGTCCATCGGGTTAAACGCCGGTTTGGCGGCAGTTTGAGCCGGTTGTGCGGTTTCGGCAGCGGCTTGCAGCTTGGCTTTGGTTGCTGCTTCACGTTCGGCCAGTTTGGCTTTGCGCTCGGCGGCATCGCGTGCTTTGCGGGCTTCGTGCCATTCAAAACGGTTTTTGGCGTGTTCCGCCGCAGCAAAGCGGGCATTGCTTTCGTATTCGGCGCGTGCCAAGGGTAGAAAATCGCTTTCGACAGGCTGCATGTAAATGCAGTCGACCGGACACGGCGTCACACACAAGCCGCAGCCGGTGCATTCATCTTTAATAACGGTATGCATCAATTTATGTGCGCCCATAACCGCATCGACCGGACAGGCTCTGATGCAGGCGGTGCAACCGATGCAGACGGCTTCATCAATCCATGCCAAGGCTTTGGGCTGAATTTGGGCCGGTGCCAGCGGCGATTTGCCGAGCAGGTTGGCAATATCGAGCATAACCGTTTCGCCGCCCGGTGCGCATAAATTGACCGGCGCATCGTCGCGTGCAAGGGCTTCGGCATAAGGCAGGCAGCCTTCGTAGCCGCACTCGCGACATTGGGTTTGCGGCAACAAACGATTCAGACCTTGTGCTGTGGCAGTCATGGTGTTCAAATATCAAATGCAAAATCGAAAGGCGGTATTTTAGCAGAAAATCGGCTTTAAGGGCTTCTACATATTGATTTTGTTATATAATTTGATTCATTCTCACTTGGAAAACCCGTATGCCCGATATGCAGATTTGCCCGTGCCAATCGCAGTGTGCTTATGCCGATTGCTGCCAACCCTTTCATGCGCAACAAAAATTGCCCGCCACTGCTGAAGAACTGATGCGCTCGCGTTACAGTGCTTATACGCTGCAAAATATTGATTATATTGTGCAAACGACTGTGCCTTCACAGCAAAATTTATTGGATACCGCCGATATGCTGGCTTGGAGCCGCGAAACCGATTGGCAGGGTTTGGATTTGTTAAACCATGTGTCCGATATCGGTAAAAGCCATGCTCAGGTCGAATTTATCGCGCACTTTCAGAGCGAAGGTGAAATGCAGCATCACCATGAATTGTCTGCTTTTGTGAAGATTGACGGGTGCTGGTATTTCATCGACCCGACCGTGCCGCTGCCGACCATGAAACAGCCGTGCATTTGCGGCTCGGATAAAAAATTTAAGGCTTGCTGCGGGCAGTTTTTTAAATAGAAACGAGGCCGTCTGAAAATCTATAGTGGATTCACTATAGATTTTCAGACGGCCTTGATTTAATTTACTTCAATCACACGTGATGCACCACTAATTTTTTTCCTTTGTAGTCCAATACGTCCACATCCATATCAAACAAATCCAGAATATTTTCCTTGGTGAACACATCGTTCGGCGTGCCTTGCAGCGCGACTCGGCCGTTTTTCATCGCCACCACATAATCCGCATAAGCCGCCGCCTGGTTGATGTCGTGCAATACCACAACGGTCGTACGCCGGTGTTCGCGGGTCAAGTGTTGCAAAAGCTGCATCAGCGAACGGGCGTGATACATATCGAGATTGTTCAGCGGCTCATCGAGCAACACATAATCCGTGTTTTGGCAGAACACCATTGCAATCATGGCGCGCTGGCGCTGGCCGCCGGAGAGTTCGGTTAGATAGCGGTTGGCAAATGATTCCAGTTGGAAGCGGTGTAATGCTTTTTCCACAATTACTTTGCATTCTTCAGACGGCCTGCCTTGGTGATACGGATAACGCCCGAACATCAGCAGATCGCGCACGGTAATGCGGCTCATGATGCTGTTTTCCTGAGTCAGAATCGACAGGGTTTTGGCTAATTCGGCAGTCGGTGTGGCGGTAATGTCTTGGCCGTTGTAACTGATTTTGCCCTGCGTCAACCGCTGCAAACGCGCCATAAGAGACAGCAGCGTCGATTTGCCTGCGCCGTTGGGCCCAATCAGTGCAGTAATGCCGCCTTGAGGAATATCAAGGGAGACGTCGTTTAAGATAAGGTTGCCGCCGATTTTGTAGCTGACATTTTGGATTTTAATCATGGATTCGGTTCGCCTGATGGTTTTTAAAACAGGGTTGGGCGTTTGGCCATTCAATAAGTTAAGGCTTTTTCTTCAAAATCAAATATAAAAACACCAAGCCGCCGGCAAATTCGACCACCACGCTCAACACAGCCTGCATGCCCAAGAAATGCTCGAATAAGGTTTGGCCGCCGACCAGCAAAATGCCGGCGGTGCAAAACGTCATCGGCAGGCGCACGGCGTGTTTCATGTCGGGTGAAAAATGGTTGGCCAGCGCAACGACCAACAGGCCGAAGAAGCTGACGGGGCCGACCACGGCAGTGGCGGTGGCGACCAGCGCGGCAATCCACAGCAGCAGCCGCAGTGTGTTGCGTGAATAATTGATGCCCAAATTAACCGCTTGGTCGCGTCCGAGCATGTACACATCCAAGCGGTGGCGTTCGCGCCAGATAAACACCACGCTGGCCAGCAGCACCGCCGCGCCGATGGTAATCAATTGCGGATTGACACTGTTGAACGAGGCAAACGTATAGGCTTGCGCCACG